>DATBTJ010000106.1:0-9394 GCA_036559305.1 Jatrophihabitans sp.
ACCTCGTGGTCGATCACCGCGGTCGGCGGCGCAGCCGCCTCGGCGCGGCTGTTCGGCACGCGCCCGGTCGCCCACGCCCCGCGGGCCGCGGTCACCGGCGCGCTGCCCCGGGTTCCCCAGCAGCTGCAGAGCAGCGTCGCCGCGGTGTTCCCGACCACCGGCGGCCCGGCCGCCTTCCACCACGCGACGAGCACCCTCGACGGCAGCGCGTTCCGCAACGCCTACACGCCCGCGCACGTCGCGCCGCCGTCCGGCCAACATGACGGCAGCGCGACGGTGGCCACCTTGCAGCTGGCCAACTTCTACGGCCCGACACTCGGGAACTTCAACAACAGCAGGCGCGCGGCCGACCTCACCACGTACGCCCGGCGCCATCACATCAGCGACCCGGTCAACGGCGCGGCCAAGCGCTACACCGCGGTCAAGGTCGACGGCGGCCCCCGCGCCAGGGACGACAACGCCAACGGCAACACCCCCGACGTCGAGGTCGATCTCGACCAGCAGTCGATCCTGTCCACGGCGCCGTCGGCGCACCAGCAGGCCTACTTCGCGCCGAACACCGATGCCGGTTACAACGACGTGTTCGCCCACGTCTACGACGACGTCGTCGGCAACGGCATGGCCACCCACAAGAACCCGAACATCGTTGCGATGTCGGTGTCGTGGGGCGGGTGCGAGGGCGACACCGGCCGCAAGGCGATCATGTCGCTCGAGCCGATCCTGAAGTCACTCGTCGCGGCCGGCGTGACCGTGTTCGCCTCGGCCGGCGACAACGGCATCTACGACTGCTACTCGAACACGAAGGCGAGCGTGGACTACCCCGGCTCGTCCCCCTCGGTCGTCTCCGTCGGCGGCACACACCTGTCTGCCGGTGCGAACCGGCCCAATACCGGCAGCAACTGGACCGAGACCGCCTGGACGTGCTCGGGGCTCTACACCTGCTCCTCCGGCGGGACGGGCGGTGGCCGGTCGAGCATGTTCGCCGCGCCGGTCTACCAGCGCGCCGGCATCGACGACGCGCCGTTCCGGAACAACGCCCGGCGCCTCGTGCCGGACATCGCCGCGAACGCCTCGCCTAAGACCGGCTTCCGCATCTACACCTCCAACCCGGAGGTGTACGACTTCGACCAATGCCTCTGCCACACCCCGGCGATCGGCGGCACCAGCATGTCCGCGCCGGTGTCCGCCGCGTCGTTGACGAACGCGCTCGCCGCTCGCGGCCGCAGCACCGGTGTCGGCGACATCCACGGCCCGCTGTACTCGGCGTACCGCAACACCCACAACATGCCCAACGGAGATGCGCGCAAGGCCGTGCGCGACATCGTGCGCGGACAGAACGGCAACCCCGCCGATCGCGGGAGCGACCCGTCGGTGTCGGCGACCCGCGGCTACGACACCGTCACCGGCGTCGGCGCGGTGCACTGGCCGGCCGTGATGCGGTTCGTCTTCACCAAGGGCGCCCCGACCAAACCCGACGTGCACGTCGGCCTGCTGAATGCGCACTCGGCGGAGTGGCGCACGATCCGCGCGAGCTGGACCGTCTCGCGCGGGCACGATCTGCGCCTGCTCGGGGCGACGCACGTCGTCGTCCGCCGGCTCGGCGCCGCGACCAACCGCGCCGACCTCTACACCTACCCGGCCTCGGGCGAACGCAGCTTCACCGGCTCCGTCCCCGGCGCGACCTACCAGGTCACCGTGCAGGGCCAGGACCTCGGCCACCACCGCTCACCGGTCGCCACCCGCACCGTGCAGGTGCCGCTCGACGACTCGCGCCTCGCGCACGACCGCCGGTGGACGCGCGTCACGAACCGGGCCGACATCGGCGGCAGCCACCTCGCCGCGACCGCGCGCGGGGCGTACCTGCACGCGGGCGGGTTCGGCCGGGCGTACGCGGTGCGCGTGCACGTCGGCCCGGACGGTGGCCGGCTCGCGATCAGCCGCAACGGCCACCGCCTGCAGGTGCTGAACCTGCACGCGGCGCGCCCGGGCATCCGGACGGTCGAGTTCTACCGCAGCAGCTCGCGGGCCTCGCGCACGTTCGGCTTCAGCGATCTGTCCGGAGCGGTGAACCTCGACGCGGTCTGGATCACCTACTGACGATCTTGACGGTGGCGCTCGCGGTCGCCAGCAGCGCACCGTCCGGATCGCACAGCGACGAGGCGAGGAAGGCGATCGACCCGCCGCGGTGCGCCACCCGGCCGTGACCGACGAGCCGGCCCGCCGGCGCCGGACGCAGGAAGCTGGTCTTGATCTCGAGTGTCGGCGCGACGTCGGTCGCCGGCAGCTGGGCCAGCAGCGCGCTCGAGGCGACCGCATCGAGCATGGCGGTGACGAACCCGCCCTGGACGTTGCCCATCAGGTTGAGGAACTCCGGGCGTCCCTCGAACTCCGCGGTCGCCTCGCCGAGCTCGGGGTCGGCCGAGACGAGCCGGAACCCGAGCAGCCGGACGGCCGGCGGCACCGGCCGCCCCGCACCGAACAGGGTCATCCGGTCTCCCGATCCCGACGTCCGCTGTGCGCCTGGACGAGGTCGGCGCGGGCCCGCGCGACCCGCGAGCGGATCGTCCCGACCGGGCAGCCGCACACGTCCGCCGCTTCGGGGTAGGTCAGCCCGACGAGCTGGGTGAGCACGAAGGCCTCACGGCGCTCGTCGTCGAGGCCGGCCAGCAGGTCGTGCAGCGCGACCGACTCGGCGTGGTCGGGGTGGGGGGCATCGGGTTCGGGCAGCGTGCGGTTCTTGACGGCGGCCCGCACCGCGTCGGCGCAGGTGCGCCGCGCGATCGTGAGCAGCCAGGTGCGCACGGTCGACCGCCCGGCGAAGCGGTGCAGCGCGGCGAACGCGCGCGCATAGGTCTCCTGGACGAGGTCCTCGGCGCCCGCGGTCGAGCCGAGGTGCCGGCACAGCCGCCACACGTCCGCCTGGCTCGCGCGGACGAACGCGGTGGCCGCCGCGGTGTCGCCGTGGCGGGCGGCCAGGGCGAGCTCGGTCAGCTCGTCCATCGAATCCGCCCTTCTGCGGGAACTGATCGGCACTGCGCTGCGACTAATACCCATGTGCGCTGCGATCGGTACCGCGAGGCCGCCTCGGCCCGCCTGGACGGCGAACCCGTCGGCATGTCCGCTGCGAATCTCGACGCCCACCTGCAGCGTTGCCCCGATTGTGCCCGATGGGTGGCCGACGCGAGCGCGATCACCCGGCAGCTGCGACTGTCGTCGGTCGACGTGCCCGATCTCGCCCCGGCGATCATGTCCGGCGCGGTGCTGCCGACCCGGCGCGTGCTGCGCTGGCGGCGTGCCCTGCGGCTCGTGCTCGGTGTCGTCGCCGCCGCCCAGCTCGCGATCGCCGTCCCGGCGCTGCTGGGGGACGGGCTGGGCATGGCGATGTCCGAGCACATCGCGCACGAGAGCGCGGCCTTCGACGTCGCGGTCGGCGTCGCGTTCCTGGCCGCCGCGTACGCACCGCGCAGGGCGGCCGGCCTGGTGCCGCTGCTCGGCACCTTCGTGCTGGTGCTCGCGGTGCTGTCCGTCCACGACATCGTCGGCGGCGAGGTGACGGCCGTGCGCGAGCTGACGCACGTCGCGACCGTGGCCGGGCTGGCCCTGCTGATCCTGCTCGACCGCGCCGAGCGCGCGCTGCCCCCGCGGCGGGCCCGACCGGTGCCCGCCGCGGACGGCGAGCGCCGGCGGCTGCGGGGTGTGGCGTGAGGCGGCTCGTCCTGCTGCTGTTCGCGATGTTCGGGACGGCCGTGCTGTTCGCCGCGCCGGCGTCCGCGCACGCCGAGTTCACCGGCAGCACCCCGCGCGACGGCGCCCGGCTGGCGTCGGCTCCGGCGAGCGTGACGGTGCGCTTCGACGACGTCGTCGCCCCCTCGTTCGTCCACGTCACCGGGCCGTCCGGCGCGCGGGTCGACACCGGGCCGGTGAGCCACCCCGGTGGCAACGAGAACTCGGTCAGCGTCGCGCTGCGGCCGCACCTGCCGGACGGCACGTACGACGTCGCGTACCGCATCGTGGCCGACGACGGGCATCCGGTCGGCGGCGAGCTGCGCTTCGTCGTCGGGGCCGGTCCACTGGCGAACGCGCCGAGCACCGACGAGTCAGACAGCGTGGTCGCAGCGGCGCTCGACGTCAGCCGCTGGATCTCCTACGCGGGGTTCGCGCTGCTCGGCGGGGGCTGGCTGCTGCTGTCGATCTGGCGTCCCGGCCAACGCGAGGACGCCGCGCGCCGGGTGATCGCGGTCGGGCTGTCGGCGGCGGTGGTGGGCGCGGTGCTCGAGTTCCTGCTGCAGGGCGCGTACGTCGCGGGCGAGGGCCTCGGGTCGGTGGGGCAGGGCGCGCTGCTGAGCGACACGCTGCACCAGAACTACGGCACGCTGCACGCGGTGCGGGTCGGACTGCTGCTGGTGCTCGCGATCGTGCCGGCCCGGCTCGTGTTGTTCGCGCCGCTGATGGCGGGCATCGCCTACACGTTCTCTGCCGTCGGGCACCCGCGCACGACCGATCCGGTGTGGCTGTCGATCGCGCTGGACATGCTGCACCTGCTCGCGATCGCGGTCTGGATCGGGGGAGTGGTGATGCTGCTGTTCGCGCTGTTGCCCCGCGTCCAGGCGGCCGATCTGGGACGGATCATGCCGGTGTGGTCGCGCGTCGCGTTCGTCGCGGTAGCGGTGATCGCGGTGACCGGCGCGTATGCCGCGTGGCGCGGCATCGGCTCGTGGCGGGCGGTTTTCACGACCGAGTACGGCCTGCTGGTCGACGCGAAGATCGTCGGCTTCGTGGGGCTGCTCGCGGTCGCGAACCTGGCCCGTACCGTGGTGGCCAGACGGACGTTCAGCGCGACGGCGGTCGAGCAACTGCGGCGCTGCGTGGTCATCGAAGCGGTCGTGGCCGCAGCCGTCCTGGGACTGGCCGCGGTGTTGGTGAGCCAGCCGCGCGGCGCCGAGGCGCTGGCGCTGGCAGTCGGAGGTGTGCGGTGAAGGTTCGGCTGCTGGCACTCGCCGCGGCGTTCGTCCTGACGGCCTGCGGGTCGGCCGCGGGTGGCCGGCCGGGCCCGTCCGCGCTGAACGACGTGAGCAACAGCGGTCCGTACGACGGCGTCGGGCTGACCCCGCCGCTGCCCCGCCCGCAGTTCACCATGACCGACACGGCCGGCAAGCCGTACTCGTTCAGCCGGCAGACCGCCGGCCGCACCACGCTGCTGTTCTTCGGCTACACCCGCTGTGCCGACGTGTGCCCGCAGACGATGGCCGACATCGGTGTCGCGCTGCGCGAGCTGCCGGTGGCGGTGCAGCGCGCCACGACGGTGGTGTTCGTGAGCACCGACGTGAAGCACGACACCGCCCCGGTGATCCGCACCTGGCTGGCGAAGTTCACCCCCGGCACGCACGCGAGTTTCGTCGGCCTGCGCGGCACACAGGCGCAGGTCGACGCCGCGCAGAGCGCCTCGCACGTGATGATCGCCGAGGACGGCGGGCAGACCCATTCCTCGCAGGTGATGCTCTACAGCCCGGACGACTACGCGCACGTGTCGTTCCTCTACAACGGCAAGAACGAGGCGACCCAGATGGCTCATGACCTACGTCTGGTCGCGAACGGTTAGGGTCTCTGCGTGAAGAGCACCCCACGAAATCGCTCCGCAAAGAGCGCTACGCGATTCCGCGAGGACCCCGCATGACATGGACGTCTGCCCGTCCCTGGGTCAGCACTCTCGCCCGGTTGTTGCTGGGTGTCGTGTGGATCTGGGCCGCGCTGTCGAAGCTGCACGATCCCCTGACCTTCACCCAGACCGTCCGCGCCTATGACGCGACGCCGGAGTGGCTGTCGAAGGCCATCGGCTACGGATTGCCCGTGCTCGAGCTGTGTCTGGGCCTTGCGCTGATCGTGGGCGTCGCCGTCCGCATCGCGGCAGCGGTGTCGGCGGCGCTGTTCGCGGTGTTCCTGATCGGGATCATCCAGGCGGCGGTGCGCGGCATCAAGCTCACCTGCGGCTGCTTCGGCGGCGGCGGCACCACCAACGGCTCGACCTCTTACACGGTGGAGATCCTGCGCGACCTCGGCCTGCTGATCGTCGCGGTGTTCCTCGTGATCTACAGCGTCACGCGGTTCTCGGTCGAGGAGTTCCTCACCCGCCACGACCACGTCGAGATGCCCTCGGCCAAGCGGATGCGCAACCCTGACGCGCGGCGCCGCTACGAGGCGGCGGTGGCCGCGCGGCAGCAGGAATCCCGCGCTCGCGCGCGCTATCTCGACGGCTCGATCGTGCTCGTGGTCGCGCTGATCACGCTCATCGGCATCGGCGTCCAAGCAGGACGAGCGAAGATCAACAACGTCCAGGACACCGCGCACGCGACGGCGTCCCAGGGCGTCGTGTTCGGCAAGCCGGCCGCCGCGACCGTGGACGTGTACGAGGACTTCGGCTGCCCGATCTGCAAGCAGTTCGAGTCGACGGTCGCGACCAAGCTCGACCAGCAGGTGCGCCGCAACCTGGCCCAGGTGCGCTTCCACCCGATCTCGATCCTGGACCGCGGCTCGCCCAACCAGTACTCGACCCGCTCGGCGAACGCCGCGCTGTGCGTCTCGAACTCGAGCGTGGACGACTACGTGACCTACCACAACCTGCTCTACGCCGGGTCCTTCCAACCGACCGAGGGCACGGCTGGTCCGTCCGATGCGCAGCTGACGTCTCTTGCCAATAAGGCCGGGGTGGGGAAGTCGTCGACGACCGCGCTGAGCACTTGCATCTCCAACGGCACCTACGAGCCGCTGGTCAAGGCGTTCACCGAGAAGGCCTCGGAGAACGGCGTCAACGGCACCCCCACGGTCTTCGTGAACGGCACGAAGGTGAGCGCCACGGCTGCGTCGTTGTTCGCCGCGATCGCCAAGGCGAACGTGGGGCACACCCCGACACCGTCGGTGACCCCGTCGCCGTCGACCTCGGCTGCCCCGTCGTCGTCGCCGGCGCCGTCCTCGCCGGCTCCCACCCCGTCGAAGTCGACGACCAACAAGCGCTGAGACACGTCAAAGGGCCGGTCCCCAGCGGGGACCGGCCCTTTGCGTTTGCCTGGACCTACTTGTTGGCGGCGTCCTTGAGGGCGCTGCCCGCGGTCAGCTTGACCGTGTTGGCGGCCGGGATGGTGATGGTCTCGCCGGTGGCCGGGTTGCGACCCTCACGAGCGGCGCGGTGGCCGGTCGACTGCGAGAAGAAGCCGGGGACGCTGACCTTCTCACCGCTCGCGGCGGCCTTCTCGAGCGTGGTCTGCAGGCCGCGGAGGACGGCGTCAACAGTCTTCTGCTCCAGCTCCGCGGCCTCGGCGACGGCGGTCACCAGTTCCTTGCGGTTCACAGGGATCTCCCTTGATCGATGGGTTGATGCTCAGGTCTTGTCGGTACCCAGTATCCCGGACGGCTCTCGCGCCCCCGTAAACCGGGGGGTTTCGAGCCCCCCGGCGTGTCGTTCAGGGGTCCGATTCGTTAGCCGGGCGAAATATCTCCCGCGTCCGCGGCGTTGCTCGAGGAGGAGGCGGGCCACCCCGCCGGACGAGCTGTGGGAGGGATCAACTGGTGCGCGTTCGCATCACTCAGAAAGTCGCCGTCAGCGTGGTCTTCGTGGCGGCGATGTTCATGAGCATCATGGACGTCACCATCGTCAACGTCGCCCTGCCGACCATCGGCCACGACCTCGGCGTCAGCCCGGCCGGCGTGGACGCGGTCTCGATCTCCTTCCTGGTCAGCCTCGCGGTGTTCATCCCGGCGTCCGGCTGGCTGGGGGACCGGTTCGGCGGCAAGCGCGTGCTGCTCAGCGCCATCGTCGTGTTCACCGTCGCGTCCGCTCTGTGCGGGTTCGCGCAGAACATGGGTGAACTGGTCGCGTTCCGGGTGCTGCAGGGCGTCGGCGGCGGCATGCTCGCACCCGTCGGGATGGCGATGTTGTTCCGGACCTTCCCGCCCGCCGAGCGGTTGCGTGCCTCGGCGATCCTGACCGTCCCGACGACGCTCGCCCCGGCCCTCGGCCCGGTGCTCGGAGGCCTGCTCGTCGACGACCTGTCCTGGCGGTGGGTGTTCTTCGTCAACCTGCCGATCGGTGCCCTGGCGCTGCTGTTCGGACTGGTGTTCCTCGACGACCGCGCCGAGGGCCGGCCGGGCCGGTTCGACCTGCGCGGCTTCCTGCTCAGCGGCCTGGGTCTCGGCGCGCTGATGTACGGAGTCTCCGAGGCGCCGGTGCACGGCTGGAGTTCGGCCGGGCCCCTGACCGGCATCGTTGTCGGCGCCGTGCTGCTTGTTGTCATGGTCGTGGTCGAGCTCCGCACCCGCGAGCCGATCGTCGCGCTGCGGCTGTTCGGCAACGGGCTGTTCCGCTCCGCCAACGGCGTGATGATCCTCGGCTCGATGGCGTTCCTCGGCACGCTGTACGCGATGGCGCTGTACTACCAGGACGGCCGTGGGCTCTCGCCCCTGCAGTCGGGCCTGAACACATTCCCCGAGGCGGTCGGCGTCATGCTCGGGGCGCAACTGGCCAGCCGGTTCCTCTACCCGACGCTCGGTCCGCGCCGGCACATCACCCTCGGCCTGGTCGGCGTCGCCCTCTCGATCGCCCTGCTCGCGGCACTCTCCGCTGACTCGAGCCTCTGGTTCGCCCGGGCGTTGATGTTCGCCCTCGGCTTCTGCATGGCCCAGGTGTTCGTCCCCTCCCAGGCGGTGGCGTTCGCGACCATTGCTCCCGCCGAGACCGGCCGCGCGTCGACGATGTTCAACGCCGTGCGCCAGCTCGGCGGCGCGGTGGGCGTTGCTGCTCTGACCACGGCCGTGGTCCTAGCCGGGAACGGCGCTCCTTCTGGGGCCGTGTCGGGCGTCGGCCCGTATCGAGTCGCCTTCCTCGTGGCCGCTGTCCTCGCCCTGCTCGCGATCATCTCGGCGCTCACCATCGACGACGCCGCGGCGGTAGAGACCATGCCGCAGAACGCCCGGGCGCGCCGCCGCGTTGTTCGCGCCCCGGACCGGGTGCCCGCCGAGGCCGCGGCGTAGCCGCGGCGACCCACCCCGGCGGTCATTCTGCGGGCGCGCGACGTGTAACGTTGCTCGTCGGTCGCTCTTCGCGGGGCGACTGGTTCCGGGGCTGTGGCGCAGCTGGTAGCGCACCACACTGGCAGTGTGGGGGTCAGGGGTTCGAGTCCCCTCAGCTCCACCCATTGATCTAGATCTGCTTTTGAAGCCTTCTGCTAGTGCTCTGCCACGTCGACCTCTCGCGACGGGTGCCCGGATCTGACCAGATCTGACCATGGAGGCGGGACGCCATCTTCGGTCGACAGTGCGACCGCGGCGTCGACAAGTTCGGAATATTGAACCTGGGTGATGTCGCGGCGGATCTTCACGGGCCATCCCGCCTCGATGAGAAACC
>DATBTJ010000107.1:0-29295 GCA_036559305.1 Jatrophihabitans sp.
TCCGCAGCGTGGCGCACGCGCTGCTCGCGGGGTACCTGGCCGCGCACGCTTGAGCTCCGCACGCTTCGTTTCGGCAGCAGTGCGAAACGGGCACGACAGCAGGCATGACGAGCACCGCGATCGTGCTCTTCACCCGCGACCTACGGGTGCGGGACAACCCGACGCTGTGGCGGGCGGTGCAAGACCACGACCGCATCGTGCCGCTGTTCGTCCTCGACGACGCGATCCGCGGAGGACTGGTGATCCGGCGCGGCCGGCTCGAGGACGAGGTCGCCGCGGTCGCCGGGGCCGTGAAGGCGGACGCGGCGCACGTGTCGCTCGACGCGTCCGGCTACTCGGCGGGCCGGATCAAGCGGCTCCAGCGGGCGCTCGACGCCGAGCTCGTCGGTCACGACGACACGCTGTTTGTGATCGCGCAGGGACGGCTGCTGTCCAGTAGCGGCGCCGATCACATGAGCGTGTTCGGCGCGTACTACCGGCGCTGGCAGAAGGCGGACAAGCGGCCGGTGCACGGCACACCGCGCCCGATCGTGCTGCCGCGTATCGCGCGCGGAAAGCTGCCCGACCCTGACGACATCTGCACCGGCGAACGGTCGCCGAACCTCGCCGAGGGCGGCGAGACCGCGGGACGCAAGCGGCTGACCGCCTGGCTTCGTGCCGACGCCGCGCTATGCCGAGGTGCATGACGACCTCGCCGCCGACGCGACGAGCCGGCTCTCGCCGTATCTGCACTTCGGCTGCGTATCTGCGGTCGAGCTGATTTCACGCAAGGGGGTGGTCGGCGACTTCGTCCGTCAGATCGCCTGGCGCGATTTCCACGCGCAGGTGCTTGCCGCCCGTCCCGGGTCGACCAGGCGCGACTACCGCCACCGCGGTGACCGCTGGCACGGCGCGAACGAGGACTTCGAGGCGTGGCGGGCCGGCCGCACCGGTCTCCCTGTCGTCGACGCCGGCATGCGCCAGCTTGCCCAGGAAGGTTGACTGCACAACCGCGCCCGGCTGATCGTCGGGCACCTGCTCGTCAAGACGCTCTACGTCGACTGGCGGCTGGGTGCCGCAGCACTTCGCCGACCTGCTCGTCGACGGTGACACCAGCAACAACACGATGAACTGGCAGTGGGTCGCGGGCACCGGCACCGACTCGCGCTACAACCGCACGTTCAGCATCGACAGCCAGGCCAAGCGGTACGACCCCTCGGGTGACTATGTGCGCCGCTACGTGCCTGAGCTGCGCGGTATCAAGGGCCCGGCTGTGCACCGGCCGTGGACGTTGCCCGAGGACGAGCGGAAGGCGCTCGACTACCCCGACCCGATCGTCGACGTCGCCGAGGGCAACCGTCGCTTCCTGGACGTGCGCGGCGCCTGACGCAGCTGGCCCTATCGGCACGGATCCCGGTACGGCACGCCGGGGACGTTCGTGCGCCACTCGGCGCGAGTGATCGGTGTGCCGCGCAGGCTGCACACCGTGTGCATCGCGGCCTTGACGCTGGTGTTCCAGAACGTCACGTCTCCGGACGAGCCGGCAGCGGCGAGGAAGCGGCCGTCCGGGGTGAAGGCCGCGGTGTACGTGCCGCCACCCGGATCTGCTGCCCGCAGGGTGGTGTCGACGACCGGGTGGGCGGGGTCCGCGATCGACCACGTCCACACCGACCCGTCGCCGCCGGCCCCGGCGAGGGTCTTGCCGTCCGGGCTGAAGGCGAGCGAGAAGACGTAGTGGGTCGGGCCGCTGAACGGGCGGCCGAGCAGCCGCGGGTGCGCGGGATCGCTGATGTTCCACAACCGGACGCTGTTGTCGGCACCGCCCCCGGCGAGGGTCTTCGAGTCGGGGCTGAACGCGACCGACCACGCGTAGTTCGAGAAGCCGCCGAGCTCGGCGACCGGGCGCGCCGCGGACGCGTTCACCGCCCACAGATGCACCTTGTGGTCGACGCTCGCGCCGGCGACGAACCTGCCGTCCGGGGAGAACGCGACGTTCGCGATCTCGCCGCCGGTGGGCAGCGGCGGCAGCGCCCGCGGATGCGTCGGGTCGTGGATGTCCCACAGCCGCACGCGATCGTCGTCCGAGCCGGCGGCCAGCATGGTCCCCGCCGGGTTGATGGCGACCGACTCGATGGTGCTGGTGCCCGAGTCGAGCACGACCGGGCGCGGCGCGGGAACTCCCTCCGGGCTCAACCGGTCGAGCAGCACCTGTCCCGCGCGATTGGACGTCGCGACCAACCGGTCGTCGCGAGACAGCGCCACGGTGCCGTCGGGAGTGCCGAACGCTGCCGGCAGGCCGACCGTGCCGGTGCGTACGAACCGCGGGACGCGGTGTTGGTCGATCGACCAGATCGAGACCGCGCCGGTGGTGCTGGTCGACCCGGCCGCGATACGCGTCCCCGATCCGGACATCCCGATCGCGAACACCGGTCCGCCGAGGCCGGACATCGTGGCGCCGAGGACGGGAAACACCCGCACGATGCCGTCGGCGGACGCCGCCGTGAGCAGCGAACCGGTCGGGTCGTAGCTCAGCGCGGTGACCTGCGAGGAGTTCGTGATCGAGCGCGACATCGTCATGGTGCGCGCGTCCAGGATGTCGATCTTGCCGTCCGCGCTGCCGACGGCGAGCTGGCGCCCGTCGGGGGAGAAGCTCGCGGCGTTCGCCCAAGAGGTGAAGTCGGTCTTCAGGGGGCGCCCCGCCTGCAAGGCGCCGTGCGCCACGGTGAAGACATCGACTTTGGCGTCCTTGCTGCCCACCACCAGGTGAGCACCGTCGGGGGAGTAGTGCAGGAAGTTGATGGCGGACGCGCTCTGCTGCCGGATCGTGGGGGTGGCGTCGAGGTGGGCCGTGCGCCAGGACACGAGGGCGCCGTTCGCCGTGCCGGCGACGAGTTCGGTGCCGTTAGGGCTGACGGCGACCGATTGGACGAGGCCGAGAGACCGCCCACCGGCGGGCGTGGGGAGCAACGTCGGCGCGCGCGGGTCGGTGACGTTCCAGCGGCGGAGCCCGGGTGGCGCGCCGGCGGCGAACAGGTCGGTGCCGGACGGGGTGAAGGCCAGGCCCTGCACGCCGATGCCGAGCCGCCCGGGCAAGGTCGCCGTCACCACCGGCCGCGTCGGGTCGGTCAGGTCGACGAGCCGGACGACCCCGCCCAGACCGCCGAGGGCCAGCACGTCACCCGCCGGATTGAACGCGATCGCGAAGATCTGCGCGCCGCGCGACGACGGCGGGATGGTGGCGATCACCGGACCGGGCCGGCCGTTCTTCGTCCGGTGCAGCGCCACGCTGCCGTCGCCGGCATTGCTGATCGCGAGCAGCGTGCCCGCGTGGTTGCGTGCCACGGTGGTGGGTCCGGACGGTCCGACGACGCGGCTGACGACGCCGCCCGCGACCGCGTCGAGCAGCGCCGACCGGGCGTCGACCGTCGAGTTGATCCGGACGGCGGTGACGCCGAGTTGCGCGGCTAGGGCGAGATCGGTGGTTGCCGCGCGCTGGGACTCGATGGCGATCTGGCGCGAGAGGGCGCGGTCCCGCTCTGTGTTGGCGTCGCTGCGTTGGCTGTCGGCGACCCGGCTGGCGTGCACGGCGTAGATCGTGGTGCCGATGGCGATGACGAGTAGCACGGCGAGGGCGGCGACGATCGAGCGCAGTTGCGCGGTCCGGCGATGGTCGGCGCGCACCTCGCGCTCGCGGGCGCCGAGGCTGGACTGCACGAAGTCACGTTCGAGGCGGTTCAGGTCGGCGGCGTGGTCGGCCTCGGCGGCCCATTCCTCGACGGTGCCGAGCTGCGGGCCGCGCAACAGCAGGTGGTCGTCGAAGTCGGCCGACTGCCAGGTGTTCGCGGCGCTGGTGAGCCGCCGGTGCACGCGCAGGCTCTCGTGGTCGGCGGCGATCCAGTCGGCCAGCCGGGGCCACGCCGCGAGGAGTGCCTCGTGGCTGATCTCGACCGACTGGTCGTCGACGGTGACGAGCCGGCGGGCGACGAACAGCTCGATCACCTGCGCGACGTCGAGGTCGTCGAGTTCGGCGCGGTCGACCCGGCGGCGGGTGGTCAGCAGGTCCTCGTCGACCGTGATCAGGCGCAGGAACAGGCGCCGGCACACCTCCTGGCCCGCGGGGTCCAGCTCCGAGTAGGCGTCCTCGGCGCTCTGCTGAACCGCGCCGGCGATGCCGCCCGTGCCTCGGTAGTCCTGCAACGTCAGCGGTCCGCGGCGCCGGTGTTGCCAGGCGGCGAGCAGCGCGTGGGACAGCAGCGGCAGCGCGTTCTGGCGCAGCGTCCCCGCGCTCTGTGGGAAGACGTCGGCGATCACGGTCTCGACGAGGGCGTCGTCGACGGCGATCCGGCGGGCGCGGGCCGGGCCGATCACCACGGCGCGCAGCTCCTCGATGGACATCGGCGGGACGACGAGCTGCCAGTCCTGCAGCGCGGGGACCAGGCTCGGGTCGCGCGCGGCGGAGGCGAAGAAGTCCGCGCGCATGCCGGCTGCGAACACCGTGCGGTCGCCCGCCGCGAGCAGCTCGGCGACGAATTCGGCGCGCCCGTCGTCGCCGGCCAGGGTGAACAGCTCCTCGAACTGGTCGATGATCACCAGCCGGGGCTCGGGCACGTCGCGCAGCGTGCTGCGCAGCTGGTCGACGGGGTTCGCGCCGGGCGTGATGATGCGGGCCTGCCACGAGACGCCGTCCGGATCCTTCAGCGCACCGTCGGCGACGGCCGGGTAGACACCCGCGCGCAGCACCGACGACTTCCCCGAGCCGGAGGCGCCGACGACGAACAGGATCCGTGGTGTCCGACGATCGGACGGCTGCCGACCGAGCCGTGACAGTCGGACGAGCACCAGGGAGCTGAACGCGTCGCGTCCGAAGAACAGCGCCGCGTCCTCGGGCTGGAAGGCTTCGAGCCCGCGATAGGGCGCTCGCCCCTCGCCGGTCTGACGGGTGGCCCGGCCGTCGCTGGACCTGCGCACCCGCGCCACCGCGTCGAGCCACGGCTGGTGCTCGCCGGGTGCCACGCCGCAGGCCTCGAGCAATGCGCGGAACTGCTCGTGCTGGCTCGGGCCCGGCAGGTGCCTGGCCGTGACCCAGCCGCCGACGGTCGCAGTCGGCAGGTGAGCCCGGGTCGCGAGCTCGCGCACAGTGAGCCCGGCACGCAGGCGAAGAGCGGTCAGATCGGCGCCGAGTTCCTCGCGCGTGGCGATGGACTCGGGATCGATCGGACCCGGCGACGAGGTCGCCATGGCTCGGACACCCCTTCCTCGTGCCCGGGGTGTGGTTCACCCCATGCGACGTTGTCCGGAGACCCGACAATGCCAGAACGGCGATCGACGGCCGGATGTATGGCGTCCGACCCGTCCGAAGTCCGGACAACCTCGGACGCGACAAGTCCGACATAGCCGCCCCAGACCCCCGGCGGCGGGGCGTCCGGGGTTGTCCGGGCATGCCCGTTCGCGTACAGCTCGGCCGCCGAACGTGATGGACTCGGCCCGCCAGCCCGTGCCGGGGAGAGGAAGGGATGCGTCGTGCGCTCGACGACGTACGACCCGGCAGGGACGGTGCTCGACGGGATCGCCGCCTACGAGCAGGCGGCGGGCGGCAGCCGGGCCGCGGACACGCGGGCCCGGTACCGCCGGTTGGCCGACGACGTGCGTTCGGCGATGCATCCCGGCGACACCTGCGAGCTGGCCTTTGCCGCCGAGCTGGACCGCCCGGACGGTGAGCGGGGCACGGCGCCGGCGTTCGTCGCGGTGCTCGACGACCGGGTGCTGGTCGCCTGGCGCCGGGGACGGCTGCGGCACCGGTCAGGCACGGTCGTCGTGTCCCGGGCGTCGATCCTCGCCGTGCGCGTGCGGGCGGGCGCGGTCGAGCCGAAGGAGATCCTGTTGACCATCGCCGGGGACAAGGACGTCGTGCTGGTCGCCGGCGCGGGCACCCACTCGGTGCTGCACGACGTGCTGAGCCGGACGGCGACGCCGACCACGACTGCGCCCGACCGGGCGAGGCAAGCATGGTGATCCAGATGGCGGTCGACATCCCGCCGTCCTGGCTGATCTCCGACGAGGACTCGGCAGCGCCGCCGGCGGCCGAGGTGTTGGAGCACCGCGGTGACCGGGTGCCGACGCTGGCCCTCTCGCTGTTCGCCGAGCTCTACGACCCGGCGGGCTCGCTCGGCATGGTGGCGGCGTCGGCCGTCATCGACGTCGTCGACGGCGACGCGCTCGACGCCGCGATCGACGCGAAAGCCGGGGCCGTGGTGCTGCGCGACCGCGAAGTGGCACCCGGTGTCCGCAGCGACGCCTACCAGCTGATCGTGGTGCGGCGGCACGCCGACATCAGGATGGTGTCGATCTCGACGTTCACCACTGCGAACCTGACGTTCGCAGCCGAGCTCGAGCCGGGCTTCCGGTCGATCGCCGACTCGATCCGGTTCCGCTCGACGGTGTGGTGCGAGTCCTAGGGCCGGCCCCTACCGACGACGAGGCACCCGGCAACGTGGTCGCCGGGTGCCTCGGTCGGGGGTGTCCTACGGCGTCAGCGTGACCGCGTAGATCTCCCCGTTGGAGTTGTTCGGCAGCGCGATCGACTGCACGGTCTTGGTCGCATCGACCGGCAGGTCGTCGCGGAAGATGCTCACCGGCGGCCCATCGGTGCCCTGGTTCTGCTTGATCCGGTGGTCCATCCCGATGGCGACGGTGTTGCCGTTGCGTGCGCTTCCCGCCCAGTCGGTGAGGACGAACGGGACGTCGGCGGTGCTGCCGTCGGTGTAGGTGACCGTCACCGAGGAGGTGAGGTCGCCGCCGTGGGCGGCGCCGAGCACATGCACCGTCGAGTACTTACCCGCCGGGACCGCCAGTTGCTGGCCGGTCGTCGTCACGAAGTTCTGCGCCGTGCCGGTCGGGTCGGGCACCTGGTAGGAGACCCCGTTGTTCGTCCACGCACCCTCGGACGGCAGCAGCGCGGCGTCGAACGACCAACCGCTGCTGTCGAAGTTGCCGGAGTTCGGCGCGGAGGTCGTCGCCGTGCCGTCCTTGTCGTAGGCCAGCCCGAGCGCGCACGAGCCGCCCGACGACGCCGCGCACGACGCGTCGACCAGCGTCACCGTCGAGTGCCGCACGATCGTCGGCAGCCCGCTGCCGGAGAAGGTGAACGTCACCGGGTAGGTGCCCGCCGGCGTGCCGGCCGGGATCTGCACGTGCACCGGGATGTCCGTGCCGATCGGCAGCCCGTTCGAGGTGATCTTGCGGGTGTCGGCCGCGGGGGAGGCCGACCAGCCGGTCGGCACGCTCACCCGCTGGCTCACCTGGCGGGTGCCGGGGAACTGCCCGACCGACGATCCGGTCAGCACGACCGACGACGCACCGGTCGGGGCCGTGGTCGACGTGGCGACCCCGGACAGCGTGATCCGGGCGTCGGTGCCGTGCGCGTCGAGCGCCGGCGGCTCGTCGGTGGGACGCGTGCCCCACATGCCCGGCGAGCTGGACACCGTGTAGGCGAGCGAACCACCGTGGCGGATCGCCGACCACGGCACCCAACTGCGAGTGGTCGACCGACCGTTGACGGTGGCGGTCGAGATGTAGCGCGAGGAGTCCGAGACCCCCGGGGCGGTGATGTCGAGCGTCCCGCCCTGCGACGAGCCGTAGGACCCGATCGTCACCTTCGCCGAGGGGAACTGCGGGGTGCTCAGCACGAAGTCGTTCGCGCCGCTCATCGTCGGGTAGACGCCCAGCGAGCTCATGACGTACCACGCCGACATCTCGCCGAGGTCGTCGTTTCCGGTCATGCCGTCGGCACCGGTGGTGAACAGCGTGTACGCCGCCCGGATCACCGTCGCCGTCTTGTACGGCTGGCCCGACCACAGGTACATGTACGGCGCGAGCAGGTCGGGCTCGTTGTTCGGGTTGTACGTCGCCTTGGCGTAGTAGTCGTAGGCCGAGTTGACCCAGTCGTTGCGCGCGGTGCCCGCCGGATCGGTGAGCAGGTGGTCGTAGGCGAAGAAGTCGTCGAGACGCTTCGCCGTCGCCGGACGCCCACCCATCAGGTCGACCAGGCCGGTCGGGTCCTGCGGGACGAGCCAGGCGTACTGGTAGGCGCCGCTCTCGTGGAACGCGCCGTTGCCGCTCACCGGGTCGTACGGCGTGAGGAACGTGCCGTCGCTCATCCGCGGACGGAACTGCTTGATCCGCTGGTCCCACAGGTTGCGGTACCACCGGCCGCGCTGGGCGAACATCGTCGCGTCGTCGGAGTGCCCGAGCGCCGCGGCCATCGTCGACAGCGCCGCGTCGGACGCGGAGTACTCGAGCGTCGCCGACGCCGGGTGGTCGCAGTCGTTGTCGCCGCCGTGATCGGGGCAGTCGCTGCCGCGCTTGAGGCCGTAGGGGATGTAGCCGAGCTTGTTGTAGTAGGTGACACCCGCCCGGCCGTTGTACTGCGAGTTCGCCGGCGGCAGCTGCGTCGCGTTCTCGCGCAGCAGCTTGTAGGCCTCGGCCTCGTGGCCGGCGAGGAAGCCCTTCGACCACAGCTCGACGAGCGTCGCGGTCACCGGGTCACCGGTCATGATGTTGGTCTCGCTGCCGGCCAGCGCCCACCGCGGCAGCCAGCCGCCGTCGCGGCCGATCGCCAGCAACGACAGCGCATCGTCGCGTGCGACCTGCGGAGCGAGCAGTTCGAGAAACTGGTTCTGCGTGCGGTAGGTGTCCCACAGCGAGAAGTTCTGTCGCGGCGTGTAACCGACGGCCTGGTGCACGGCGCCGTCGAAACCCAGGTACGAGCCGTCGACGTCGCCGGCGAGGTTCGGGTGCAGCATCGCGTGGTAGAGCGCGGTGTAGTAGGCGACCTGCCGCTCGTGCGTCCCGCCGGTGATCGTCGCGCGGGCCAGCTCGTCGTCCCACCGGCTGGTGAGCGCCTGCCGCGTCGCGTCGAAGTCGAAGCCGTTCCCGGTCTCGGACTGCAGGTTCTTCTGCGCGCCCGCAATGCCGGTGTAGCTCAGCCCGACCTTCAGCGTCACCTGGTTGCCGGCGGACGGGTCGAAGCTGACCCACGCGCCGCGGTTCCCGCCGCCGTCGGCCACGGTGCGCGAGCCCGGCGTCAGCGCCGAACCCGTCCACGTGCCGTAGGTCTTGAACGGCTTGTCGAACTGCGCGGTGAAGTAGACGGTGTGCTGGTCGTGGCCGGCGCAGAACCCGCCGTCGTGCACCATGCCCTCGAGCGTGTGGTCGTTCACGACGGTGATCGTCGAGTCCTTCACGCCCATGTTCGCGCGCCCGGTGTTGAACATGACGTTGTGGCCCGTGCCGGACGGGAAGGTGTAGCGCTGCCAGCCGGTGCGGTCGGTCGCGGTCAGCTCGGCGTTGATGCCGTAGCGCTGCAGGCCGACCCGGTAGTAGCCGGGCGTCGCGGTCTCGTCGTCGTGCGAGAAGGCCGAGCTGTAGCTGTTCGAGTCGCTGGTCGTGACGTCACCGGTGGTCGGCATGACCGGCAGCTCGCCCATGACCCCGCAGCCGACGCCGGACAGGTGGGTCTGGCTGAAGCCGTAGATCTTGGACGCGCTGTAGTCGTAACCGCCCTGGCCGCCGGTGTCCGGGCTGACCTGCACCATGCCGAACGGGGCGCTCGCGCCGGGGAAGGTGTTTCCGAAATTCTGCGTCCCGATGAACGGGTTCACCAACGAGCTGAGATCGGTGGGGGACGCAGGGGCAGCCGAAGCGGGCGCGGTCAACGCACCCGCCCCGGCGCCGACGAGGGCCGCGGTCACCGCGGCACTGGCCAGGGCGCGGCGTGCCCGGCTTCGGATGGTCGACATCGACGGTCCTCTCGATGATCTGCAGCGGGTCTTGACAGCGTTGTCAACGCGCGGGCCCGAGGTTTGGGCACATTGTGCTGGTTGGGGGTGTTTCAGGGCATCTTTCGCCCGGCTCCGAGATCCGTCAAGCGGGTGACCGCTCTCCCGAGCCGCGCCCGATCAGCCGCACAAGGCAGCCGGCTGCGGTGCACGTCGTCGAGCGCCCCGTCGAGCCGGTCGAGGAATTGCTCGGCCCCGAGCGCGCCCATGTCCTCGGGACGGTGGCTGATCACCGAGATCCCGAGGACGTCGGCCAGTTCGAAGTCGTCGACACCGACAGCGCGGGCCGCTCGGTGTGCTCACGCAGTGCACGCACCGCGCCGAGCGTAGAACGGGTTCCCGACATCGCTGATGATCAGCCCGACGGCGGTCGAGCGCGCACCGCGCCGCAGTTCCCGCGCGATGCCGTTGGGACGAAAAACCAGCCGGCGGGCGGCGAGCTGCACCTTCTCCGAGGTCGCGGCCGCAACGTGCGGCTCGCCGTTGAGCACCCGCGAGGCCGTTTTCAGGCTGACCCCGGCCAGCCGCGCGACGTCGAGCATCGTCGGGTGCGAGGCGGCCGGCACCGGCCGGACCGGCGGGCTCGGCGACAGGGGGAGGGACACGGCCGGAATCGTGCCGCCGTCTTGACAACGCTGTCAATGGGCGGAATGGTGCCGTTCGGCCATCCATATCGACGTCAGGACGAACAGGCGCATGACCGTCATGTCTTCGGATACCCGCCCGAAACCGCCCGCATCGGCCCGAACCGGACGCCTGCGCAGCTCGACCCGCCGCGCTCTCGCGGCGCTCGCCGCCGGCGTCACCGTGGTCGCCGGCGCGGCCGCGATTTCCGCGGTCTCCGCGGTGTCCGCCACCAGCGCCGCCGCGGCCACGCCCGGCTCGTTCTCGACGAGCTTCGAGGCCACCGACCCGGCCGCGGTCTCGACCACCGTCGAGAACGGCCTGCGACACGGCATCTCGGCCTCGTCGAACCGGCTGCCGGGCAGTGTCATCGACGCGTCCACGCCGATCCAGGCCTCGGCCGAGAACCCGCCCGGCGAGGTGGCGACGAACCTCGCCGACGCCGACCCGTCGACCAAGTGGCTGGCGTTCCAGCCCACGGCCACGCTCACCTATCACCTGCCCCAGGCCGCGGCGATCACGACGTACGCGCTGACCTCGGCCAACGACGCTCCCGAGCGTGACCCGAACACCTTCACCCTCGAGGGCTCCGACGACGGCACGACCTTCACCACGCTGGACACCCGCACCGGCCAGACCTGGTCGGGTCGCGGGGTGCGCAACACCTACCAGGTGCCGGCGGGCAACGTGGCGCCCTACAGCTACTACCGGCTCGACATCACCGCCCCGGCCAGCGGCGGGCTGCTGCAGCTCGCCGACTGGGATCTCGCGGTCGCGTCCGGCAGTTCCGACCCCGGCCCGATGACGTCCGCGACCGGCGACGGCCCGACCCACGGCTACAACCTGAAGCAGAACGCCGGCTGGACGGGCATGCACGCCTACCAGTACGCGGGCAAGCAGACGATCGACGGCGACGCCTACGAAACCAACGTCGTGCAGGACAACCTGAACATCCCGGTCGGCCCGCACAGCCAGCTCAGCTACAAGGTGATCCCGTTCTTCACCGCCAGCGACATGAATTACCCCTCGACCTACGTCGCTCTCGACCTGCACTTCACCGACGGCACCTACCTCAGCCAACTGCATCCCGTCGATCAGCACGGCGTGCCGCTGACCGCAGCCGGCCAGGGCGACGGCAAGATCCTCTACGCCGATCAATGGAACGCCGAGAGCAGCGACATCGGGTCGGTCGCGGCCGGCAAGACGATCGACCGCGTCCTGCTGAGCTACCACGACCCGAACGCCAAGAGCGGCACGGCGTTCGGCGGCTGGGTCGACGACGTCGCGGTCACGCCGTCCGCGCCGCAGGTCGACGCCTCGACACTCACCAACGTCGTCGACACCCGCCGCGGCACCAACGCGTCCGGCTCGTTCTCGCGCGGCAACAACCTGCCGATCAGCGCGGTGCCGAACGGCTTCACGTTCCTCACCCCGGTGACCGACTCGCGGTCGAACAGCTGGGAGTACTACTACCAGCAGGCCAACGACGCGAACAATCACCCGACGCTGCAAGGCTTTTCCGTCTCGCACGAGCCGAGCCCGTGGATGGGCGACCGCAACCAGCTGTCGGTGATGCCGGGGACGTCAGCGACTCCGAGCGCCGACCCGTCCGCTCGCGCACTGGCCTTCACCCATGACGGCGAGATCGCCCGTCCGGACTACTACCGGGTGAACTTCCTGAACGGGCTGACGACCGAGATGGCACCCACCGACCACGGTGTGGACATGCGGTTCACCTTCCCGTCCGACTCGGGTTCGCTGCTGTTCGACACCGTCGACCGCAACGGTTCGTTCGTGATCGACCCGTCCTCGGGCACGGTGCACGGCTGGGTCGACAACGGCAGCGGCCTGTCCGCCGGGCGTAGCCGGATGTTCTTCAGCGGGACGTTCTCGGCCAAGCCGACCTCGTCCGGCACCGCTCCGAACGGCAACCCCGAGGCGCAGTACGCCGCCTTCGGCACGAAGACCGTCGAGCTGCGGCTGGCCACCTCGTTCATCGGCCTCGCGCAGGCGCAGCACAACGAGGCGCTGGAGCTGACCGGGCAGAGCTTCGACCAGGTGCACGCCGCGGCGACGCAGGCCTGGCAGCAGCGCCTGGGTGTGCTGGACGTGTCGGGCGAGACCGACTCGCAGCGCGAGACGCTCTACTCGAATCTGTACCGGCTGAACCTGTACCCCAACTCGCAGTTCGAGAACGCCGGCACCGCCGCCGCTCCCGACTACCAGTACGCCAGTCCGACCGCGGCGCAGACCGGCGCACCGTCGGACACGACGACGAACGCGGCCGTCAAGCACGGCAAGGTCTACGTCAACAACGGCTTCTGGGACACCTACCGCACGGTCTGGCCGGCCTACTCGCTGCTCTACCCGCAGGTCGCAGCCGATCTGGTCGACGGATTCGTGCAGCAGTACCGCGACGGCGGTTGGGTCGCCAGGTGGTCCTCGCCGGGCTACGCGGACCTGATGACCGGCACGAGCAGTGACGTCGCCTTCGCCGGCGCGTACCTGCGCGGCGTCCCCGTGAAGGACCCGCTGACCACCTACGAGGCCGCGCTGAAGAACGCGACCGTGCTGCCGACCTCGAGCGGTGTCGGACGCAAGGGCCTGTCGACGTCGATCTTCAAGAAGTACACGTCGACGACGACCGGCGAGTCGGTGTCGTGGCAGCTCGAGGGAGACATCAACGACGCCGGCCTGTCGCAGATGGCGGGCCAGCTCGCGAACGACTCGAGCATCCCGGCGGCGAAGCAGACCGAACTGCGTGACGAGGCGAAGTACTTCGCCGACCGCGCCGGACAGTACGTCAACCTGTTCGACCCGAGCATCGGTTTCTTCCAGGGCCGCAAGCCCGACGGGTCGTGGAACCAGTCCAAGACCGACTACGACCCCGAGTCGTGGGGAGGCGTCTACACCGAGACCGACGGCTGGAACTTCGCCTTCCACGCTCCTCAGGACGGCCAGGGCCTGGCCGACCTGTACGGCGGCCGCGCCGCGCTCGCGAACAAGCTCGACACGTTCTTCGCCACGCCGGAGACCGCGGGCAAGCCCGGCGGATACGGCGGCGTGATCCACGAGATGCTCGAGGCGCGCGCGGTGCGCATGGGCCAGTTCGGCATGAGCAACCAGCCCTCGCACCACATCCCGTACATGTACGACTACGTGCAGCAGCCCTTCAAGACGCAGGCGCTGGTCCGTGAGGTCCTGCGCCGGCTCTACGCGGGCCAGGAGATCGGCCAGGGCTACCCGGGCGACGAGGACAACGGCGAGATGTCGTCGTGGTACATCCTGTCCTCGCTCGGTCTCTACCCGCTGCAGTCCGGTTCGCCGAACTGGGTGATCGGCAGCCCGCAGTTCCCGAAGGTGGTCGTGCACCGATCGACAGGAGACCTGACGATCACGGCGGCGAACAACAGCGCGACCAACGTGTACGTTCAGTCGCTCGCGGTGAACGGGCGGCCGCACCCGGCCACCTGGGTGTCGACCAAGGACCTCGCCGGCAACGCGAACCTGTCGTTCGTCATGGGCAGCAGCCCGTCGACGTGGGGCACCCACCCCGACGATGTGCCGCCGTCGCCGACCACGGGCTCGACCGCGCCGCAGCCGTACCAGGACGCGACCAGCCAGGGTGTGGGCACACTGACCGCGGCCAACGGCCAGGACGTCAGCGCGCTCACCGACGACGACTCGACAACGCAGACGACCTTCGCCGACGGCGTCCCGCCGCTGACCTGGAAGACCAACGGCGCCATGCAGCGGGTCGAGATGTACACGCTGACCTCCGGCTCGGCCGCGGGCGACCCCACCGGCTGGACGCTGCAGGGCTCGAACGACGGCAGCGACTGGACCACCGTCGACACGCGCACGAACGAGACGTTCCCGTGGCGGGTGCAGACCCGGCCGTTCTCGGTGGCGAACCCGCGGCCGTTCCGGCAGTACCGGTTGCAGTTCACCGGCTCCGGGATGACCTCGCTGGCCGAGGTGGAACTGCTCGTGAAGCCCGGTGCGTCCGACGCCCACCAGCTCACCGTCTCGCCGACCAAGGACAACCACACCGGCCGGACCGGCTCGCCGTCCTCGGGCACGTTTGCCACGTTCGTCGGCGCCAAGAACACCAGCGCGGCCGACTACACCGCGAGCATCGGCTGGGGTGACGGGTCGACCTCGGCCGGCACCGTCACCGCGGGCCAGTTGAGCTCGTACTCGGTGCAGGGCACGCACACCTACGTCAAGCCCGGGTACTACCGGGTGACCGTCACCGTGTCCGGGCCGAAGCAGAGCTCGGCGAGCGGCGTCAGCGGGATCACGATCTCGCAGTCGGCGACCGGCGGCATCGTGCCCGGCTTCGACGGGGTGTGCATCGCCGACGACGGTGTCTCCGTCGACTGCGACGGCGGCGGTTACTCCTACTCGCGGCAGGCGCTCGCCGCTGCGGGTGCCCCACAGGGCAAGGTGCTCACCGTCCCGAACAGCGCGCAGAACGGCGCCTCGCTGCACTTCGTCCTGCCCGCGGTCGCGGCCGGCTCGCCGGACAACGCCAAGGGTGACGGGCAGACCGTGCCGGTGTCGCTGCCGGCCGACGCGACGCGCATCGCGTTCATCGGTGCCGGCACCGAGGGCTTCCAGACGGCGTCCGCGACGTTGAAGTTCTCCGACGGCTCGACCCGGACCGTCGACATGAACTTCCCGGACTGGACGCTCGGCGGAGGCGGCACCCCGCCCGCGCCGTTCGTCTCGGTGGCGGCGACGCAGTACCGGCTGCACAACGGCAGCCAGGACGGCGCGAAGCCCTACCTGTTCGCCGGGCCGGCGATCTCGCTGCCGGCGGGCAAGACGCTGACCGGCGTGGTCATGCCGACGCAGCCCGGCACCGAGAAGGACCAGGGCCGCGTGCACCTGTTCTCGATCGCCGACGACGGCACCCCGGCGCCGGCGCTGACGGTGACTGCCGCACCCGACTCGTCCGCGACCACCGGCCAGGCGACCACCGTCGCCCTCGGCCAGGCGTCCGGCGGCGCGACCGGTGCCACCCGCACCGCACGCGTGCAGTGGGGTGACACCTCGGTCACCGAGGACGCGGCGGTCGACCCGTCCGGCGCGATCAGCGCACAGCACACCTGGACCGCGCCGGGCACTTACCCGGTGCACGTGACCGTGTCGGACGGGCAGGACAGCGCGACGACTTCGAAGACCGTGACGGTCGGCAACGCGCCGGCGCAGACCGCGGCCCTGTCGTCGCAGACGCTCAGGCCGGGCTCGACGGTGACGGCGACCGGGACCCGGTTCCGTCCGGGCGAGCAGGTCACCGTGCTGCTCGCGACGCCGCACCGGGTCAGCCGAATGGTCACCGCGGACGGCAACGGCCGGATCAGCACCCGGCTCACCGTCCCGGCGGGTACGGCGTCCGGCCGCTACGCGGTGGTGGCCACCGGGGCGCGTTCGCGGCGGCCCGCGACGGTCACCGCGCACGTCGCGAACGTGGCGCAGCAGCCGGCGGCGAGCGAGGTGCTGCCCACCCTGGTGCTGTCGTCGACGACGGCGATGCCGGGCGAGCAGGTGACCGCGAGCGGTACCGGCTATCACCGCAACCAGTCGGTTCCGGTGTACGCCGTGACCGGCACGGGCCGAACGGTGCGGGTCGCCACCGCCCACGCGAACGGTGACGGCGTGTTCACGGCGACCTTCGTGGTGCCGGCAGTTGCCGGCGGCATCCGTTCGGTGCACACCGCCAACGCGACTGCGGCCGCCGCGGCCCCGGCGAGGTCGCCGTTCCGGATCGTGCACACCCCGCACGGCAGCCGCTGAGCCGGAGCGTCCGACCGTGGCCCGGTTCCCACTCCCACCGGGCCGCGGTCGGACGACTCCATCGGGCGACGAACGCGGCCCGACGTGCTGAGCGCCACCCGAGGATCGGGCGCGTCCGTGCCAGTTCACTTCGGCCGCCGGGGTATACACGTGCGGTGAACAGCACTAGGCGTGTCCTGTCCGTGGCATTTGTGGCGGGTCTGACGGCCGTCCCGATGGTGCTCGCCGGGTGTTCCGGCAGCTCCGGCGGCAGCCCGTCGTCCTCCGGACCGGCACCGTCCACGTCCTCGCAGGGGCCGGGCAAGCAGCCGGCCCCGAAGGTCAGCCCGCTCACCGGTGAGAAGGCGTCGAACAATCCGGTGATCGCGGTCAAGATCGAGGACACTGCGCTGGGTCGTCCGCAGGCCGGCACGAACAAGGCCGACATCGTCTACATCGAGCAGGTCGAGGGCGGCCTGACCCGCTTGATGGCGATCTTCAACTCCTCGTTGCCGACGGTCGTCGAGCCGGTGCGCAGCACCCGTCCCAGCGACCCCGAACTCGCCCTGCAGTACGGAAACCTGATCTTCGTGACGTCCGGCGGGTCCAAGGCCGGGCTCGCGCCGCTGCTGAAGACGCACATCAAGGCGGTGATCGGCGACCGCGGCGGGGTCGGACTCACCCGCGACCCGAACCGGCAGGCGCCGGAGAACCTGATGGCGAATCTGCCGCTCATCGCCAAGAAGGTGAAGGGTCCGAAGGCGCACAGCATCGGGCTGACCTGGTCGAAGAGCACGCCGGCGGGCAAGACCAGCAAGGGCACGCTCGTGCAGACCCGGGTCGGCAACACTCCGGTGGAGTTCAAGTACAACACCAAGTCGCACCGCTACATGCGCGTCATCGACGGCGCGATCCAGCACACCAAGAGCGGCAGCGTCATCTCGACGCCCAACGTCGTCGTGCAGTTCTGCAAGATCACGGTCTACACGAAGGACCGCGACGTGAACGGCAACCCGGCGCAGTACACCAAGACGGTCGGGTCGGGCCGCGCGGTCGTCTACCGCAATGGTCGCCGCATCGACGGCACCTGGCGCCGCAAGAGCGTCAGCGACGGCACGCTGCTGCGCACCAAGAGCGGCAAGCCGATCCCGCTGAACCCCGGCGGCGCGTGGTTCGTGCTGGTCAACCAGAACACCCCGTTCAAGTAGGCACGAGAATGGGGCTCGTGGACATCGACGAGCTTCTCGCCCAACTCACCGTCGCCGAGAAGGCGTCGCTGACGCTCGGTTCCGACTTCTGGCACACCGCACCGGTCGATCGTCTGGACGTGCCGGCCGTGATGCTGTCCGACGGGCCGCACGGGCTGCGGGCCCAGCCCGATCAGCAGGACCACGTCGGGCTCGGTGGCTCGCTTCCCGCGACCTGCTTCCCGACCGCGTCGGCGCTCGCGTCGTCGTGGGATCCCGAGATCTTCACCGAGGTGGGACGGGCGCTGGCGGCCGAGGCGCTCGCCTGCGGTGTGTCGGTCGTGCTCGGGCCCGGCATCAACATCAAGCGGTCGCCGTTGTGCGGACGCAACTTCGAGTACCTGTCCGAGGATCCGTGGTTGGCCGGCGTCCTCGCGACCGCGATGGTGGACGGGGTGCAGAGCCGCGGGGTCGGGACCTCGCTGAAGCATTTCGCCGCGAACAACCAGGAATCCGACCGGTTACGCGTCAGTGCCGAGGTGGACGAGCGCACGCTGCGCGAGATCTACCTGCCGGCGTTCGAGCACGTGGTGACGCACGCGCAGCCGTGGACGGTGATGTGCGCGTACAACAAGGTCAACGGCATCTACGCCTCCGAGCACGACTGGCTGCTCAACCGGGTGCTGCGTGCGGAATGGGGATTCGCCGGCCTCGTGGTCAGCGACTGGGGCGCGGTGCACGACCGCGTTGCGGCGTTGCGTGCCGGGCTGGATCTCGAGATGCCGCCCAACCTCGGCCGCAGTGATCGCGCGGTCGTCGCAGCGATCGGCTCCGGGGAACTGTCCGAGGAACAGCTCGACCGGGCCGCCCGGCGGGTGCTCGAACTCGTCGAGAAGTCCGCAGGTCAGCAGCGCGCCGACTTCGACGTCGCTGCGCATCACGCGCTCGCCCGCGAGGCGGCGCGCCGCTCGGCAGTGCTGCTCAAGAACGACGGCGGACTGCTGCCGCTGCGCCCGCAGCCGGGCCAGACGATCGCACTGATCGGCCGGTTCGCCGACCACCCGCGGTTCCAGGGCGCCGGCAGCTCGCAGGTCAACGCGACGCGGGTCGACAACGCCGTCGACGAGCTGACCGCGCTCGTCGGTCCCGAGGTGACCGTGCGCTCGACCGACGGTGCCGCGGTCGACGACGCAGCTGCGCTCGCCCGCGCTGCCGACCACGTCGTGGTGTTCCTCGGCCTGCCCGAGACGGCCGAGTCGGAAGGCTTCGACCGCACCGACCTCGAGCTACCCGCCGATCAGCTCGAGCTGCTCGCGGCCGTCGTCGCGGCGCAGCCGCGCACCGCCGTGGTGCTGACCAACGGCTCGGTGGTCCGGGTGACGCCGTGGGCCGATTCGGTGCCGGCGGTGCTGGAGACCTGGCTGTCCGGCCAGGCCGCCGGGGGCGCCATCGCCGATCTGCTGCTCGGCAGAGCCAACCCGTCCGGCAAGCTCGCCGAGACGATTCCCCTGCGCCTGCAGGACAATCCGTCCTATCTGAACTTCCCCGGCGACTCCGGCGTGGTGCGCTACGGGGAAGGCATCTTCGTCGGGTACCGCGCCTATGACCACGCGGAGCAGGACGTCGCCTACCCGTTCGGGTATGGGCTGTCGTACACGAGCTTCGCGTTGTCGGACCTCGTGATCGACGTGGCCGGGCACACCGCCACGGCCGCGGTCACCGTGACCAATACCGGCGAGGTGGCGGGCGCGGAGGTCGTGCAGCTCTACGTCCGTGACGTGGAGTCGACCGCCACCCGTCCGGTGCGCGAGCTGAAGGCGTTCGCCCGGGTGCCGTTGCAGCCGGGTGACTCGCGTCGGGTCACGCTCGCCCTCGACGAACGCTCGTTCGCGTTCTGGTCGACCGTCCATTCGCGCTGGGCGGTCGAGGCGGGCGAATTCGAGATCGCCCTCGGCACGTCCTCGCGGCACCTGCCGCTGCGCACCACGATCACCCTGGACGCGCCGAGCCTCGCCGCGCCGCTGGGACGCATGTCGACATTGCACGAATGGCTCGCCGACGAGCAGGGACAGGCCCTGCTGCACCACCGCTTCGGCGACCTCGGCGTGCTGCACGACCCACCGCTGCTCGCCGTGATCGGCACCATGCCGATGGACACCCTCGCCGGGTTCCCGGGCATGGGCCTCGACCACGACCAGCTCGACGAGTTGCTCGCCGAACTCGGTTCAGCCGGCTGACGCGGCGAAGGCCAGCTTGCGGCGCAGGTGCAGCGTGCCGCCGCCGGCGTGGTCGTTGAACTCGTACACCGCGATGTCCCTGGCCGCACCGCGGTAGTGGTTGTACGCCGCGAACACCGTGGACGCCGGGGTGATGTCGTCGAGCAGCGCGACCGAGAACAGCGCGGGCACCTCGGCGCGCTTCGCGTGATTGACGACGTCGATGTAGGACAGCGTCGCGAACACCTGCGCCACCCGGTCGGGATACACGGCGCAGTACTCGGCGAGCTCGCCGAACGGGCGCGACTCCGTGATCATCGCCGCGCGGCGCGGGTGCGCGAGGAACGGCACGTCCGGCGCGCAGGCCGTGACCGCATCGTGGTGCGCGGCGGCCACGATCGACAGTGCGCCACCCTGACTCGCGCCGGTGGTCAGCACCGGCCGTCCGGCCAGCTCGGGACGGGTGAGCGCGGCGTCGACCGCGCGGACGGCGTCGACGAACAGCCGGGTGTAGTAGTAGCGCTGCGGGTCGGCGATGCCGCGCGTCATCAACCCGTTCGTGCTCGGCTCGCCGTCGTGCGGGTCGGCGGTGGCCGCACCACGCCAGCCGCCGCCCTGCCCCCGGCTGTCCATCACCAGGTGCGGGAAGCCGGACGCGCTCCACGGCAGCCAGTCCAGCGGGTCGCCGCGGCCGCCGTTGTACCCGATGTACTCGACGACCAGCGGTGCGTCGGCGATCTCGTGCTCGGGCAGCAACAGCCAGCCGCGCACCGGGTCGCCCGCGTAACCGGGGAAGGTCAGGTCGAACACCTGGACCGACCGCAGCGGGGTGTCGACCGGAGCGAACACCGGCGCGGTGACCACGCTGCGGGCCTGCGCGAGCTGGTCGGCCCAGAAGGCGTCGAAGTCGTCCGGCTCGGCGACGTCGGGACGGTAGGTGCGCAGCTGATCCAGCGGCAGATCGACGAACATCAGTCGAGCCGCCGCGTGCTGGCCCGCACGACGAGCCGGGTCGGGAGCGTGATGTGCGTGCGCTCGCGCTCGACACCGTTGACCAGGTCGATGACCATCAGCATCGCCTCCCGTCCCATCTGCCGGATCGGTTGCTCGACCGTGGTGAGCGGCGGATCGAGCAGTGCGAGCTCGGGAATGTTGTCGAAGCCGACGACCGAGAGTGCGCTCGGGACGTCGAGACCCAGTTCGCCCGCGACCCGGATCGCCGCCTGGGCCATCACGTCGTTCGCGGCGAACAAGGCGGTCGGCCGGTCCGGTCGCGAGAGCAGCTCCTTGGCCGCGGCGACGGCGTGCTCGCAGTCGTACCCGCCGCTGAGCACCATCGACTCGTCGACGGCCTGATCGGCGTCGGCCAGCGCGGCGCGGTAGCCCTGCTCGCGTTGGCGCGAGGACTGCAGGTCGGGGCGCCCGGTGAGCATGGCGATGCGGCGATGACCGAGATCGAGCAGGTGCCGGGTGGCCAGTGCTGCGCCGGTGGCGTTGTCGGAGTCGACGCTCGGCAACGACGACGTCCCGGTGTGCGGGTCGACGGCGACGACGGGGGAGCCGTAGTTGACCTCGACCACGGTCGGGGTGACGACGACGGCACCGTCGATCAGAGTTCCTGACAACCGGGAGAGGTAGCGGCGTTCCCAGCCCGCGTTCTCCTCCGGACGTCCGCCCGCGGAGTAGACGACCAGTTCGAAGCCGCTGCCGCGAATCGCCCCGGCCGCTCCTTTGAGCAGTTCGGCGCTGAACGGCTCGATGTCGGTTACCAGCACCCCGATGACTCCGGTGCGATGGTTGCGCAGGCTCTGCGCGACCAGGCTCGCCGAGTAGCCGGTCTGCTCGATGACGGCCATGACCCGGGCGAAGGTGGCCGGTGCGACGCCGTGCCGGTGGTTGATGACCTTGGAGACGGTGGCGGTCGAGACGCCCGCCGCGGCCGCGACGTCACGGATCGTCGGCCGGCTGGACGGGTGCACGGCCGGGAGCCTATCGCAGTACAACGCGCATGTAGAACGTTATCGACATCGGTGACAAATCAGGCGAAACGGGTACGAACTGCCCCGGTCGTCGCTGCCGGCTGGCCGCGACGCGAAGCTGAGCCCTGACGATCAGGTTTCCTCTGCACTGCTCGGTTTCGGCGCGCGGAGCGAGCAGTGCGGAGGCAAACGTGATCCACGGAGCCCGGGTTTCCTCTGCAATGGTCGGTTTCGGCGCGCGGAGCGAGCAGTGCGGAGGCAAACGTGATCAGCCGAGCCCGGCGACCACGCTCAGGCGCTCTTCGACCGCCGCCGGCTGCCGGTGAGCTTCATCCGTACCGGCGCGGTCGACTCGCGCACCACCAGACCGGTCGCGAGCTCGACGTGGTGCGAGTCGATGTGCTCGCCCGCCGCCAGGCGCAGCGCCGTGCGCAGCGCGACCGTGCCCATCCGGCGCAGCGGCTGCGCGATGGTCGTGAGCGGGGGTGAGGACACCCGGGCGACCTCGGTGTCGTCGAAGCCGATGACCGACAGATCCTGCGGTACCCGCACCCCGCGCATCCGCGCCGCCTCGAGGATGCCGAGAGCCATCTCGTCGTTCGCTGCGAACACCGCCGTCGGCGGCTGCGCGAGGTCGAGCAGCGCCGCTCCGGCGAGCAGGCCGTCCTCGTACATGAACTGGCCGGTGCGCACGTATCCCTTGGGGATACGCACGCCGGCCGCCTCGAGCGCGCCCCGGTAACCCTGCAGCCTGGCCTGGTTGCACGCCGCGCCCGAGGTGCCGCCCAGGTAGGCGATGCTGCGGTGGCCGAGGTCGAGCAGGTGCTGGGTGGCCGCCAGGCCGCCGGCGAAGTTCGTCGAGCCGACGCTGATCACGTCCACGCCGGGCGTGCCGATCGGGTCGATGACGACGGTGGGCAGGTGCGCCCGGGTCAGTGCGGCGAGCTCGCTCACCGCGGTGGTCACAGCGATGACCGCCTGCCAGTCCCGCGCCGGCCGCTCGGGCAGCAGTCGCGCGGGGCTCTGCGAGGAGATGTCGGTGCGGCTGACGGTGATCTCGACGCCGACCTCGCTCGCCGCGGCGAGCACGCCCTCGAGAATCTCCAGCGAGTAGGTGGTCAGCGGGCCGTGGAACAGCAACGCGACGACGCCCGTCACGGGCTGCCGCTCACCGCGGCGCGGGCGGTAGGAGAACTCCTGCAGGACCTGTTCGACCCGGGTCCGCGTCTCCGGCGCGACGTCGGGACGGCCGTTGACGACCTTGGACACGGTGGCGATCGAGACGCCGGCCGCGTCGGCAACCGCCGCCAGGGTCGCTCGTCCGCCCCTGGTCGTCACGTCGTCCTCCTGTCAGAGCCCCACCGTCAACCGATCTCGACGGGTGTGGTCAGGCGTCGATCGCTGCCCACGACCCGGGTCGGGCCGGTGACGCGCACCGTTTCGCGGACCGGTAGATCCGCCGCCGAACTGCCCAGCAATAGTTGCACGTCGCCGGCCTCGACGATGCGCCGCAGCGACGCGTCGGGATAGGCGAATCGGTCGGCATGCACGCGAAAACGGACGATGCGGGACGCACCGGCAGCGAGCTCCACCCGGGCGAAGCCGATCAGCGACTGCACCGGGCGCGCCACCTGCGCGACGAGGTCGTGCAGGTAGAGCTGCACGACCTCGACGCCGTCGCGCGCGCCGGTGTTGCGCACCTCGACCGAGATCTCGACCTCGCCGTCGGTGGTCATCTCGGACGCGCTCACCCGCGCGTCGCCGAGCTCGAAACTGGTGTAGGAGGAACCGTGACCGAACGAGAACAGCGGCGAGGTGTCGACGGTCGTGATGCCCGCGCTCTCGACGCCGCCGAGCGGCGGCTGCAGATAGGTGGACGGCTGCGCGCCGGGGTGCCGCGGGATCTGCACCGGCAGCTTCCCGCTCGGCTGCACCCGGCCGGACAGCACGCCGGCGATTGCCGCGCCACCCTCCTCGCCGGGGAAGAAGGCCTGCACGAGACCGGCCGCCCGCGGGGCGATCTCGCCGAGCGCGTACGGCCGGCCGGACACGACCACCACGACGACGGGCGTGCCGCTGCCGAGCACCTCGGCGACCAGGTCGGACTGCACTCCCGGCAGCCGCAAATCGGGGACGTCGCACCCCTCGCCCGACGTGCCCGAGCCGAACAGCCCGGCGCGATCACCGACGACGACCACGCACACGTCCGCGGCACGTGCCGCGTCGACGGCAGCGGCGAAGCCGGACCGGTCGTCGTCGGCGATCGCGCACCCGCGCTCGTAGCTGATGTCCACATCGGGCAGTTCGGCGCGCAGCGCGGCCAGCGCGCTGTTGATCTGCAGCCCCAGCCCGGTGCCGGGGTGGCGCACCGCCACGTGGTTCGGGAACGAGTAGCACCCCAGGAACGCCTGCGGGTCGTCGGCGCACGGCCCGATCACGGCGATCCGCTGCAGGGACGGCCGATCCTCGCCCAGCAGCGGCAACGCAGTGCCCGCGTCGAGCAGCACGACGGACTTCTCGGCGATCTCGGCGGCGAGCGCCCGGTTGTCCGCCGAGTCGAGGTCGGTGTCCGCCGCGGTCGCGACGGAACCCTCGGGCGTCCAGTCGGGGTCGAGCAGGCCGAGCTCGACCTTCTGGGTGAGCAGGCGCCGCGCGGCGCGGTCGACCAGCGCCTCGTCGACCTCGCCGCGCTGCACGCGCTCGACGAGGTCGGCGCCGTAACCGATGGTGTCCGGCAGCTCGACGTCGATGCCTGCGGTCAGCGCGAGCGCGCCCGCGGTCCCGGTGTCCGCGGCGATCCGGTGCATGGTCGCGAGGAACGGAACCGCCCAGTAGTCGGACACCACCGTGCCGGTGAAGCCCCACCACTCGCGCAGCACCTCGGTGAGCAGCCACGGGTCGGCGCCGACCGGCACGCCGTCGATGTCGGCGTAGGAGTTCATCACCGACCGCACCCCGGCCTCGCGGATCGCCGCTTCGAACGGCGGCAGGATGATCTCGAGCAACTCGCGGCGCCCCATCGACACCGGGCCGTGGTTGCGCGCGGCCCGCGAGGCCGAGTAACCGGCGAAGTGCTTCAGGGTGGCGATGACGCCGGTGCTCTGCAGGCCCCGGACGTAGGCTGCGCCGATCATCGAGACCAGATAGGGGTCCTCGCCGATGGTCTCCTCGACACGTCCCCAGCGGTAGTCGCGCACCACGTCCAGCACGGGGGACAGGCCCTGGTGCACGCCGAGCGCGGCCATGTCGCGGCCGATCGCCGTCGTCATCCGCTCGATCAGCGCGGGGTCGAACGTGGCGCCCCAGGCGAGGGCGGTCGGGTACACCGTCGCGCCGTAGCTGGTGAGCCCGGTCAGGCACTCCTCGTGGACCAGCGCCGGAACACCGAGCCGGTCGTTCTCCAGGACGGTCTGCTGCTGCCGGACGAGCTCCGCAGCGCCCTCGGCCGGGGACAGCGGGATGCTGCCGTAGATCCGCGTCAGATGGCCCAACCCGTGGCGGCTGGCCTCCTTCAACGACGTCTGGTCACCGGTGGTGAACACGTCCTGCATCGGAGCGACGTTCAGCGAGGTGTCCACCTCGGCGTCCTCGCGGTGGGCGATGTTCGCCTGCGTCCACCGGCTGCCGAGCTGAGCGACCTTCTCCTCCAGGGTCATCGCCTGCAACAGCGCCGCGACCCGGTCGTCGACGGAGCGTGTCGTGTCCTGCCATGGCCGGTCCTGGGTCATCAAAGTCCTCTCGCACGGGCGGTCGGGTTCGAAACATTTCGAAGTTCTCTTTGCGAATCACGGCGCACAACGACAGCGAATACGCGCCACTGTGGCCCATTGCCGCAGATGTTTCAAGAGTCTTGACTTCGCGTTCGCGAAATTCTACGGTCCTGTTTCGATAACTTTCGGTCGGCTCATCCCGCGCGGCCCGGCGCCGCGCCGTCCCGAGTGGAGATCAGCGTGGAAGCCAACAAGATGCCGACGAGCAGCCTGTCCCGGCGCCGGTTCCTCGAGCTCCTGGGGCTCGGCGTGCCGGTGTCGGTGGCGCTCGCGGCCTGCAGTTCGAGCGGCCCCAGCCAGGCGGGTGCCGGCGGTGGCGGCGGCAACGGCGGGAACGGCGGCGGCGGGGGAGGCGGCGGCAACGCGACCTACTGGTTCCTGTCCGGCCAGCCGCAGCAGAAGATCCGTGAGGACGCGGTCAAGCAGTTCAACGCGTCGAACAAGTCCGGCCAGATCGCCTACACCGAGTTCCAGAACGACGCGTACAAGACCAAGATCAAGACTGCCATCGGTGCCGGTCAGGCGCCGACCATCATCTGGGGCTGGGGCGGCGGCGGGCTGCGCAGCTACGTGCAGGACAACAAGGTCGAGGACCTCACCAGCTGGTTCCAGCAGAACTCCGACGTCAAGGACCGGCTGTTCGCGTCGTCGTTCGGTGCTGCCACGGTCGACGGCAAGATCTATGCGATGCCGTGCGAGACGGTGCAGCCGATCATCTTGTATTACAACAAGAAGGTCTTCGACGACGCCAAGCTCGAGCCGCCGAAGACGTGGGAGGACATCCTCACCCTCGTCCCGAAGTTCAACGCCAAGAACATCGCGCCCATCTCGTTGGGCGGCCAGTCGCTGTGGACGAACATGATGTGGCTCGAGTTCCTCTTCGACCGCATCGGCGGCCCGGAACTGTTCGGCACCGTCTTCAACGGTGAGAAGAACGCCTGGTCGAACCCGGCCTCGATCAAGGCGCTCACCGAGATGCAGAAGCTGATCAAGATGCACGGCTTCGTGAACGGCTTCCAGTCGATCACCGCCGACTCGAACGCCGACCAGGCGCTGCTCTACACCGGCAAGGCCGCGATGATGCTGCACGGTTCGTGGACCTACGCGAGCATGAAGGCTGACGGCGGCGACTTCGTCACCGGCGGCAACCTGGGCTGGATGAACTTCCCGCCCGTCGCCGGCGGCAAGGGCGACCCGAGCGACACCACCGGAAACCCGGGCCAGTACCTCTCGATCTCGGCCGACGCGTCGGAAGGCGCGAAGCAGACGGCGAAGGACTTCTTCAAGAACGGCGTGCTCGCCTCGGCCGAGTCGAAGGCCTGGATCGACACCGGTGGCGTGCCGATCGCCAAGAGCGCGGCGAGCCAGCTCAGCGCCTCGCCCGACGCCGAGTTCCTGAAGTTCGTCTATGACGTGTCGAGCAAGGCCAAGGTCTTCGCGCAGTCGTGGGACCAGGCGCTCAGCCCGACCGCGGCGACCACCCTGCTCGACACGATCGGCAAGCTGTTCGCGCTGTCGATCTCGCCGCAGCAGTACGCCGACACGATGAACGGGGTCATCGGGAAATGACCGCGGTAGCGCGGCCCCCTGAGCGGACCGCGCCGGCGCCGGCCGCCACGCGCGGCCGGCGCCAACGCTCGCTGACCTGGCTGGTGCTTCCGGCCTTCGCGGTCTTCCTCCTGTTCGCGCTGGTCCCGCTGGTCGCCGTGGTGCTGCTCAGCTTCACCAGCTGGGACGGCCTCGGCGCGATCCACCTCACCGGCCTGACCAGCTGGAAGGCGGTGCTCAGCAATCCCGGGCTGGTGCACGCGCTGTGGGTGACCTTCCTCGTGATGGTGTTGTCGTGGGCTTTCCAGACGCCGATGAGCATTCTCATCGGCGTGTTCACCGCCGGGCGCCAGCGCTACCGCGCAGTGCTCTCGGTCTTCTACTTCATCCCGCTGCTGCTCAGTGCGGCGGCGATCGCGATCACCTGGAAGGCGCTGCTCGACCCCAACTTCGGACTCGGGCCGGGGCTGCACTGGTCGCTGCTCACCCAGGACTGGCTGGGCAACGGCAAGCTGGCGCTCGCGGTCGTGGTGTTCATCGTGTCCTGGCAGTTCATCCCGTTCCACTCGCTGATCTACCAAGGTGCGGTGCGCCAGATCCCGACCAGCATGTACGAGGCGGCCACCCTGGACGGCGCCGGGCGGGTGCGTCAGTTCTTCTCGATCACCCTGCCGCAGCTGAAGTACACGATCATCACCTCGTCCACGCTCATGGTCGTCGGCTCGCTGACGTTCTTCGACCTGATCTTCGTTCTGACCGCGGGCGGCCCGGCCGACGCGACCCGCGTGCTCGCCCTGGACATGTACAAGCAGGGCTTCATGGCCAACCAGATGGGGCAGGCGAGCGCGATCGCGGTCATCCTCGTGCTGGTCGGCCTGGTGCTCGCGCTCGCGCTGCGCCGGCTGGGCGGGCGCGACGCCACGGTCAGCCAGCTGGAAGGGGCCTGACGCATGGCGATCGCGACCCTGGATGCCGCGCACACCGAGCTGCCCACACGCGAACCGCACCGCTCGCTCGGCAAGAAGCTGCTGCACCTGAACTGGCTCGGCGGGCTGGCCGGCTGGATCTGGCTGTTCATCATCATCGCGCCGATCTACTGGATCATCATCACCAGCTTCAAGTCGCAGACGAACTACTTCGGGTCGAACCCGATGGTGCCCACCAGCAACCCGACGCTGGACAACTTCCGGCTCGTCCTCGACTCGGACTTCACGCACTACTTCGTGAACAGCGTCATCGTCACGCTCGGCGCCGTGATCCCGGCCGTCCTCGTGTCGTTCATGGCCTCGTACGCGATCGTGCGCGACGGCAGGCGGTGGTTCATCCGCAGCACGAACTGGTTGTTCCTGACGGGTCTCGCGATCCCGCTGCAAGCGACGATCATCCCGGTGTACCTGCTGATCATCAAGATGGGCCTGTACGACTCGTTGCTCGCGCTGGTGCTGCCGTCGATCGCGTTCGCGATCCCGTTGTCGGTGCTCGTGCTCACGAACTTCATCCGCGACGTACCGCGCGAGCTGTTCGAGTCGATGCGGGTGGACGGTGCGACCGAGTGGCAGTTGCTCTGGCGGCTGGCGTTCCCGCTGACCCGGCCCGCGCTGACGACGGTCACCATCTACCAGGGCGTGCTGATCTGGAACAACTTCCTGCTGCCGCTGGTGCTCACCCAGAGCCCCGACAAGCGCACGCTGCCCCTCGCGCTGTGGACCTTCCAGGGGCAGTACAGCGTGAACGTCCCTGCCGTGCTGGCCTCGGTGATGCTCACAACGCTTCCCGTCCTGGTGCTCTACGTGGTCGGGCGGCGCCAACTGATCAGCGGGCTGAGTGGCGGCATCTCGAAGTAGCGCGTCCTATGCTCGGGCGGTGTCGGCTACCGGGGCGTCCACCACCCGCGCCCCTGCCGTGCCGCTGGCCGCGCGACGCATCGCCGACCGGATCGTCACCGCGATAGCGCTCGGCGAGTTCGTGCCCGGGCAACGGCTGCCCGCCGAGCGGGATCTCGCCGCGCAACTGGGGGTCAGCCGGACGACGTTGCGCGATGCACTCGCGCGGGTGGCCGCGCTCGGCGTGCTCGACGTGCGCCGCGGCCGCACGGGTGGGACGTTCGTGCGCGAGGCGTGGGGCAGCCGGTCGGCCAAGGCGGTGCGCCAGATCCTGGAGCCGCAGTGGGCCGCCCTCGAACAGGTGATGGACATGCGGCACCTCGTCGAGGCCCTGGTGGCGCGCACCGCGGCCGAGCGGCGCACCGCGGACGACCGCCGCGAGATCAAGGCGGCGCTGGGTGCCTACGAACGGGCCGAGGAGTTGCGCGATGCGCAGGAGGCGGACGTGCGGCTGCACCACGCGGTCGCCCGCGCCACCCACAACGACGAGCT
>DATBTJ010000108.1:0-22908 GCA_036559305.1 Jatrophihabitans sp.
TCGCTCGACGGCGCGGTCGACGACCCGAGGCGGTACTTCCCCGACACCGATGCGGACGTACCCGGCCCGCCGGCGTTCGACCCGGTGATGATCGACCTGGAGTTGCGGATGATCCGCAGCCAGGACGCGGTGCTGCTCGGACGCACCATGTACGACGAATGGTCGCGGTACTGGCCGACATCCGACGAGCAACCGTTCGCAGACTTCATCAACGGCGTCAGGAAGTACGTTGTCACCTCGCGCCCGCTGACCGATCCGTGGCACAACGCGGAGGGCGTCACCGAGCCGATCGCGCAGTTCCTAGGCGCTCTTAAGGCCCGCCCGGGCGGTGACATCGGAGTCCACGGCAGCATCGAGCTGGCACGATCGCTGCTCGCGGCCGACCTGGTGGACGAGTTGCAACTGGCAGTCGGCCCGGTCCTGGACCCGCGTGGCCGGCGCCTGTTCGAGCCGCTCGAGCAGTTGGCCCGGTTACGACTGCTCGACGCGACCCCGACCCCGAGCGGCGCCGTCTGGCTCAGGTACGGGTGCGGTTGAGGCCGGCGGCGTCGCTGTCGGCGGCGTGAGCCATCGGCCCGGGCGCGTCGGGCTCATCGTCGCCATCCGTGTCGAACGGCACCACGGCGACAGCGCCGCCGGCGTGATGGACGGCCCAGCTCGTCACCGGTCCGAGGGGCGGCAGCATCGCGATGCGGGCGCGTCGCGCACCCACGACGATCAGCGCCGACGACGGCGCGCGATCCTCGAGGGCCCAATAGACCGGCGAATCGACGAGCGCACCGTCGATGGTGAGGTCCGGGAACTGCGCACGGGCGCGTTCGAGCCACTGTTCGAGCACGACGCTCTCGATCGAGCGCCAGGTCGCTGCCGGCGTGTAGTCGTCGTCGATCGCGTCCAGGCGCCAGTCGCTGTCGGACCAGGCGCGCACCCCCACGACCGCGCGGCCGGACCGGCGGGCTTCGGTGCAGCCGAAGCGCAGTGCGGCCAGCCCGCCGGGCGACAGCGAAACGCCGATGGTGATGACACCGTCGAGGTCGGGACGGGCGTTCGCCGCCATCACGACCATCGGGCACGTGGTGCGTCCGAGCAGGCCGTGCGTGCGTCCGATCAGGCGTGGCTGCAGAAGATGCCTGCTGCCGCTGCCCACCACGATCAGCGCGGCGCGTTCACTCGCGTGGGACACCGCGTTCTGGAAGGTCTCGCAGTAGCGCCGCGTGTCGACCTGCACCGGCGACTCGATGTCGGCGAGCCGGGCCGCCGCCTCAGCCAGCACGTCGTCGCCGCCGCTGTCCGCCACGACCTGCGCATCGCCGTGCGGGTCGACGTGCGCCACGCAGAGTGCGCGTCCGGTGCGGCGCGCCTCGTCGTGCGCCCAGTTGAAGGCGTACCAGGCCTCCTCCGTGCCGTCGACGAACACCACCACGTCGCCGTCGACGCCGTTCTGGGCCGCGGTCACGACGACGCACCCGCCGGCTCCCCCACCGCTTCACGGACAAGACCGGGTTCGCGCGCCACGACGGTCGGCGGGATCACCGCGACCGGGCAGGTGGCGTGATGGACGACGCCGAGGCTCGTCGACCCGAGCAACGCGCCGAAACGCAGGTGCGGAGCGTGCCGCCCGACCACCACCAACGCCTGCGATGCCGACGACGCCACGAGGATGTCGATCGGATGGCCCCGCCGCACCACCAGGTGCGTCTCGACGTCGGAGTACTGGGCACGCCAGCCGGCCAGCGTCTCCGACAGGCGCAGTTTCGCGACGTCCGGGGGCGGCAGGCTGAGGCTGCCGAACGTGGACTGCCAGCAGAACACCGTCCGCAGCGGCAACTGGTTCCGATTCGCGTAGTCGAAGGCGAAGGCCAGCACGTCCTGGTCGTGCGGTTCGCACGACACCCCCGCGACGACCTGAGGACGGGCCTCGCGCGCGCCCGGCGGCCCGGACAGCACGACGACCGGACACATCGCCTCGCTGACGACCGCGGTGCTGACCGATCCGAAGACACCGCGCGCGATCGTCGAGGCGTGCCGGCTGCCGACGACGAGCAGCGCCGCGTCGGCCGTCATGTCCAGCAGCACGTCCGGCGCGTAGCCACGCCGCCGCACAACGTGGACGTCGAACGCGCCGGCGGCGAGCGCATGCTCCTTCGCCCGCGCGAGGATCCGGCCGCCCTCCTGCTCGATCGCCTGCTTCTCGCCGTAGCCGTACTGCGCGCTCATCAGCGGGACGCTGCCCCAGTCCCAGGTGTGCACGAGGGTGAGCGGCGCGTGCCGGGCAGCGGCTTCCCTGGCCGCCCAGTCGATCGCGGCAACGCTGTCGCCCACGGCCTCGACCCCGACGAGGATCTGGCGTCGGTCGGGCACGTCTCGAGCGGTGGTCATGGTGGGTCCTTTCGTCCTGTTCCAGTACGGCAGACGCGCATGTGCGACCCCAGTGCCGAAGGGCCTCTCACGCGACGACCTCAAGCGGGTTCGCAGCGCCGAGTGGCACCACGTCGTCGATCAGCCCCGCCGGCACCGGCCGGTGCGTGCTGAGCACGACGGTGTGCCCGCGCGTGCCGGACAGCACGTCGGTGAGCACCTCGTCGGCGGTGTCGCGGTCCAGGTGCGCGGTCGGTTCGTCGAGGACGAGCACGGCGGGATCGGCGAGCAGCGCCCGCGCGAGCAACAGCCGCTGGCGCTGGCCGCCGGACAGCAGCACCCCGTCGTGTCCGGCCGGTGTCGCCCAGCCGTCCGGCAGCCCGGCGATGAACTGCGCCAACCCCGCTCGCCGCGCGGCCGCGCTGAGATCGGCGTCGGAGGCGTCGGGACGCGCGACGCGCAGGTTGTCCCGCAGCGATGCGTCGAAGACGTGGTCACCCTGCAGGGAACCCGCGACGAGCACCGGCATCGCGGCGGCGGGAATGTCCGCGACGGCGACACGAGGCCGGGCGCCGTTCGACCGGTCGATGATCGCGACACTGCCGCGCACCACCGGGGCCAACCGCAGCACCGCCGCGAGCACCGTGCTCTTGCCGCAACCGCTCGGCCCGATCACGGCCACCCGCGATCGCTCGGGCACGGCGAGGTCCACGCCGCGAACGACCGCGGGCAGCCCCGGCGCCGGCGCAACCGCGGCACCCCTGAGCGCGATGCCCAGCCGCCGTAGAGCCGGCAGGGTCGGCTCGACCGGCTCGGCCACCGCGGCTGGGCTCTGCAGTACCTCGCCCACCCGGCGCGAGCTCGTACGCAGCCGCTGCCACGCGAGCACCCCGGGGGTGACGGCCGTGACGGCGTCGAAACCGGCCAGGACGCAGGCGGCGAGCACCGCGGCCGCCGGCCCGGTGATCGAGCCTGCCGCGACGGCCTGCGCCGCCAGGGCGAGCACCCCCGTGACCGTCGCCCCGGCCGCCGCACCGGCAGCGCCCTTCGCCAGCGCGGCGGCCAGATCGGGCTGTCGGGACACGGCAGCGACACGGTGCTCGGCACCGCGGACGTCGGCCAGTGTGCGCCCGTCCGCGCCGTAGGCGACCAACTCGCCGACGCCGTCGAGGAAGCCGGTCACGACGGTGTCGCGCTCACCGGCGACTGCTGCGGTCCGGTCCGGACCGGCGAGCAGGCGGCCGGCGGCGGGAACGAGGCCGCCCGCAACGAGCAGCCCGGCCGCGAGGGCCAGCCCGGCCGGCGCAAATAGCAGCACCGCGAGCAGGATCGCGCCGGCGGCGGTGACGCCGACGCCGATGAGCGGCACGGCCCCGCTCACCAGCCCGTCCTGGACGTCGTCGACATCGACGACGAAGCGGCGCAGCAGGTCGCCGCGCCGCGGCACGGCACCGGGCGCCACCGGGATCAGCGCACGGAACACCCGGGTACGCACGTCGGCGAGCACGCGCAACGCCGCATCGTGCGCGGCGAGCCGTTCGAGATAGCGCAACAGCGCCCGGCCCAGCGCGAACGTGCGCACGCCGACGACCGCGACCTCCAGAGCCTGCACGTTCGGGTGCTGGGCCGCGCGGCAGATCAGCCAGATCGAGCACGCCGTCAGACCCAGCCCGGCCAGTCCCGCGAGACCGGCGACCAGCCCGGCCCCGGCGACGGCCCGGAACCGCGCGAGCGCCGGGGTGGCCCGCGCCGTGGCCGACCGCGCGGCAACGGCGCGGGCCGCGACCGGACGGGCCGGCAACGCCGCCACGCGGGCCGGGAGCTGCGCGGTGTCGGAGACGACCCGACCGCTGTCGAGGTGCACCACGCGATCGGCGGTCCGGATGAGGACGTCGCTGTGCGTCGCGACCACGACACTCGCCCGTCCGGCAAGTTCGGCCAGCATCGCCACGACGACGGCCTCGGTGCCCGCGTCGAGATCCTCACTGGGCTCGTCCAGCACGACGATCGGGACGGTGCCCGCTGCGATGCCGGCGCGGGCACGCAGCAGGGCACGGGCGAGCGCCACCCGGCGCCGCTGTCCGGCCGACAGGGTGCTGGCACCCTCGCTCAGCACGACGCCGCGCTCCGGCGCGTGGCAGGCGGCGAGCGCGGCGTCGAGCTCGGCGACCGAGGCGGCGGGATCGCCCAGCGCGACCTCGGCGCCGACCGTGACCTGGGTGGGCCGTGGACGTTGTGGGACCCACGCGAGCGTCGCCCGCGGATCGGCCGCGCCGACGTGCACGCGTCCGGCGGTGGGCGTGAGGAAGCCGAGGATCGCGGCGAGCACGGTGGACTTGCCGGCGCCGCTTCGTCCGCGCAGCGCGAGCACGTCTCCGGGCGCGACGGTCAGGTCCACCCGGTCAAGCGCCGGGCGGCCACGATCGGGGTAGCGCACGGTGAGCTCGGCGAGGCGGATCGCGCCGGGAGCCGCGTCGAGGTGCGGCGCGGTCGCGCCGAGCTGGCGCGCGTCCTGCACGACGGCCAGCGCTTCGACCACGGCTGCCCGGCCGGCCTCGGCGGCGTGGTGCTGGGCACCCATCAGGCGCAGCGGGGCGAAGGCCTCGGGCACCAGGAACAGCACCAGCAGCGCGGTCAGCAGCGAGACCGAGCCGTGGTCGAGTCGCAACCCGATCTCGACGGCGACCATCGCGATGGACAGCGTCGCCAGCACGTCGAGCACCAGCCCGGACAGGAACGCCGCGCGCAGCGTGGCCATCGTCTGCCTGCGGTAGCGCTCGCTCGAGATGCGGACGGCCTCGACCTGACGATCGGCGGCGCCGTAGACACGCAACGAGGTCAGTCCGGAGACCAGGTCGAGGAAGTGCCCGGACAACCGGGCCAGCATCGCGTACTGCCGCTCGGTGCGGCGCCGGGTGGTGACGCCCACCAGGGCCATGAACAGCGGCACCAACGGCAGCAGCACGAGCACGACGAGCGCCGAACGCCAGTCGGTGAATGCCAGCCAGCCGACGACGACCGCAGGCGTGACAATTGCGGCGACCCGGGCGGGGACGGCGCGGGCCAGCAGCCCGTGCAGTGCTTCCAGCCCGGTTCCCGCGGCGGTGACGAGGCGCCCGGCGGGTTGCCGGTCCGCCCAGGCCGGCCCGAGCCGGCGCACCGCGTCGAGAACGGCGCCGCGCAGCTGGGTACGCACCCGGTGGGCGCCGCGGGCGCCGAGGAAATCCTGCGCGGCGTCGACCGTCGCCCGGGCCGCGAGCGCGATGCCGAGCAGCAGCAGGGCGTCGAGGTGCACGGCCCCGTGGACGACCCCGGCCACGGTGGCGGCGAGGGCGCCCGCCTGCACCACGGCAAGCGCTGCTGCGAGCAGCTGCAGCGCCGCCGTCGCCGCCAGCAGCGGGCGGAGCGCAGGGGCATTGGCGGCGAGGCGGCGGTCGAGTCCGGCGGTCACACTGGGCGTCTCTTCCTGGAAAGCATCCGGGGTCGGCAGTTGATCTCGGCTCATCCTCGGGAACAGCCCCGATGCGCAGGCACCAGCAAACGGCCGACAATCCGAGGACCTTCGTCCCTCGCCACGAGCTGCGGTACAGGCGCACTCTTGACCAGAAGTTCCCGAGCGCCCGAGTCATGCGGACGGGGTCGTGCGGGGGTGGGCCTCGTCAGTGTTGACCGGTTCGGGAACTCCCGGCGCTCCCTGCGTCGACGTTCGGCCGGGCACCGACGTGGGGAGCGCCTTTTCACTGCGCTGCCGACGCTTTCCTGCGATCGCAGCGGCAGGCGCCGTCCGCCGATGACCTTTGTCCCTGTCGCAGAACGGCACGGGCGGGTGAGGCTGAGACGAGCGCTGACCCCTCGCAGCTGAAGGGAACGACCCATGACCATGGCCACCGACACCGATCTGGCGCGCCTGCTCCGACGCGCGGCGATCCGCGCCACCCGCGCGCCGTCGGTGCACAACACCCAGCCCTGGCGCTTCGTGTTGCGCGACGGTGGGCTCGACGTGGTGGCCGACTGGTCGCGGCGGTTGACCGTCCTCGATCCCCGCGGACGCCAGCTGTTGATGAGCTGTGGCTGCGCGGTGTTCAACGCCCGGGTGGCGCTCGCGGCCGCGCACCAGGGCGTGACCGTCGAGCGGTTCGCCGACCGCAACCGTCCCGACGTCGTCGCCCGGATCGTCCCGGCGCCGTCGTGGGAGCCGGATCGTCAGCTGGCGCGGCTCGAACCGGCGATCGAGATGAGGCAGACCAACCGCCGCCGGTTCGCCGACGAGCCGGTGCCTGACGAGGTCATCGACTCGCTGCGGGCGGCAGCGCACGCCGAGGGCTCCGAGCTGTTCCACATCAAGCGCGACGAGCACCGCCTCGAGCTCGCGAGCCTCAGTCAGCTGGCGGACAGGATCGAAAACGCCGACCCCGGCTACCGCGCCGAGATGCGGCGATGGACCAGCGACGACCCACGCCGGCTCGACGGCGTCCCGGCCTTCGCCGTGCCGCGCGTGACCGGGAACGCGCACGACGACATCCCGCTGCGCGACTTCGACACGCACGGCATGGGTTGGTTGCCCGATGAGACGCATTCGTCCTCACAGCAGTGTCTGGTGCTGCTCGGCACCAATGCCGACAATCCCGCGGCCTGGGCCCAGTGCGGCGAGGCACTCGAACGGGTGCTGCTCGAGGTCTCGCGCCAGGGTTTCACCTCGAGCCCGCTCACGCAGGTGATCGAGGTCCCGCGCACCCACGGGGTGCTGCGCGAGGCGCTCGGCGTGCAGATGCACCCGCACATCCTCATCCGTATCGGCAAGGCGCCCCTGACCACGCCGACCCGCCGCCGCCGGCTCGTCGACGTGCTGGCTGTACAGGAGTGAGCAACCACGTCCTCGATGCCAGCACCGGGGCTAGGCTCGCGCCCATGCACGTGCGCGCGCAGCACGCCGAGCGGCCCGAGCCGGTGCCGCCATCGGGCGGCGCTCCGCAAGTCGCGCTCGACGACCTGCTGGGCCAGCTGATCGACCATGCCGACGACATCCGCAGGGCACACGAACGGCTGCGCAATCTACTTGCTGCGAACCGGATGATCATCGGCGATCTGAACCTGCCCACGGTCCTGCGCCGCATCGTCGAGGCCGCCTGCCAGCTCGTCGACGCCCGGTACGGCGCGCTCGGCGTCATCGCGCCCGGCCGGGTAGGGCTGACTGCCTTCGTGACAGTGGGCATCGACGACGAGACCGCCGCCGCCATCGGTGAGTCGCCCAAGGGCCGGGGCCTGCTCGGCGCGCTCATCGACGAGCCCAAGCCGATCCGCATCGCCAACCTCGGCGACGATCCGCGCTCGGTCGGCTTCCCGCCGCACCACCCGCCGATGACGTCCTTCCTCGGGGTGCCGATCACGGTCCGCGACGAGGTCTTCGGCAATCTCTATCTGACCGACTCGGCGCGCGGCGAGTTCAGCGTCGACGACGAGGAGGTCGTGCTGTCTCTTGCCGCAACGGCCGGCGTCGCGATCGAGAACGCCCGTCTGTTCGCGCAGGCCGAGCGGCGCCAGCGCTGGCTGCAGGCTTCGACGGAGATCACCACCCATCTGCTGTCCACCGACGGCGTCGAACCTCTCGATCTGATCGCGCAGGAGGCACGTGCGATTGCCGATGCCGACATCGTCACGGTCGTGCTGCCGATGCCCGACAGTGACCGCTTGATGGTCGAGGTCGTCGCATCGCGCATTTCCGCCGAACTCGCCGGTTACCAGTTCCCTGCCGACAACACGCTGTCCGGCCAGGCGATCTCGACCGGCCGGCCGGTGATGCTCAGCGACGCAGCGCACCAGACGCAGGTTCCGATGCACCTGTCCACCGCCTTCGAGGTCGGCCCGGTCATGGCCGTGCCGCTGTCGACGAGCAATGGCGTGCGCGGCTCGCTCGTCGTCGGACGCATCGCCGGCAGCCCGGCCTTCGACGCCGAGGACCTCGACATGGCAACGACGTTCGCCAACCACGCGGCAGTAGCTCTCGAACTGGCCGATGCACGGGCCAGCGAGCAGCGCATCGTGATCCTCGAGGACCGCGACCGTATCGCGCGCGATTTGCACGACCACGTGATCCAGCGCCTGTTCGCCGCCGGGCTCAGCCTGGACGGTGTCATCAACATCGTGCCCGGCCCGGCCGCCGAACGCATCGGCTCCGTCCTCGACGAGATCGACGAGACGATCCGTCAGATCCGCACCTCGATCTTCGAACTGCGCGGCCAGCTGGGGCCCGCCACCGGCTCGGTGCGCACCCAACTGCTCGCCGTCGTCGCCGAGGTGCGTCCCCTGCTGCAGGCCGAACCCGCGATCGAGTTCGTCGGGCCGGTCGACTCCGTCGTGCCGGAGGCCGTGGCCGCCGACCTGCTTGCGGTCGTGCGCGAGGCCCTGACCAACGTCAGGCGCCATGCCGGCGCCGAGACGGTCCGCATCACCGTCGCGGCGTCCACCACGCGCGTAAGCCTGGAAATCGTCGACGACGGCGTCGGTCTCGGCCGGTCCCTGCGCCGTAGCGGGCTGGCCAATCTCCGCGAACGGGCAGAACTGCACGGTGGAGCGTTCGCGATCGAGTCGCACGGCGACCCGCTGTCACCCAAGCCCGGAACCCGACTGCATTGGACGGTGCCACTGCCATGACCACCTCGCCCATTCGTGTCTTCATGCTCGACGACCACGAGATCGTCCGCCGTGGGATCGCCGACCTGCTCGACGCTGCCGACGACATCACCGTGGTCGGCGAGGCCGGCACAGCAGCCGAGGCGCTCGCCCGCATCCCGGCCGCACGTCCGGATGTCGCCGTCCTCGATGCACGGTTGCCCGACGGCAGCGGCATCGACGTCTGCCGCGACATCCGTTCGGCGATGCCCGAGGTGCGCTGCCTGATTCTCACCTCCTACGACGACAACGACGCGATCTTCGCCGCCGTCATGGCCGGGGCGTCCGGCTACCTGCTGAAGGAGATCCGCGGTTCCAACCTGCTCGATGCGGTGCGACAGGTCGCAGCCGGCAGGTCGCTGCTCGACCCGGCGGTGACGGAGCGACTGCTCACCCGATTGCGGGAAGGGACGCCGGAGGACCCGCGGCTCGCCTCGCTCACCGACCGCGAACGCGACATCCTCGGGCTGATCGCCGACGGGCTGACCAACCGCCAGATCGGCGAGAAGCTGTTCCTCGCCGAGAAGACGGTCAAGAACTACGTCTCGGCGCTGCTCGCCAAGCTCGGCATGGAGCGGCGCACCCAGGCCGCGGTGTACGGCGCCGAGATCCGCCGCACCTGATATCAGCCACCTGGCACCGCGCCCGAGGCCGCGCCGGCCGGTGGCTGATTGGCCGCCTTCACGACCACCACCGGGCACGTCGCGTACTCCACGCACCGCTGGCTGACCGACCCCAGCGCGACCGAGGCGAACGCGCCGTGACCGCGGCTGCCGACGACCAGCATCGTCGCCGCGTTGGCCCGCTCGACCAGGCGACGGGCCGGGTACCCGCCCACCACCGTGAGGCGCAGCCGGGCCGGGCGCTGCTGACCGAACACGTCGTCGACGATCTCGGTCAACGCCTTCTCGCACTCGTGCTGAGGGTCCCAGTCGCGGATGACGGTCGTCATGTTGAACTCGAACGCCATCGGCGCCTGCCACACCAACATCGCTTCGATCTCGCAGTCGAGATCGCGCGCGAAGTACTCCGCCCACCGCAACGCCGTGCGTGACTCCGGCGAGCCGTCGACACCGACGAGGACGAACTGCTCGATACGCGCAGGGTCGGTCATTGTCGCCGCCTCAGGTCCGGAACATGGCGACCTTGAGGGCGCCGGAGTCGGCCGCTTCGGCGAAGACGTCGAACGCCTCCAGCATCTCGCCGAGCCCGAAGCGGTGAGTGATGAAATCGGTGGTCTTCAGATCGCCCCCGGCAAGCATGGTCAGCAGGGTCGGCGTCGAATAGGTGTCGACCAGCCCTGTCGTGATCGTCACGTTCTTGATCCACAGGGTCTCGAGGTGCAACGTCGCCGGCGCACCGTGGACCCCGATGTTCGCGACGTGCCCGCCTGGGCGCACGAGCTGGGTGCACAGCTCGAAGGTGTGCGGCGTGCCGACGGCCTCGATGACCACGTCCGCACCCAGCCCGTCCGTGCGCTGCAACACCTTCGCCACCGCGTCCTCGTCCGAGGGCAGCGAGTCGCTCGCCCCGAAATCGAGGGCCGCGTCCAGGCGCGACTTGGCGAGGTCGAGGGCAATGATCTTGGCCGGGCTGAACAGCCGGGCGGTCTTGATCGCGGCCAGCCCGATCGGGCCGGCGCCCACCACCACGACGGTGTCGCCGGGCTTGACCCTGCCGTTGAGCACGCCGACCTCGTAGGCGGTCGGCACGATGTCGGCCAGCATCAACGCTGCCTCGCTGCTCACCTGGTCCGGCAGCGGGTAGAGGCTGTTGTCGGCGAAGGGCACCCGGACGAATTCGGCCTGGGTGCCGTTGACCGTGTGGCCGAGGATCCACCCGCCGCCGTTGCGGCACTGGCCGTACGCCCCGACCCGGCAATAGCTGCACCGCCCGCAGGAGGAGATGCACGAGACCAGCACGCGATCGCCCACCACCACGCCGGATACCGCACTGCCGGCCTCGACGACCGTCCCGACCGCTTCGTGGCCGAGGATCGTCCCGGGCGTCGTCTCGGGCACGTCGCCCTTGAGAATGTGCAGATCCGTCCCGCAGATCGTCACTGCGTCGACACGGACGATCGCGTCGGTCGCGGCGCTCAACTGCGGCACCGGCACGTCCTCCCACGAGTGTCGACCCGGGCCGTGGTAGACGTGCGCCTTCATCGTGGTGGTCTGCATGCGTTGGTCACCTCTCGTGATCGGGCCGTTCGGCCCACAGATTCGTCAGGGCATCGGTCGGAAGCCGAGCTCATCGGCCATCGCGCGCAACCGTTCGCGTTTCGCGGCGAGGGTCACGCCGTGCGCACGCCATACCGCCCGGGCGTGCAGGCGCAGCGGGCGCGGACGCACCGATCGCCAATGCAGCACGCCGATGCGCCACGACAGGTCCTCGGACACCAGCTGCCCGACGAGGGGATGCATCGCCGGCCACGCCTGCGGCACCCAGACCCCCGCGGAGCCGACCCAGACGTGATCTGCCGGATCGGTGAGATCGGCCGGGGCGTTGACGGCGCGCCGCACCGAATGTCTCTTCGTTCTTGCAGATCGAGGCGGCGCCGGATCGGAAATGATTAGCCGTGCCTGATCGTCGATCATGTCTCGCTCCGGTGCGACGTCCGTCTCCTGCGATGAACCGATACGGACCCACCGTGCACCGTCCGAGCGTCACGACCTAAGGGACCAACGTCCCGGCTCCCCCCGACCGACGTCGCGCCTTTGTGGGACCCACAGCAGCACCGCAGACCGCTCGTATGTCGACAGACTCGAAGTCATCCCGCGGGCCTGGCGCCAGGAGGCAGCAATGACCAGCACCACGACGGCGAACCGGCTGCGCGCCATGCGCACGATCGCCCAGGCGGCGCGACTTGCACCGTCGGTACACAACACCCAACCATGGCGTTTCGAGCTCGGCACCGGCAGCTTCGACCTGCATGTCGATCGCACCCGCCAGTTGCGCGCCCTCGACCCGACCGGCCGGCAACTCATGGTCAGCGTCGGCTGTGCCCTGTTCAACGCGCGGGTGTCGGCCGCCGCGCTCGGCCTGCCCATGCAGATCGAGCGGATGCCGCTCGGACCGGACGCGAACCCGGTCGCGCGGCTGAGGCCGACCGAGGGCACCCTGCCGGACGAGCTTCGGCTGGCAGTGCTGGAACCACTGATCCGGATCAGGAGCACCAATCGCCGGCGCTTCGCCGATGATCCCGTCCCGGACGATCTCATCGCCGCGCTCACCTCGGCCGCGCAGGCCGACGGCACCCGGCTCGTCCAGATCATCGACGAGTCGGACCGGTTGACGATCGCGCGGCTGAGCCAGCGCGCTGATGCGCTGCAGTACGCCGACGGCGCCTACCGGGCCGAGATCCGCACCTGGACCACCAATGACCCGGACCGGATGGACGGTGTCCCGGCGCGCGCCGTCCCGCACTTCGACGCGGGCACCGGCGACGAGATCCCGATCCGCGATTTCGACAGCACCGGGGCCGGCTGGTTGCCGACCGACACGCGTTCGAGCCACAACCAGTGCTTGTTGCTCCTCGGCACCCAGGGCGACCGGCCGGACCAGTGGTTGCGCACCGGCGAGGCGCTCGAACACGTCTGGCTCGAGATCGCTCGGCACGGCTTCGTGATGAGCCCGCTCACCCAGGTCGTCGAGGTACCCGCCGTTCGCGCACGGCTGCGCGAAGAGCTGCGCATCTCGATGTACCCGCACATCCTGATGCGGGTCGGGCGGGCGGCACCGACCGCCAGCGCCTCGCGCCGCCACCTGGACGATCTCATCGTGGAAACGCCGACCACGTCGTGACCGCGCCCGACCTCCAGTCGGGCGACGAAGCGGTACGGCTGCCGGCAAACCGTCTGCTGCGTGATCTCAAATCGGCGGAGGTCGGCCTACAGCCGCGAGAGGCGCAACGCCGGCTGGCCGTGTACGGCCCGAACGAACTCCCCCGCACCCACGAGCACACCTTCCTGAAGAACCTCGTCCGCCAGGTGACACATCCGCTCGCGCTGCTGCTCTGGCTCGCCGCCGTGCTCGCCTGGCTCGCTCGCACGCCGGCCTTGAGCGCTGCCATCATCGGCGTGATCGTGATCAACGCGGTTGTCGCCATGTTGCAGGAGCATCAGGCCGCCAGCGCCGTCGCCGCCCTGGCCCACTATCTGCCGCCGCGCGCGCGCGTGCTGCGCGCCGGGCGGATCGAATCGGTGCTCGCGACGCAGGTCGTTCCGGGCGACGTGCTCGCGCTGGGCGAGGGTGACCGGGTCTGCGCCGACGCGCGACTGATCAGCGGCGACGTCCAGGTGGACCTGTCCACGCTGACCGGCGAATCGGCGCCGGTCGTGCGCACCGCGGAGGCGGTACCCGGCGACGTCCATGCCCGGCTCATCGACGCACACGACGCGGTGTTCTCGGGGTCGACCTGCACCTCGGGACGGGCCCACGCCGTGGTGTTCGCCACCGGTGCGCACACCGAGCTCGGACGCGTGGCGATTCTCGCCCAGCACGGCGCGACGGGGCAGTCGCCGCTGGAGCGCGAGGTGCGCAGGGTCGCCTGGCTCATCGCCGGCGTCGCGATCGCCATCGGCCTGCTGTTCCTGCCTCTCGGACTGCTCGCCGGGCTGTCGCTCATCGACGCCGCGGTGTTCGCGGTCGGGCTGCTCGTCGCGAACGTCCCCGAGGGCCTTTTGCCGACGATCACGCTCGCGCTCGCCGTGGGCGTCCGGTCTCTGGCACGCGCCGGCGCCGTCGTGAAGCGGCTGTCCGCTGTCGAGACGCTCGGGTCGACGAGCGTCGTGTGCACCGACAAGACCGGAACGCTCACCGAGAATCGCATGCAGGTCAGCGGAATCTGGCGTGGCGGCCGAATGCTCGCGCCGACCGACATGCCGCTCGCGCTGGCGCAGGTGGCAGCGACATGCAACGACCTGGAGACAAGCGCCGATCCGATGGAACGCGCGCTGATCGAGGCCGCGGGCGCGCGTGGCGTGACGCCCACCGAGGCCGTCGCCGTGTTCCCGTTCGACCCGGCCCGGAAGCGGATGAGCGTCGTCGCCCGCCTGGACGGCCGGCCGACGGTGCTTGCCAAGGGCGCGCCGGAGACCGTCCTGCCCCTGTGCACCTCGTGGGACGACGGCACGGCCCGCTCGCCACTCACCAGTGCCGACCGCGCCCGCGTCGGCGCCGCGGTCGACGAGCTGGCCGAATCCGGTCTGCGGGTGCTCGCCCTGGCGATCGGCGACCGAGCGAGCGTGCCGCGCACCGCGGCCGCTGCCGAGGCGCAGCTGTGCCTGCTGGGCCTGGTGGCCCTGCTCGACCCGCCCCGTCCCGAGGTCGCCGCCGCAGTCGCCGCCTGTCACGCCGCCGGTATGACGGTGCATGTCATCACCGGCGACAACGGTCGCACCGCCGCCGAGATCGCCCGCCGGGTCGGGGTCCGGGTGATACGGACGGTGAACGGGCCGGACGTCGACGCGATGAGCGACGCGGCCCTTGATCACCTGCTCGCCCAACCCGGCGAGGTCGTGTTCGCCCGCAGTACTCCCGAGGCGAAGATGCGGATCGCCGAATCGCTGCAGCATCGTGGTGCGGTCGTCGCGATGACCGGGGACGGCGTGAACGACGCCCCGGCCCTGCACCGCGCGGACATCGGCATCGCGATGGGCAGATCCGGCACCGACGTCGCCCGCGAATCGGCCACGATGGTGCTCACCGACGACAACTTCGCCACGATCGTCAAAGCGGTGTGCGAGGGGCGGCGGGCTTATGAGAACCTCCGCAAGTTCATCCTGTACATCTTCGCCCACGCCGTGCCGGAGGTCGTGCCGTTCGCGCTGTTCGCGTTGAGCGCCGGCGCGTTCCCGCTGCCACTGACCGTGCTGCAGATCCTGGCGATCGATCTCGGTACCGAGACCCTGCCCGCTTTGGCGCTGGGCAGGGAACGGGCCGAGCCCGACCTCATGCAACGGCGCCCGCGCCCCCGCGCCGAGCGGCTGATCAACGCGCGGCTGTTGCGCCGGGCGTGGCTGGTGATGGGCGCCGTCTCGGCTGCGCTGGCCCTGACGCTGTTCTTCGCCGTCCTGCTCGTAGGCGGCTGGCAACCAGGCGCGGCCACCGGCGCCGGCACGACGCTGCACCACACCTGGCAGCAGGCCACCAGCACCACGTTCGCCGCGATCGTCGCCTGCCAGGTGGGCACCGCGTTCGCCGCCCGCACCGAACGGTCGTCGCTGTTGTCGATCGGGGTGTTCACGAACCGCATGCTGCTCGCCGGCATCGCCTTCGAACTGACCTTCGCAGCGGCGCTGCTGTACGTGCCTGTCCTGCAACGCCTTTTCGGAACCGCCGCGCCGCCGTGGTGGGCCATCGTGCTGCTGATCCCCTGCCCGCTCGTCGTGTGGGGGATCGACGAGTTCTATCGCGCGGTGTCGCGCGCACGGGTAGCCCATCCCCGCCGCAACCCATCCGGCCCGTCGCCCTGGCACGAATCCACCGGCGCCGAACCATCCTTGCCAAAGGACGGCGATCGTCCAATGTCGGCGCGTTAGCGTTCGGGCATCAGTCGGAAACCCTCCGGCTCCTCATCCCGGGAGGGGTCTGAGGGAGATGTCGGGTTTGCTGATCAGCATTGATGTGGACACGGCCAGCGACAGCTGGGGATTCGTCGGGGTCGTCAAAGTCGGCGATTACGAGGCGTACCGCACGATCGAGTCGTTCGCGACCCCCGCCGAGGCCGAGCGGGAGACCCAGCAGATCGTGGGTGGGGTGCTCGGCGAGCTGCTCGCCGGCGCGGAATGGCGACGGGTACGTGACACCACGAAGTCAGCGCCCACGCGACGCGATCTCGGCCTGTCGGTGTTGCGTCGCGGACGCGGAGGGACGACCACTTCGGAGGACGAATGAGAGCCGACATCGGTGACTGGCTGGTTGTGAACAGCCGCAATGATTCCGTGCACGCGCGGCGGGCGAAGATTCTCGACGTCGGCCGCGACGGCGCACCGCCCTACACGGTCCGGTGGGCCGACACCGACCACGTGACGATCGTCTTCCCGGGCCCCGACGCCGAAGTCGTGACCATGCAGCGGCTGGAGGAACTCGACCGGGTCCGTGGTCAGCAGATCAGCGCCGTGCAGTCGGCGATCCGCACGGCACGACCGCAACAGGACACGGAGCATGGTGCAGGACGGCCTGGCTGACCGACCCGACGTGTAGGGCCGGGTACCGGCTGCGGTGCCGCCGGCCGACCACCAGCAGGCGCTGTTCACGCGATTCCTGCAGCAGGGTCTCGACCGTGCGGTGCAGGTGGACGCTCGACCGGATCGCGAGATCGGGATAGTCGGTACACACGCCGGCGAGGGTCTCGTGCACCCAGCGGTCGGCGTCGCCGCGAAAGACCCGCTCGTCGGCCAGCAACGGCGCATGAGCGTAGAGGGCGTGCAGCTCCAGACGATGCAGCTGCGCGTAGTCGGCGGCGAACCGCAGGGCGGCCTCGTTGTCCTCGTCGACGCCGACGACCACACCGCCCGGCCCCGGCGCGCGGTCGCTGACCACGATCACCGGGCACGGCGCGCACGCCGACAGCCCGGCGCTGAGCGAGCCCAGCAGGATCTCGCCCAGACGGGGCAACCGGCGGGTCCCGACCACGACCGCGCCGGCTGCCGAGCCGAGCGTGCGCAGCACCGCCAGCGCGTCTCCGCGCAGCACCGCGCCGCTCGCCACGGTGTCAGCGTGATGTGCCTCGATCAGATCCAGTGCTGCGTCCACTGCCGCGTCGGCGAAGCGCTGCAGCTCGGCCACCACCAGGTTGTCAGCGCGCCGCGACCAGCTCGGGACCGAGCGCCATTCGACGACCGAGACGACGTACAGCTCGATGCCGCGGCAATCCGCCTCACGCGCCGCCCAGTCCACCGCCGCGACCGTCTCCGGCGCGAGCTCGCCCAGGTACCCCGAGACGCCCACAACAAGAGGCGCCCGGCTCCGGGCGCCCTTCGCCTGCCGGCGCATGACCTCGACCAGCTTGTGGCGAGTGGCGTGGGCGATGCGCCGGCCGGTACGCGGACGCTGCGACGGATCGGTCATCGTTCACTCCCCGCATCGGCACCGCACACCACGGTGGTCCCGGATGATCCGGACAGCAGGGAACCCGCCTCGGCCAGACTGCCGATGACGCTCGGCCGTCCGGTGTGTTCGGTGAACCGCACGCAGGCCGCCGCCTTCGGCCCCATCGAGCCGGCGGGCAGCGCCATCGCGGCGAGCTCGGCCGTGGTGAGCGACGCGATCGGCGTCGCCGCCGCGGTGCCGAAGCCACGGACCAGCCCGGCCACGTCGGTCAGGATCATCAACCGGTCCGCGGCGAAGCGGATCGCGAGCAGCGCGGCCACCGCGTCCTTGTCGACCACCGCGTCCACGCCCTCCAGACCACCATCGCCCGTCACGACCGGGACGCCTCCCCCGCCACAGCACACCACCACGGCGCGCGCGTCGACCAGGGCTTCGACGGCGACGTCCTCGACGATGCCGACCGGCTCCGGCGACGCCACGACGCGCCGCCACGCATCTCCGTCCGGCGCCACCGACCAGCCGAGGCGGGACGCGACCTCGCGCGCTTCGTCCTGCGGGTAGATGCGGCCGATGAACTTGGTCGGGCGATCGAAGCCCGGGTCGTCGCGCCGCACCATCGTCTGGGTGATCACCGGGACGACCGGGCGCTGCACGCCGGCGTTGCGCAGTTCCTGGGCCAGCCAGTAGCCGATCATGCCCTGCGTCTGTGCGACCAGGACGTCGAGCGGGTAGGGGCGTGAGAGGCTGCGGTCGGATTCGGATTCCAGCGCGAGCAGGCCCACCTGCGGGCCGTTGCCGTGGCAGACGATCAGGTCGTGTGCTGCGGCGAGCGGCGCCAGGGCGCGCGCCGCGTCGCGGACGTGGTGGCGCTGTACCAGCGCGTCCGGCTTCTCCCCGCGGCGCAACAGCGCGTTCCCGCCGAGAGCGACGACGATGCGCACCTCAGGCTCCGAGCGCAGCGACCATGATCGCTTTGATCGTGTGCATCCGGTTCTCGGCCTGGTCGAACACGATCGACGCCGGTGACTCGAACACCGCATCGTCCACCTCGACGCCGTGCAGCCCGAACCGGTCCAGGGCTCGTCGCCCGGCAACGGTCGTCGCGTCGTGCATCGACGGCAAGCAGTGCAGGAACCTGGTCGTCGCCTTCCCCGTGTGCTGCATCAGCTCCGGCGTCACCCGGTAGGGCGTGAGCAGCGGCACCCGCTCGTCCCACCGCTCCGGCGCCTCGCCCATGCTCACCCACACGTCGGTGTAGACGAAGTCGGCGCCTGCGACACCGGCTACCGGGTCGTCGGTCACGGTGACGCGTGCGCCGGACGCCGTCGCGAGCCCGCCCGCGAGGTCACGGACCTCGTGCGGCGGTGCGAGCAGGCCGGGCGCCGCCACCCGCACGTCCATGCCGAGCATCGCACCGGTCACCAGCAGCGAGCGGGCGACATTGTTGCGTGCGTCGCCGAGGTAGCAGACGGCGATCTCGCCGATGGCACCCGCATGGTGCTCGGTCATCGTCAGTACGTCGGCCAACATCTGGGTCGGGTGCCATTGATCGGTCAGGCCGTTCCACACCGGCACACCTGCATGCCGAGCGAGCTCCTCGACAGTGTCCTGGGCGAAGCCGCGGAACTCGATGCCGTCGTACATCCGACCCAGCACGCGTGCGGTGTCGCGCACCGACTCCTCGCGCCCGAGGTGCGACCCGTCCGGCCCGATGTAGGTGACGTGCGCACCCTGGTCGAACGCGGCGACCTCGAAGGCGCATCGGGTGCGGGTCGAGGCCTTCTCGAAGATCAGCGCGATGGTGCGGCCGGTCAGCTGCGGAACTTCAGCACCGGCCTTCTTCACCAGCTTCAGGTGAGCGGCGAGATTCACCAGATCGAGGAAGTCCGCGGGGCACAGGTCGATCTCCTTCAGCAGCGAGCCGCGCGCCGGTGTCGGGCTCGCCCCGCTCAGATCGCTTCGCGCACGATCGGACACGTCATGCATCGCGCTCCTCATGTGATCAGCGGGTGTCGTGCTGTTTGAGACGGCTCATCTCGCGGCTGATCTCGGCCTCGCTGAAGTCATCGTTGCGCCAGACGTCCCAGGCGTTCATCACCAGGCCGATTCCCCAGCCCAGGAGCGGAAAGATCGGCCAGAAGAAGCCGGCCGACGTGAACGCCCAGATGATGATCAGGAAGCCGTTGACCATCGTGTAGACGAGGACATGCCCGGCGAAGTCGCGCTTCTGCTTCAACCGGCGCCGGGCGCGAACTTCCAGCGGATCGGTACCGAGGTCGGGCCGGCCGGCCTTCCCCTCGTCGGTCATGGTCGCCACCTCCGCTCCGCGATCACCTGATGGCACCGCATCGCAGCGGCCCCGGCAAGAGCAGAGAGGTGCCCGCCGACAGGACCTTCTCCCCTGCCGAGCCCGCGGCGGCCGGTGCTTTCGTGATCTGCATGGCCACCGACACGCAGCGGCGGGCGGCGGACAGCGGCGAGGGCCGCCACCCCATCCCCATCCATCTCACACCCGACCTCGGCGTCGCGGCGACGATCACGCTCGCCGATCCCGACGAAGTACGCGTCGCCGTCGAGATCGAGGCCGGTCACCTCGCGTCGTCTGCCCGGCACGATCTGGTCGAGGCGATCTTCGCCCATCCCGCGGTGCAGCACCGCACGCGGATCCGAGCGACCGTGCCGCTCGGCGACTCGGAGCTGCTGGCGGCATTCGGGCGGCATTGCCCGGACGTCCGTACCCGCGCCGCCGGCGCGACCTGCCTGGTCGACGCGCGCAGGTAACCGGCACGCCCGGCCCCGCCTGAGGCGCGCCGTTGGCCGCGGCCCGCGGTCAGCGCACGCCGTAGGCCAGCACGTAGGCGATGCTGCGCATCGCCTCCCGCGGCGAACCGCTGCAGTCGACCGCCGTGGCCGTCGGCCACGCGTCGCGTCGTCCGGCGAGCATGAGCGCGACCGCTCCACCCGCCTGTGAGCGGCCCAGTCCCCGGCGCACCCGCCGCTCGGCCCGGGCTGCGGCGAGGGCCGGCGGTGCGTGGCACTCGAACTCGAGAACCTCGCTGGCGGTCGCCTCGGCACAGCGTCGCGCCAGCCGGCGCAGCTCGTCGGACTCCCACGTCGCGTCGGCGACGACCGTCTCGCCGTTGGCCAGGGCACGCTCGGCACGCACCAGCAGCGCGCGGTAGATCTGCAGCCGTGACTCGTCGTCGTACCGCGGGGGGTCCGGCGCGATCTCGCGGCGCACGGCGTCGGTTGCGAGCAGCACCGCGCCGAGCGTGTCGGCGAGCAGCTCGGCGATCGTGCTCTTCCCGGTACCGGGCGCGCCGCCGACGAGAAGCAACCGCACCTGCCCGGCCTCGAGATGCCGCAGGGCGAGCTGCAGGTAGGCGTCGACCGCGTCCTGGTCGGCCGACTCGCCGCGCTGCTCGGCCCGCAAGCAGGCGATCTTCGCGCGGACGAGCGCGCGGTAGGCGATGTAGTGGTGTTCGAGGCTCGGTACGTTCGGCACCGCGCTGAACTGCGCGTAGGCGTCGAGGAAGTATCTGGCCAGGCCCGGCCGGCCCAGGTGCTCGAGTTCCATGGCGAGGAACGCGGCATCGTCGAGTGCGTCCAGCCAACGCAGCCGGTCGTCGAACTCGAGGCAGTCCAGGATGCGCGGCCCGTCGTCGAGACAGAATGTGTCCTCGGCGGTCACGTCGCCGTGCCCGTCGACGTAGAGCTGTGCGTCGCGGCGGCGGTCGAACAACGGCTCGCGCCCGTCGATGAAGGCCAGCGCTAGCGCGGCGATGCGGCGGTACAGCTCGCGGTCGACCGACGCGCCGACGAAGCGGCGCATCTCGGCGAGGTTGTCGGTCCATCGCCGGCGCAGCCCGATCTGGCCGGCCTCGGCACTGATCTGCGCGCCGTGCTCGGCGCGGGCATGGAACTCGGCGAGGCGGCGGGCGACGCTGCGAAGGTGGCGCTGCAGCTCGGTCGTGTCCGCCCCGCCCGCGCCGAGCAGCGTGGACAGCCGACGCTCGTCCGGCATCCGGCGCATGATCAGCACGCTCTCCAGGTGCGCGCCGTCGGAGCCGACGAGCTGGGCCACGTCAAGGTAGACGTCGTTGCAGATCCGGCGGTTGAGTTCGAGTTCGCGGCGCAGCGCCTGGTCGCGCGCCTCGGCGGACGTGAAGTCGAGGAAGCCGAGGTCGACGCCCTTCTTCGCCTTGTAGGCATGATCGCCGACCAGGGCGACGACGGCGCTGTGGGTCTCGCGGAGTTCTGCCTTGCCGTCAGTCTCGCGGGGCGCGGCTGCCATGTCCCGAGCATCGGACGTCGGCGGCGGCCCTGCACGGGCAGCCGGACCCCGCGCTGCGGGACGAACGTCCCAGGGCACTTGTGCACCGGCGCCGGGCCCTTGGGCCCTACAGCCCCGCGACGGGCCGGGGTGTGATCGACATTGACACCACCGCACTCACACGGAGGCCAGCATGCCAACCATGTCCGGACCCGGCACGCCCGTCGAGCTCGACGAAGCCGAGCGTCGGCTGTTGCGCAACGCGCTGCAGACCTACCTGAGCGACTTCGGACACGAGGACCACGAGCTGATCGTCGCCACCAAGCGGCTGCTCGACAAGCTGACCGCGGCCGACGCCGCAGCCGCCACGCTCCGGACCACCGAGGCCGCTGGATGACCTCGACGGGCGCCGCGCTGCGTGCCGACGGCCGCCTCGTCACCATCCGACGCGCCGAGGTCACTGACCGGGCGGCGCTGCACGCACTCGACGCCGCGGCCTCGGATCGCTCGATCCGGTTCCGCTTCTTCTCGGCCAGTCGCGAGACCGCCGAGCGTTACGCCGATGCGGTGGCCGCCGAACCGCAGACCGCCACCCGCGACGCGCTGGTGGCCGAGACCGACGTGGGGGTCGTCGGCCTCGCCGCGCTCGAGCAGATCGCCCCGGACAACGCCGAGATCGCCGTGCTGATCGCCGACGCGGTGCAGCACGAGGGCATCGGCACGCTGCTCGTCGAGGCCCTCCTCGCAGCCGCCCGCGCGCGCCGGCTGTCGACGTTGTGCGCGGACGTCCTCGCCGACAACGCAGGGATGCTGACCGTGCTGCACGATCTCGGCCTGCCGATGACGCGCAGCTTCGAAGACGGCGTGCTGCACCTCGTCCTCGATCTCGAAGGTGCCACCGACCTGTCGACGCAGGTGACCGAACGCGAGCGACAGTCGGAGGTCGCCAGCCTGCGACATGTGCTCGCGCCGCGGTCGGTCGCCGTCGTCGGCGTCGGGTCGCGGGAGAACTCGATCGGACGGGCGGTGTTGCGCAATCTCGTCGGGGCGGGCTTCACCGGTGACCTGGCCGTCGTGCACCCGCGCCACGACGAGATCCTCGGCCTGCGGGCCGTGCCGACGCCGGCGCAGCTGTCCGAATCACCAGACCTCGCCGTGGTCGCCGTCCCGCCGGACCAGGTGCTGCCGGTGGTCGACGAGCTCGGCGCGTGCGGGACCGGCGCGATCCTGCTGCTCACCTCGGGCTTCGGCGAGGCGGGGAGCGCGGGCGCGCGCGCGCAGCGCGAACTGCTGACCATTGTGCGCCGCCACGGCATGCGCCTGGTCGGCCCGAACTGTCTCGGCGTGGTCAACACCGACCCGCACGTGCGCCTGAACGCCACCTTCGCCACCATGCCGGTCGCACCCGGCGGGCTCGCGCTTGCCTCGCAGTCCGGCGCGGTCGGGATCGCTGTCGCGCACGCGGCGGCGGCGCGCGGCCTCGGGCTCGGCCGGTTCGTCTCGATGGGCAACAAGGTCGACGTCAGCGGCAACGACCTGCTGCTCGCGTGGAG
>DATBTJ010000109.1:0-17173 GCA_036559305.1 Jatrophihabitans sp.
CGCAGCAGCGTGTTCGGCATCAGCCCGCCGGCCGGTACGTCCGCGTGGAAGCCGCCGGGCGGCAACGCCGTGGTCACCTTCGGGGTGTAGCTCAGGATGGATCCGACGTCGGTCACCGCGCCGCGCAGCGCCCGCGGCACCCTCGCATACCGGGCGGTCGCGTAGAACCGCTTGCCCGACCGGGCGCGGTAGTCGTGGATCGGCACGGCGAAGCCGCGGCTCATGGCGTCGGCGCTGCCGCGCACGAGCGCGTAGCTGTCGCCGTGCTGCCACCGGACGGCGAGGTGGTGGGCGCTCGTCCACCGGTAGAGCGCGGCCGGGCGCGCCGGCCCCGAGAGCGCGACGAGCACGCCGACGTGGCGCGCACGCGAGGCGCCGAGGTCGCTCGATGCTGCGAGCAGCGAGCCGACCAGCGGATTGCTGCCCGGACCGCGCAGGGTCGCCGCGCGCACGGTGTCCGCCGCCGGTGAGCTGCCGGAACACGCCGCGAGCGCGGCCGCCAGTAGGCCCACGGCGCCGCGCGCGGCGACGTGCCGCCACCTCACCCGTTCGGTCTTGTCGATGTGCACGCCACGCCCTCCAGCTTCGGTCCGGGCGATGATTGCAGCCCGGCACGATCTTGAGAAGCGGCCGAGCCGACTTCGTCCCGTTCCCGGCCGCGTCGTCTGCGCCTGCAACCACGCCGCGCCCGCCGTCGGCCGCGAACGCCGGACCCGATTCTCGAACACCGCCACGTCGGATCGGGGGCGTTCCGGTATCGTCTGAGCCGTCCGCGGGTGTAGTTCAATGGCAGAACATCAGCTTCCCAAGCTGACAGTGCGAGTTCGATTCTCGTCACCCGCTCCATCCATGTTGGACCCCCGGATCCTCGGCCCGGTGATCGCCGTTGCTGACGCCAGGGACAGCAGAAGGCCCGGAATCGTAGCGATTCCGGGCCTTCTGACAGTTCTCGGGCCGGCCGAGCCGGTCGATCAGGTCAGATCGTGCCGTCCTTCATGGCCTGCGCGATCCACGGGATGACCTCGTCCAGCATCTCGTCCAGCGAGGTGGTGGCCTCGTAACCCAGCACGCGCTTGGCCTTCGCCACGTCCGGGACGCGCTTCTGCACGTCGTACTCGAACGCCTCGTCGCTGGTGACGTTGAACGGCTTGTCGCCGTTCACCTTCTTCCAGATCAGCTCAGCGAGGTCGAGCACCGTCGTCGACTCGGCGGTCGAGAGGTTGAAGTCGTCGTTGAGCGCGGCGTCCTGCAGGACGCACTCGACGATGCCGCGGGCGAGGTCGCCGCCGTAGGTGTAGTGACGCACCTGGTCGCCGGTGCCGAGGATGTGCAGCGGGTCCTGGCCCTTGAGCACCTTCTGCACCAGGTCGGGCACGACGTGGCTCATCGCCAGCTTCACGTTGCCCGACTCGATCTCGACGTCGCCGAGCGCGCGGCTCTCACCGATGCCGACGCAGTTAAACGGGCGCACGATCGTGTAAGGCAGCTTGTACTGGTCCCACGCGGCGATCGCGAAGTACTCGACCGCAAGCTTCTGGAACCCGTAGGACGACAGCGGCGGCGGGATCTTGCGCTCGTCGCCCTCGGCCGACGGCCAGTGGGTGGCCGACTCGAACACCATGGACGAGCTGAGGTAGGTGACCTTCTTCAGCTTGCCCTGCTCGTGCGCCTTGATCGCGGCGTCACAGGACGAGGCGATGATGCGCTCGTTCTCGGCCAGCAGGTCGTAGGCGTAGGTGTGGAAGTAGGAGATACCGCCGATGAGCGCCGCGCCCGCGATGAAGTGGTCGCAGTCCATCAGCAGCTTGGTCATCAGGTCGGTGTCGCGGACATCGCCCTCGTGGAAGTCGTAGCTCGGGTGGTCGTCGTAGGACTTCACGACCTTGCCGTACTTCGAGTAGTTGTCGATGCCGACGACTTCGTGGCCGCGCTTGAGCAGTTCTTCGACGACGTAACCGCCGATGAAGCCTGCGGAGCCGCTGACGAGAACCTTCATGATTGCCTCTCCGAAATGGGTGATGTGTCGCCGAGGGCTGACTGCAGTCCCTCGGTGGTGAGCCGTGGCCCGAACGCGAAGCGGTACCACCGCAGGTACTTGGTGATCCACGTCGCGAGCTTGAAATTGGAGACACCGGCGGGCCGGTCCAACCAAATGGTAGGGATCTCGGCGACCGGAAGTCGCAACCGGCGCGCCTTCGCGGTCAGTTCGAGCCCGATCTCGAAGCCGTCCCGGCTGGTGATGCCGGCCGCTTCGACGAATTCGCGGTTGTAGGCCTTGAACGAGTTCGTCGCGTCCCGGGTGCCGATCCGGGCGAACCAGTACAGCGAACGTCCGGCGTTCTTGGACAGGAACCGCTTGAACACCGGGCCGCCGACCTGCTGGCCCCCCGGCATGTAGCGCGAGGCGGCCGCCACGACCACGCCGCGCTCGACCAGCCGGGTGAGCTCGTCGATCTGGCGGGGGTCGTCGCACCCGTCGGCCATCGTCACGACGACCACCGGAGCCTGCGCCTGGTGGATGCCGTAGCGGATGGCGTTCGCCGGGCCCCGGCCGAGGTCGTTGATGACGACGCGCACCGGCGCGTCGGAGCCCGCGTAGGAGTCGATCGCCGGGATCGTCGTGTCGTCCGGCGTGTCGACGACGATCAGCACCTCACACGGCAACGTCACCGACTCGAGCAGCCGGTCGAGAACCGGCAGGATGTCGGTCGACTCGTTGTAGGCGGGGATGACGATCGATACCCGCAGAGGGTGCTCGGTCACCCGGCGACGACATTCCATACGTCGGCGACCGGCTTGTCGATCTGCAGGTCGCGGTATTCCGGGTGCGGCGTGGCCACGATGACGAGGTCCGCCTCGGCGAGCACCTGCTCCAGCGGGACCAACTCGGGGTCGACCGTGACGTACGGGTCGGTCATGAGCACGCGGCGGGCCTTGAAGGACAGGATCCGCTTGAGCTTGTAGGCGAGGCTGGAACGGATGTCGTCGGAGCCGCCCTTGAACGACGCACCGAGGATGCCGACCGTCATCGAACGCAGGTCGTGCTGCTCGGCGAGCTTGCTGACGATGTAGAGCGGCAGGCCCTCGTTGACCAGCATCGCGGCGTGCCCGAGGGCGAAGTTGTTGTCGTTGAAGGCCGCGAGCTGCATGGTGTCCTTGAACAGGCACGGCCCGGCCGCGAACCCGGCACCCGGCATGTCCGAGGCGCGCGGGTAGTCCTGCGAGAGGCCGGCGCGGATGCGCTCGAAGTCGAGGCCACGGCTGTCGGCGATCATGTAGAACTGGTTGACCGCCGCGAACTTGATGTAGCGCCAGGTGTTGGTGAACAGCTTGGCGAGCTCGGCCTCTTCGGGCTCGAGGTGGACCACGCTGTCGGTCAGCTCGCCGAACAGCTCGGCCGCGCGCTCGCGGGCCTGCGGCGTCGTGCCGGACACGATCTGCGGCAGGTCGAACAGCTCGGTCATCGCCTTGCCCTCGGCGATCCGCTCGGGGCAGAACGCGATGTCCATCTTCAGGCCGTTGTCGGCGACCAGCTGCTCCACCAGGCGGGTGACACCCGGGAACACCGTGCTGCGCAGAACGAGCAGCTGCCCGTCCCGGAAGTGCGGCACGCACTGCCCCAACGCCCGCGGGATCGCCTGCGGGTCGGGGTTGAGGTGCTCGTCGACCGGCGTGCCGATGACGACGACCACGTGCTCGGCCTGGGCCACGACCGACGGGTCGGTCGAAGCACGCAGTCGGCCGGCCTCGACGGCCTCGGACAGCGGCTTGGCCGCCCCCGGCTCGTCGAAGGGCAGGACGGCGTCGTTGACGCGGTCCACGGCGCTTTGACTCACGTCGTAGATGACCACCGACGCGCCGCGGCTGGCGAAGGCGATCGCCAGCGGCAGACCCACGTGTCCGCCGCCACCGATGACGACCACGTCATGGTCGAACTGTCCCGAGCGTTGCATGCGACCTCGAATCCGTTCTCACCGCCCGCCTGGACGAGGCGGGCAAATCCAGTACGGCAAGCTAGCAACCCGCCCGAACCAGCCTGCCACGTCCCTCAGCAGTTCCTCGACCGGGTCGCGCTCGACAGGGCCCCTACCGACCCTGAGCGGAGCTTGTCGGCGGGCACGGCACCTGCGCCGGCAACCGTCGGTGCTGACGGGTGAGCGCGATCGGTGTCGGGTGCGTGCTCAGCAGGACGTTGACCGCCCGGCTGCGCAGACGCGCCGCGGGGGCGATGAAAACCCGCCACGGCCCGATGAAGCGGTGCACGTAGCCCGCCTTGCGCAGCAACAGCTTCATCCGGGGGGTGATCGGGGTGTACCAGCCGTCCAGGCCGATGACCGGAGGGTGCTGCGCGAGGATCTCGTGCAGCCAGCCCTGCAGCCCACCGGCGGTGTGGTCGACCTTCCACTGGTCCACGCCCGCGTCCAGGTAGATGAACGGCGACGTGCTGGTGCGGCCGGTCAGGACGAGTTGGGTCGGGTCGCCGAGCTCGACGAACGAGCCGGTGCCGACGAGCCGGGAGAGGCCGCAGGCGCTGCTGAGTTGACCCGAGAGGTTGCGGGCCTTGCTCGTCGGGGTCTGGTACTGCGCCCAGGCGACCGAGGCGCCCACCAGGGCCAGCACCACGCCGGCCGCCGCCACCACCCGTCCCACCGCCACGGACGCGACCCGGCCCTGCAGTTCGCCGATCAGCACCGCCGCGCCGAGCACCGGGTACGGCATGAACGGCAGCGTGTCCGGGGTCCATTGGAAGTCGTAGAGGGCGTAAAGCAGGTTCAGCACGAACGTTGCGGCGACGATCAGCACCAGCGGGGTCATCAGTACCTCGCGCGCCGGGGCGCTGCGCAGCCGGAGGACGACAGCGAGCACCAGGCAAGCCGTACCGACGCAGAACACGGCGGCGGTGAGTGGGTAGACCCACAGGACGCCCGGGATCCGGGTGAGGTGCTGGCCCAACGTCTCCGGCGCGCGCACCGTGCCGACGAGGGGAAAGATGAACGCGGTCCGGACGAAATCGGAGAAGGCGCCGGCCAACGCGAAGTAGATCGCCACCACCGCCACGGGAGCCGCTGCTCCGCCCGCAGCGACGAGAGCGCCTCGCCGGCGCCGGTGCGGGGCGCTGTACACCGCTGCCGCAACGACCGCGATGAGCGGGAACCACATCAGCGGTTGCCAGAACAGGAAGGCCAGCCCGCCCATGACGCCGCCGGCGAACCAGCGGCGGCGCACCAGCAGCCACATGCACAACACCATGAACAGCACGCCCGCCGTCTTCGGATCCGGTCCACCGAGGGCGTCCTGTGCGAAGCGGGTGTAGCAGCAGAACGCCACTCCCGCGGTGATCGCGCCGCCGACCGATCCGGACAGTTCCAGAGCCAGCACGTACACGGCGAGGACAGCGAGCAGCGCGACAACGAAGAATTCGGCGCGGATGGCGTGCAGCGCGCTGGAAGGCTGCAGCGTCGCGAGGTGCGCGGCGAAGCCGCCGAGGAGGGTCGCACCAGGCGTCTTGGGGTCGAAGATGCTCGCGTACGGCGCGACTCCATGGGCGAACCGGATCGACCCGTAGACGTAGATCGCCTCGTCGCGTGACAGCAGCATGTCGACGGAGAACCTCGTGAAAAGCGCGACAGCGGCGACCGTGACCGCCAGGCCGCCGAGCAGGGCCCTTCGACGCTGACCGAGCCAGTCGAGGGCGTCCTGCCGCCACCCGTGCGCGCGTGCCGAGTCCGGCGCGGCGTCGGACCCGGTCGCCGAGTCGCTGAGGTACGCCACGGCGGCAGTCTAGGAACCGGGCGACCGCTTCTCGGCAACGACTCTCAGCGCCAGCAGGGGCGCAAATGACGCGGGGGCAGACGTCGGGGATACTTCCGGGCGAGAATTCGCGGATCTGCACAGGTGCCGCGAGCGAGCGGCGGTTCGGAAGGTTTCATGGCAGCCAGTCCCAGAGCGAGCGACCGGAGGAGAAATCTCGTGGAGCGTGTCCGGACCGCGGTGATCACCCGGCCGCGGTCACGGCTGCGCGCGGCTCTGCCGACCTCGGTCGAAGCTGCCCAGGCGTTCCGCCTGGTGTCCGAGCCGATTTTCATCCTCAGCTACATGCGTTCGGGCTCGACCCTGCTGCGGATGGTCCTCGACAGCCATTCGAAGCTCTGTGCGCCGCACGAGTTGCACCTCACCTCGGTTCGCGTCAGATTCCTTCCCCCGAGCGACAAGGCGATGAGCGAGATCGGGTTGTCCGGGCGCGACCTGGAGAACCTGCTGTGGGATCGCGTGCTGTTCGATCAGCTCGCGAAGTCGGGCAAGAAGCACATCATCGACAAGACACCGGGCAACTCGCTGTGGTGGCGACGCATCCACAACCACTGGCCGAACGCGAAGTTCATCATCTTGTACCGCCACCCGCTGCGGGTGCTGGAATCCTGGGCGAACGCGCGCCCCGAGATCCCCCGTGACGAGGTCGTAGAGCAGATGCACCGCTTCGCCGAGGCGCTGGAGAACGCCTACCAGAACCACGGCGGCCTGATCGTGCGCTACGAGGACCTCACCCGCGACCCGGCGGCCGTGTCGCAGAAGATCTGCGCCTACCTCGGCGTGCCGTGGGAGCCGCAGATGATCGCCTACGGCGAGCAGGACCACGGCGGCAGCTACGTCCGCGGCCTGGGCGACTGGAGCGACAAGATCCAGTCGGGGACGATCGCGCCGGCACCGCCGGATCCCGAGCCCGAGGACGTGCCGGACGACATCAAGGAGATCTGCCGGCTGATGGGTTACGTGTAGCAGTGCCTGACTCGGTGCCCGCCGTGCGCACACCGGACGCGCGTTTCGCCGTGCTGCCCGGCTTCGACCACGACCCGCACTACGCCGAGCTCGCCGACGGCCTGCGGATGGCGTGGGTCGAGGCAGGCCCCGCGGACGGCGAGCCGGTGCTGCTGCTGCACGGCGAACCGTCCTGGTCGTTCCTGTACCGCACCATGCTGCCGGTGCTCGCCGCCGCCGGGCTGCGGGCGATCGCGCCGGACCTGATCGGTTTCGGCCGCTCGGACAAGCCGACCGAGATCGCCGCCCACACCTACGCCCGGCACGTCGAGTGGGTGCGCGAGCTGGCCTTCGACGTGCTCGACCTGCACGCGGTGACCCTCGTCGGCCAGGACTGGGGCGGGCTGATCGGGCTCCGGCTCGCCGCCGAGCACCCGGACCGGTTCGCGCGCATCGTCGCGGCGAACACCGGCCTGCCGACCGGCGACCACGACATGCCCGAGATCTGGCACCGGTTCCGCACCGCCGTCCAGACCGCACCGACGCTCGACATCGGCCGGCTGGTGGCCTCAGGCTGCCGGCAGCCGCTCGCCGACGAGGTGCGCGCGGGCTACGACGCGCCGTTCCCGGACGAGTCCTACCTGGCCGGCCCGCGAGCGATGCCCGGGCTGGTGCCGACCCGACCCGACGACCCGGCCTCGGCCGCCAACCGGGCCGCCTGGCAGCAGCTGGCCGCCTCGCCGACGCCGATGCTGGTCGCGTTCAGCGACGGCGACCCGATCACCGGCGCGATGGGTCCGATCCTGAAGTCCGCGATGGCCGGCGCGGCGGGCCGCGAGCACCCGGTCATCACCGGCGCCGGCCACTTCCTGCAGGAAGACGCAGGGCCGCAGCTCGCGGACGCCGTCCTCGCCTTCGTCCGGTCGACCCGCGCGCCGTAGCGGTTGCGGGACCGGCAGGCCTCGCCGACACTCGTCGACATGATCATTTTCGGCTTCCGCAGTTATCTGAAGCTGCTGGCCATGCTCACCCTCGTGTGCAGCCACTGCCACAACCCGGCGGCCCAGCGCGTCGTGCAGGTGACCCGCAAGTTCACGCTGTTCTTCATCCCCACCTTCCCCATCGGCCGCAAGCGGCACATCACCTGCACCTTCTGCGGCGCGAGCACCCGCCTGACCAGGGAGCAGGCCGAGCAGCTGATCGCCGGTGCCGCTGGGCCGGCAGTCTCGTCCGGCCCGTCCGCTCCGGCGACTCCGATCGCGCCGCCCGCCGGCTGAGGCGTCTCCGCGGCGGGCGGGCGCGTCGAATAGCCTGCACGCATGCTGCTGTCCGACCGTGACATCCGCGCCGAGGTCGACGCCGACCGGCTGGTGCTCGACCCGTGGGACGTCGAGCTGGTCCAGCCGTCCAGCATCGACGTCCGGCTGGACCGCTACTTCCGGGTGTTCAACAACTCGCAGTACACCCACATCGACCCGTCCCGGCAGCAGGACGACCTGACCACGCTGGTCGAACCGAAGGACGACGACCCGTTCGTGCTGCACCCCGGCGAGTTCGTGCTCGGCTCCACCCTCGAGGTCGTCACCCTGCCCGACGACCTGGCCGGGCGGCTGGAGGGCAAGTCCAGCCTCGGCCGGCTCGGGCTGCTCACCCACTCGACAGCCGGGTTCATCGACCCCGGCTTCAGCGGCCACATCACGCTGGAGCTGTCGAACGTGGCGAACCTGCCGATCGTGCTGTGGCCGGGCATGAAGATCGGCCAGCTGTGCCTGTTCCGGCTGTCCTCGGCCGCCGAGTTCCCCTACGGCTCTGCGCAGTACGGCTCGCGCTACCAGGGTCAGCGCGGGCCGACGCCGTCGCGCTCGTACCAGAACTTCCGGACCTGGCCCACCACCTGATCCGCTTTTGGCGTCGGGGCAGCCCTACTGCTGTCAGGATGCCAAGAGCGGGTGCATCCAGGCGTGGGTGTCGGCGAGCTTGCCGGTCTGGATCCCGGTGAGCTGTTCGCGGAGCTGCATGGTGATCGGGCCCGGGGTGCCCTCGCCTACCGTCCACTCGCCGGCGGCGCTCTTGACCGAGCCGACCGGCGTGATCACCGCGGCGGTGCCGCAGGCGAAGACCTCGGTGATGGCGCCGGACGCGTTGCCCTCCTGCCACTCGTCGGTCGAGATCTTGCCCTCTTCTGCGGCGTAGCCGAGGTCGCCGGCGAGGGTCAGCAGCGAGTCGCGCGTGACGCCGGGCAGCAGCGTGCCGGTCAGCGCGGGGGTGACGATGCGGGCGTTCGCACCCGACCCGAACACGAAGTACAGGTTCATGCCGCCCATCTCCTCGACCCAGCGGTGCTCGACCGAGTCGAGCCAGACCACCTGGTCACACCCCTTCGCGGCGGCCTGCGCCTGCGCGACGAGCGACGCGGCGTAGTTGCCCGCGCACTTGGCCTCGCCGGTGCCGCCGGTCGCCGCCCGGGTGTACTCGGTCGACAGCCACACCGACACCGGCCGCACACCGCCGGAGAAGTAGCCGCCGGCCGGCGAGGCGATGAGCAGGTAGGCGTAGGACGAGGCGGGTTTGACGCCCAGGCCCACCTCGGTCGCGATCATGAACGGGCGGAAGTACAGCGACTCGTCCGCCTCGCTGGGCACCCAGTCGCCGTCGATCGCGACCAGCTCGCGCAGTGACTCGATGAACAGGTCCTCGGGGAGCTCGGCCATGCCGAGCCGGCGCGCCGAGCGCACGAACCGGCTCGCGTTCTGGTCCGGACGGAACGTGGCGATCGACCCGTCCGGCTGGCGGTAGGCCTTGAGACCCTCGAAGATCTCCTGGCCGTAGTGCAGGGCCATCGTGGCCGGGTCCAGCTGCAGCGGGCCGTAGGGCAGCACCCGGCCCTCGCCCCACGCACCGTCGCGGTAGTCGATGCGCACCATGTGGTCGGTGAAGTAGTTGCCGAACCCGGGCGCGGTGAGAATCCGCGCGCGCTCGTCAGCGGTGGCCGGGCTGGGGTTTCGTTCGACAGTGAACGCCATAGTCGCTCATCCTAGTTCGCTGTCGCCCTCGCGAACCGGGCTCATTCGACCCCGATGGACTGGTCGGCGGTCAGGATCGCGACCAGCGAGTGCACGTCCTCGTCGGAGGAGCTGACCACGACGGCGGGCAGCGCCTTGGTGAGCATGTCCAGCAGGCCGTCCCGGAACTGCGGGTCGTCCAGGGAGTGGTCGTCGATCGCGCGCACCACGCACTCCTCGACAAAGGCCACCCAGCCGTGGACGGCCAGGCTCGCCCGCGGGCCGAGGGGCAGCTCCAGCTCGGCCAGGACGCCGATGATCCGTCCGGCGAGCGTCGAGCGGGTGCGATCGAAGATCGCGCGCATCTCGGCGTCGCCGCTCGCCGCCCCGCGTACCAGCGACTTGTAGTTGTCGGGGTTCTCGCTCACGTAGGCCATGAATGCCCGCAGCGCCCCGCGCAACGCGTCCAGCGGCGGCAGGCTGCGGTCGGGCTCGGTGCGCTCGATCATCTCCCGCGCCGCGGCCCGGGCCACTTCGAGGTGGAACTCCTGCTTGGAGGAGAAGTAGTGGAACAGCAGCCCGCGCGAGATGCCGGCCTCGGTGGCGATGTCCTCGACCGAGAGCTCGTCCAGGGTGCGGGTGGCCAGCATCTGCACGCCGAGCGCGATCAGCTGCGCACGGCGGGCGGCCGGGCTCAGCCGGGTGCGCTGCCTGTCCGCCATGTGGCCATCGTAACGCTATTGAACGCAAGCCAACTATCTATTGACTCGCGTTCAATGCGCAACTAGCGTCGAGGCTCATGGACGAGACGCAGCGCCGCCACGTCGGCGTGCTGATCATCGGCAGCGGCTTCGCCGGCCTCGGGGCCGCGATCCGGCTGGCCAAGGACGGGCGCACGGACTTCCTGGTCGTCGAGCGCGGCAGCGAGGTCGGCGGCACCTGGCGCGACAACACCTACCCGGGGGCGGCCTGCGACGTCCCGTCCCACCTGTACTCGTACTCTTTCGAGCTCAACCCGAACTGGTCGCGCTCGTTCTCGCCGCAGCCGGAGATCCAGCAGTACCTGCGCGACACGGCCGAGAAGTACGGCGTGCTGGACAGGCACCTGTTCGACACCGACGTCACGCTCGCCCGCTGGGACGGCGCCGCGAAGCAGTGGCTGGTCGACACCACCAACGGCGCCTTCAGCGCGGACGTGCTGATCAGCGCGGTCGGGGCGCTGGCCGAGCCCGCACTTCCCGACATCGCCGGCATCGAAAGCTTCGCCGGCGAGATCTTCCACTCCTCACGGTGGAACCACGACGCCCAGCTCGCCGGCAAGCGGGTCGCCCTGATCGGCACCGGCGCCTCGGCGATCCAGATCGGTCCCGAGCTCGCGCCGCAGGTCGCCCACCTGGACGTCTACCAGCGCACCGCACCGTGGGTGTTGCCGCGCGGCGACCGGCCGTACCGGCGCATCGAGCGGCTGGCCTTCAAGCACGTCCCGCTGGCGCAGCGCCTCTCGCGCGAGGCGATCTACTGGGCGCGGGAGCTGATGGTGCTCGGCTTCGCCTACCAGCCCCGGCTGCTCAAGGCGGCGCAGAAGATCGGCGAGCGGCACATCGCCAAGGCGATCGCGGACCCGCAGCTGCGCGCGGCGGTGACCCCTACCTGGCAGGTCGGCTGCAAGCGGATCCTGATCTCCAACGACTGGTACCCGACCCTCGCCCGCGACGACGTCGAGCTGGTCACCGACGGCATCGCCGAGATCCGCGCCGATTCGATCGTCAGCACGGACGGCACCGTGCGCGAGGTGGACGCCATCGTGGTGGCGACCGGCTTCCACGTGACCGACTCGCCGACCTTCGAGCGCATCGTCGGCGCCGAGGGCCGCTCGCTCGCCGACATCTGGCGCGACAAGGGCCAGCAGGCCTACAAGGGCGCGGCGGTGCACGGCTTCCCGAACATGCTGTTCGTCATCGGCCCCAACACCGGCCTGGGCCACAGCTCGATGGTCTACATGGCCGAGTCGCACATCAACTACGCGGCGAGCGCCCTGGAACAGATGCAGCGCGACAGCCTCGCCACCTTCGACGTGCGCGAGGATGCCCAGCGCGAGTACAACGACAAGCTGCAGGACCGGATGGAGAGCACGATCTGGACCACCGGCGGCTGCGCGAGCTGGTACCTCGACTCGCACGGCCGCAACACCACGCTGTGGCCGGGATTCACGTTCACCTTCCGCCGGCTCACCCGCTCCTTCGACCGGGACGCCTACCAGACGACAGCGCGGACCAACCCGCATTCCACCGAGGAGATCGCAGCATGACAGCCATCGCCGGCAAGGTCGCCGTCATCACGGGAGCAGGTTCGGGTATCGGACGCGCGACCGCCTACGAGCTGGCCCGCCGCGGCGCGAAGCTCCCCCTCAGCGACGTCGACGCGTCCGGTCTCGCCGAGACGGCCCGGCACGCCCGGGTGATCGGCGCCCAGGTGCACGACTCGCATCTCGACGTCACCGACCGCGCAGCGGTGCTCGCCTATGCCGACGCCGTGGCCGCGGAGTTCGGGGTGGTGAACATCGTCGTCAACAACGCGGGCGTGGCATTCACCGGCGACGTCGAGCAGATGAGCTTCGAGCAGATCGAGCGGGTCATGGACGTCGACTTCTGGGGCGTCGTGCACGGCACCAAGGCGTTCCTGCCGCACCTGATCGCCTCGGGCGACGGGCACGTCGTGAACATCTCGAGCCTGTTCGGCCTGCTGGCGATGCCGAGCCAGAGCGCCTACAACGCCGCGAAGTTCGCCGTCCGCGGGTTCACCGAGTCGCTGCGCCAGGAGATGATCCTGGCCGGCCACCCCGTCCAGGTGTCCTGCGTGCACCCCGGTGGCATCCAGACCGCCATCGCCCGCAACGCCGGGACGATCGCCGGGCTGAACCAGAGCGACTTCGCCCAGTTCTTCGACAGCAAGCTCGCCAAGACCTCGGCCGACTCGGCGGCGCGCACGATCGTGCGCGGCATCGCCGGCAACAAGCCGCGCGTGCTCGTCGGCACCGACGCCAAGATCCTCGACGCGCTGGTGCGCCTGCTCGGCGCCCGCTACCAGCGGCTGTTCACGACGGTCGCCGCCCGCGTGCGTCCGAGCAGCGCGCCGACCGACGACCCCGCGAGCGAGGACGCCGCGTCGCGTCACGTCAACGGCGTGAACCGCATCTCCGCCTGAGCGATCAGCCGACTGCATCACTGATGCGCTCGATCAGCCCCGGCGCACCGGGTGCCTCACTGATAAGCCCGCCGCCCGCCCGCGGCACTTTGCATCCGGCAACGTCGCCACGGCGCGGGAATGCGGCCCGTCCAGCGACGGTGCCACATGCAAAGTCGCCGCCCCGGCCGCAAGTCCGCCTGAGCGATCAGCCGACTGCATCACTGATCCGCTCGATCAGCCCCGGCGCACCGGATGCCTCACTGATAAGCCCCCCGGCGCCCGCGCGGCGGATCCGGCAAGGTCGCGACAGAACTAGCTGCGCACGGTTCCGGACAGGTGCGGTTTGCCGCTGCGGGCACCGCGGACGTCGAGGTCCCACCCGGTGCCGACGGCAGTCGCCGACACGGCGATGGCCGACGGCAGGAACACCGGGGTCTTGAACGCGACGTCGACGGTCAGCGCCTCCGGCAGCCGGCCCTGCAGCGTCGCGAGAGTGCGCGCCTTGAGCCACATCCCGTGCGCGATGGCCGACCGGAAGCCGAACGCCTTCGCGGTCAGCGCGTGCAGGTGGATCGGGTTGCGATCGCCCGACACCGCGGCATAGCGCCGGCCGATGTCGCCGGCGACCTGCACGACCGACGCCGGGCCGGTCGGGGCGCCGCTGGTGCTGCGGGGCGACTTCTCGCCGCTGCCGCCACCACGACGCAGGTAGGTGGAGCGCCCCGACCACACCGGCTCGCCGGCGACACTCGCCTCGACCACCAGGTCGAGCTGCCGGCCGGCCGGGTGCGGACGCAGGTCGGCCGCGTGCACCGCGAAGCTCACTTTCTCCTCCGACCGCACGGCCCGGTGCACGGTGATCGAGTTCGCCACGTGCACCAGCCCGACCAGCGGGAAGGGGAAGGCCCGCTCGGCCATCAGCGCGACCGTCACCGGGAAGGCGAGCACGTGCAGGTAGGTCGGCGGCAGCAAGTCGCTGGTCGCGAAGCCGCACACCCGCTGGTAGGCGGCGAGGTGGGCGGCGTCGATCGCCTGCTCGGCCAGGGTGTAGCTCGAGTCCGGCAGCTCGCCGCCCCGGTGCAGCGGTCCGGTGACCGCGGCCTTCGCGTAGAGCGGTAGCAGGGACGGCGCGGACGTGAGTTCGTTCATGCCCCGACCAGGTTCTGGCCGCAGACCCGCAGCACCTGGCCGTTGATCCCGCCGGCGCCCGGCGAGGACAGCCAGGCCGCCGCCTCGGCGACGTCGACCGGCAGGCCCGCCTGCTGCAGCGACGACAGCCGCCGTGCCACCTCGCGGGTCGCGAACGGCATCTTGGCTGTCATCTCGGTCTCGATGAACCCGGGAGCGATCGCGTTGATCGTCGAGTGCCCGTGCCCGGTGAACGCCGCCGCGGACGAACGGACCAGCCCGATCACACCGGCCTTGGTCGCGCCGTAGTTGGTCTGGCCGCGGTTGCCGGACAGCCCGGTCGTCGACGACAGGCACACCACCCGGGCCTGCTCGTTGAGGGCATCCGAACCGAGCAGGGCCGCGTTGATGCGCAGCTGCGACTCGAGATTCACCGCGAGCACCGACTCCCACTGCTCGGGCTTCATGTTCGCGAGCAGCTTGTCTCGGGTGATCCCGGCGTTGTGGATCAGGATGTCCAGCCCACCGGTGTGATCGCGCAAGTGGGCGAGCAGCTTGTCCGGCGCGTCGGCAGCGGCGACGTCCAGGTGCAGCGTCGAGCCGCCGACCCGGTTGGCCACCTTGGCGAGCGCCTCGCCCGCCGCGGCGAGGTCGGCGACGATGACGTGCGCGCCGTCGCGGGCGAGCACGCCGGCGATCGCGGCCCCGATTCCCCGGGCGGCACCGGTCACCAGCGCGGTCTTGCCGGCCAGCGGCTGATCCCAGTCGGCGGGCTCGGGCGCCTGACCCGGGCCCAGCAGCACCGGCTGGCCGTCCACGTAGGCCGACCGGCCGGACAGGAAGAAGCGGATCGCGGACGGCAGGGACGCCTCGTCCTCGACCCGGAGCAGGTTGGCGGTCGAGCCACGCTGCAGCTCCTTGGCCAGCGACCGGACGATGCCGTCGAGCGCCTGGCGCGTCGCGTCGGCGGCGATGTCGTTGCCGTCGGGCACCCGGCCGAGCACCAGCACCCGTCCGGACGGCAGCAGCGACCGCAGCTGCGGGGTCAGGAAGGCCCGCAGGTTCGCGAGCTCACCCGGGGCCGCGACCGAGCGGGCATCGAGCACGAGGGCGCCGTAGCGGGTGTCCTCGACCGGTTCGACGAGCGTCTCCGCGCCCGTCGCAGCGACGATCTTGACGAGCCCGGCGGGCACCTTGCCGGCCGTCGAGCCGACCAGCACCGGCCCGGGCACCAGGGGTTCGCCGGCCCGGTAGCGGCGCAGCACGGCCGGGCGGGGCAGCCCGACGGTGCCCGCCACCTTGGCGCCGAGCGGGGAGTTGACGAGGTTCAGGTAACGGTCGGACATGCTCAGGCCTCCAAGATCGCGACGACACCCTGGCCGCCGGCGGCACAGATCGAGATCAGGCCCCGACCGCCGCCGTTCTCGTGCAGCAGCTTGGCCAGGGTGGCGACGATGCGGCCGCCGGTCGCGGCGAACGGGTGCCCGGCCGCGAGCGAGGAGCCGTTGACGTTGAGCTTCGAGCGGTCGATCGGGCCGAGCGCCGCGTCGAGGCCGAGGAACTGCTTGCAGAACGCGTCGTCCTCCCACGCCGCGAGCGTCGTGAGCACGGTCGAGGCGAACGCCTCGTGGATCTCGTAGAAATCGAAGTCCTGCAGGCTGAGGTTGTTGCGCGCGAGCAGCCGCGGCAGCGCGTATACCGGCGCCATGAGCAGGCCGTCCGCGCGCTTGTTGCCGTGCACGTAGTCGACCGCGCCGGTCTCGGCGTCGACCAGGTGGGCCAGCACCGGCAGGTTGTGCTCGCCCGCCCACTCGTCCGAGGCGAGCAGTACCGTCGACGCACCGTCGGTCAGCGGCGTCGAGTTGCCCGCGGTCATCGTGGCGCCCTCTTCGCGCGTACCGAAGACCGGCTTCAGCGTCGCCAGCTTCTCGGCGGTCGAGTCCGCGCGCAGGTTCTGATCGCGCGTCAGGCCGAGGAACGGCGTGAGCAGGTCGTCGAAGAACCCGCGGTCGTAGGCGGCGGCGAGATTGCGGTGCGAGGCGGCGGCAAGCTCGTCCTGCGCCTCGCGGGTGATCCCCCACTCGCGGGTGGTGATCGCCTGGTGCTCCCCCATCGCCAGCCCGGTGCGGGGCTCGCTGTTCTGCGGGATGGACGGCATCAGCTGGCCCGGACGCAGCCCGCGCAGCGCCTTGAGCCGCGCGCCCGCGCTCCTGGCCCGGTTGAGCTCGAGCAGCACCTCGCGCAGGTCCTCGTTCACCGCGATCGGCGCGTCGGAGGTGGTGTCGACCCCGCCGGCCAGCCCGACCTCGATCTGCCCGAGCGCGATCTTGTTGGCGACCAGGATCGCGGTCTCCAGACCCGTCCCGCAGGCCTGCTGGACGTCGTAGGCCGGCGTGGTGGGCGCCAGCCGCGAGCCGAGCACCGCCTCGCGGGTCAGGTTGAAGTCGCGGCTGTGCTTGAGCACTGCGCCCGCGGCGACCTCGCCGAGGCGCTGGTCCTGCAGCCCGAAGCGGGCGACCAGGCCGTCGATGGCGGCGGTCAGCATGTCCTGGTTGGACGCGCGGGCGTACTTGCTGTTGGAGCGGGCGAACGGGATGCGGTTGCCGCCCACGATGGCAGCACGGCGTGGAGCAGACATCAGCGGCGGTCTCCTTGGATCGGTGGCCCCGCGAAGCGCTGGCCAGCCTTGACTCCGGTTCTCATGCAACCCAGAGTATGCGATACCGTGGGTAACGTGAAACCTGATGTGGCAGCGGACACGGCCGGCGTGCCGGTCGACGGCCGCCGTTCGCGGTGGGACGCCCACCGGGTGGCACGGCGCGACGAGCTGATCACCGCCGCCGTGCGCTCCGTCGTCCGCCATGGGGCGTCGGTCGGCATGGACCAGCTCGCTACCGACGCGCACACCAGCAAGCCGGTGATCTACCGCTACTTCACCGACAAGACCGACCTGCACCGGGCGATCACCCAGCGGGTGGTCGGCACGATCCTGGCGGCGCTGCGGGCGGTGATCGACCGCGGCCCCGAACCGCGCGAGCTGATCCGCGACAGCGTCGCCGCCTACCTCGAACTGCTCGAGCAGAGCCCGCAGCTGTACCGGT
>DATBTJ010000110.1:0-34461 GCA_036559305.1 Jatrophihabitans sp.
GCACCTGCACATCGCGACGGCCCCGCTGAACGTGCTGACCAAGCGCGAGCCCGACGGCCTCGGCGCGCTGCTGCCGGTCACCGGCGAGGACGGCAAGCCGATCGACTTCGCCGACGTCGAGAACCTGTCCGAGGACACCGTGTTCGGCAAGGGCAAGATCGAAGACTTCACCTGGAAGGGCTACCTCGACTTCGCGACCTGCACCGAGTGCGGCCGCTGCCAGTCGCAGTGCCCGGCCTGGAACACCGGCAAGCCGCTCTCGCCCAAGCTGGTGATCATGGACCTGCGCGACCACCTGTTCGCCAAGGCGCCCTACATCATCGGCGGCAAGAACCTGCCCACCGACGCGAGCGCCGAGGGCAAGGAGGGGCACGTCCCCGAGGCCGGCTTCCCCCGCGTCGAGGGATCCGGTCCCGACCAGGCCGTCCGCCCGCTCGTCGGCGATCTCGCCAGCGGCGGCGTCATCGACCCGGACGTGCTGTGGTCGTGCACCACCTGCGGTGCGTGCGTCGAGCAGTGCCCCGTCGACATCGAGCACATCGACCACATCGTCGACATGCGCCGCTACCAGGTGCTCATCGAGTCCGCGTTCCCGTCCGAGGCCGGCGTCATGCTGCGCAACATCGAGAACAAGGGCAACCCCTGGGGGATGGCCGACCGCGGCCGCGACGAGTGGATGGCCGACCTGTCCTTCGAGGTCCGCCGCGCCGAACCGGGCACCAAGCTCGACCCCGACATCGAGTACCTGTTCTGGGTCGGCTGCGCCGGCGCCCTGGAGGACCGCTCCCGCAAGGTGACGATCGCGTTCGCCGAACTGCTGCACACCGCGGGCGTCGAGTTCGCCGTGCTCGGATCGGGCGAGACCTGCACCGGCGACCCGGCCCGCCGGCTGGGCAACGAGTTCCTCTTCCAGATGCAGGGCATGCAGAACGTCGAGACCCTGAACTCGATCGAGCGCGCCGGCGGCATGAAGGTCGTCGCGACCTGCCCGCACTGCTTCAACACGCTCGCGAACGAGTACCCGCAGCTCGGCGGCCACTACGAGGTCGTGCACCACACCCAACTGCTCGGCAAGCTCGTCGAGGAGGGCAAGCTGACGCCGGTCGAGCCCGTCGACAAGAACGTCACCTACCACGACCCGTGCTACCTCGGGCGGCACAACAAGGTGTACACGCCGCCCCGCGAGGTGCTCGGCGCGATCGCCGGACTGAAGTCGCAGGAGATGCACCGCTGCAAGGACCGTGGCTTCTGCTGCGGCGCCGGCGGCGCGCGGTTCTGGATGGAGGAGAAGATCGGCAAGCGGATCAACGTCGAGCGCACCGAGGAGGCGCTCGCCCTCGATCCCGACCTGATCTCGACGGCCTGCCCGTTCTGCATGGTGATGCTCTCCGACGCGGTCGCCGCCAAGGTCGGCGAGGGGGAGGCCCGCGAGGACGTCAAGGTACTCGACGTCGCGCAGATCCTGCAGCAGTCCCTGGGCGCACCCGCGGCGGCGAAGGGCGCCGCTCCCGCCGCTACGGAACCTGAGTAGGCGGGTAGGACGGCGGGAGGACTACCGGCGCGCTGCGTAGCGTCGGGCCCGCCACGGACGTCCGTGGCGACCCCAGCGACAGGAGACCGACGCGTGTTCGAACCCGAACCCGGTACCGACGACGGGTTCCGCGCGCGGTGGAAGCAACGCCGGGCTCGTAAGAAGGCCCGCCTCAAGGCGATGTCGCGCAAGCGCCGGGTGGCCCGCCGCGTCGGCATCCTCGGAACCTGGTTCCTGGGCTTCGTCGCGGTCATCATGGTCACCGCGATCGTCTTGTTCTACTCGCTGAGCAACGTCCCCCGGCCCAGCGACGTCGCCCTGCCCCAGGTCGCGACGATCCTGTACTCCGACGGCAGCGTGATGGGCCGCATCGGCACGGTCGACCACACCGACGTGCCGCTCAGCAAGGTGCCCAAGCAGGTGCGCTACGACGTCCTGGCCGCCGAGGACCGCAACTTCTACAACGAGCCGGGCGTCTCGATCACCGGCACGCTGCGGGCGGCCCTGCACGACCTGACCGGCGGCGACACCCAGGGCGGGTCGGGCATCACCCAGCAGTACGTGAAGAACGCTTATCTGAACAGCTCGCAGACGCTGACCCGCAAGCTGCGCGAGCTGGCGATCGCGATCAAGCTCGACCGCGAGTACTCCAAGGACCAGATCCTCGAGTTCTACCTGAACACGGTATACTTCGGCCGCGGCGCGTACGGCATCGAGGCCGCGGCCAAGGCCTACTTCCGCAAGGACGTCAGCCGGCTCAACACCGCGCAGGGCGCCGTGCTGGCCGCGTTGTTGCGCGCTCCGTCCTACTACGACCCGGCGGTCAACCCGGGCGAGGCGAAGAGCCGCTGGCAGTACGTGTTGTCCGGCATGGTCGCCACGAACCACCTGACCCAGCAGCAGGCCAACTCGATGAAGTACCCGAAGGTCGCCCCGGTGCCGAAGAACACCGGGCTGACCATCGACGGCCCGAACGCGATCATCGTCGCGCGGGTCATCGACGAGCTCGCCGCGCACGGCATCCCCGAGAGCGAGATCTACGCCAAGGGCCTCACGATCAAGACGACGATCGACAAGAAGGCCCAGCAGGACGCGGTACAGGCGGTGGACCAGACCTTCCACGGCCTGACCAGGCAGCAGCGCAACATGAAGAACGCCCTGGTGGCCGTCCGTCCGAACGACGGCTCGGTGCTCGCCTATTACGGCGGTCCGTACGGACGCAACTACGCGCACAAGATCGACAAGTACGACTACGCGGGCCTCGGCTCGGCGTCGCCGGGCTCGTCGTTCAAGCCCTACACCCTCGCCACCGCGCTCACCCAGACGCTGCAGAAGAAGTCGCACGGCAGCCCGATCACGATCAGCTCGATCGTCAACGGCAGCTACTGCGTGCGCATCGAGGGCACCCGGATCTGCAACGACCCGAGCGACCGTCCCTACAGCAGCCCGCGGATCAAGGTGTCGACGGCGATGAAGTACTCGCTGAACACCACCTTCGACCTGATGGCCGCCAAGGTCGGGCCGAGCAACGTCGCCGAAACCGCGCACGCCGCCGGTGTCTCGCGCACGATCAACGGCAAGACGACCCTGCAGGACGGCAACGGGCAGACCAGCTTCGGCATCGGCATCGGCGACTACGCGGTGCACCCGCTCGACCAGGCCGTGGGTTTCGCGACGATGGCCGACAACGGCACGACACACCAGCCGTGGTTCGTCGACTCGGCGAAGTCCTCCACCGGCGAGGTCGTCTACAGCCACCACGACAGCGGTACGCAGGCCATCGATCCCAAGGTGGCCAACGACGTCACGCTGTCCCTCGAGCCGATCGCGGCGTGGTCCGGCGTCCCGCTGGCCGGCAGCCGCCCGTCCGCGGCCAAGACCGGCACCGAAGGCATCCAGGTCGGCAAGCACGCCGGCGGCAACAGCGATGCCTGGATGGTCGGCTACACCCCGCAGGTGTCGACCGCGGTATGGGTCGGCAGCGGTGACTCCACCTCGCCGATCGTGAACTCCTACGGCGCGCCGGAGTACGGGCGCGACCTGCCCGGCCGGACCTGGCAGCTGTTCATGAACACCTACCTGGCCGGCAAGCCGGCGCTGCAGATGGCGACCAAGCAGGAGATCGGTGCACCCGCGCCGACCCACACCGCGGCGCCGTCGACCACCTCGCACGCGCCGTCGTCGAACGTCCCGTCGCAGGCGCCGTCGACCACCACCGCACCGCCCACGACCAGCGCACCGCCGACGACCAGCGCACCACCCAGCACGACCCACGCGCCGCCGAGCACGTCCCACGCGCCGCCGAGCCCGAGTTGCTCGCCCGGCCTGGTGCTGCCGAACTGCCCGTCGACCTCGCCCACGGGGTCACCGTCGACATCGGCCTCGTCGTCGTCGTCGTCGTCCGCAGCCGCCGCGAACAACGCCGGCCCGGGCACCGCCACGCCCTGACCCGTCCGGCTGCCGTGTCAGGATGATCGCGTGACAACCGGGCTGAAGGTTCACCGGCGCTTCGCGGGGCCACGCTGCGTCCGGCAGTTGCGCTGATGACGACGCGCGAGCAGGTCGCGCCGAGCAGCAGCGACCCGACCGTCGCCCGTGCTGCCGGCGTGCTCGGCGGGCCGTGGGGTCGCCGGGCTGCGCTGCGCGGCGGCGCCTGGTGGACCCCGGTGCGCGTGCTGCTCGCCGCCACGCTCGTCACGCTCGTCCTCGGTTTCCTGCAGAAGGCGCCGTGCGCCACCGGCGACTGGACGGGCTACAAGCAGTACACGCACATGTGTTACTCCGACGTCGTCCCGCTGTGGAGCGACGAGCGCCTCGACATCGGCGCGGTGCCCTACCGCGACACCTCCGTGGAGTACCCGGCGCTGACCGGCGGGTTCATGTGGCTGACCGCGGAACTGACCCGGGGCCTGCACGCGATGGAAAGCGACTGGCACCAGGTCGTGATCTTCGGCGTGCTGACCGCGCTGTTGCTGGCCGTCTGCGGTCTCGTCGTGACCGCCGCGACCGCCCTCACCACCCGGCACCGGCCCTACGACGCCGCCCTGTTCGCGCTGTCACCGCTGCTGGTGTTCCACGCGTTCTCGAACTGGGACCTGCTCGCGATGGCGCTGGCCGCAGCGGCGTTGCTGGCCTGGGCGCGCAACCGTCCGGTCGCTGCCGGGGTGTTCATCGGACTCGGAACCGCGGCCAAGCTGTACCCGGTCTTCCTGCTCGTCCCGCTGCTGATCCTCGCCATCCGAACCCGCCGCTACGGGCCGGCGATCTGGGCCGGCGTCGCGGCGGCCCTGTCGTGGCTGACGGTGAACCTGCCGCTCGCGATGGCCTACCACCACGGCTGGTGGGCCTTCTACTCCTTCAGCGCCGACCGCCCGACCGAGCGCAGCACCGCCTGGGCTGCGGTCAAGACGCTGATCGACAACGGCAACAACCCGGCCGACTCGGTGTACTGGGTGCCGCCGGGACCGGCGGTTGCGCTGGCGGTGATCGCGGCGTTGCTGATCGTGGTGTGGGTCGGGCTCAGCGCGCCGGTGCGACCGCGGCTGGGCCAGCTGGCCTTCCTCGCCGTGCTCGCCTTCCTGCTGACCACGAAGGTCTGGAGCCCGCAGTACTCGCTGTGGCTGGTGCCGCTGCTCGCCCTGGCCCGGCCGCGCTGGCGCCTCGCCCTGATCTGGCAGTTCGTCGAGATCGCCGTGTGGTTCGCGACCTTGACCCTGCTGCTCGGGCTGAACCCGAACCAGTCGGCGCACGGGATCGGCTACGGCTGGCTGATGGTGCTGCTCGTCGTGCGCGACGCGCTGCTGATAGCGCTCGCTGTCCTGGTGGTGCGCGACATGTGGCATCCCGAGCGCGACGAGCTGCGGGTGCCCGACACCGACACGCCGTACGGCGACCCGGCGGCAGGCCTGTTCGCGGGCGCACGGGATTACTTCGCGCGAGATGGGCAGACTTACCCGGTACACGGCGTCGTGGCCGACCGCGCGGGTGAGTAACCAGAACTGGTTCGACTCGTTGAACCGGGCGGTGCGATGTCATGTCGCCCAGCTGATTGCCCGGTTCAGTCAGGAGTAAGAAGGATGCGCAGCTCGTCCGGTGCCGTCGTCACTCTCGCCGGCGGCGTTCTCGCCGCAGTGCTGGCCTGCGCCGCAGTGCTGATCTTCTCCGCCCCGGCCGAGGCGTCCACCACCGTCGAGGTGCAGCTGACCCTGTCCGGGCTCGCATCGCCGGACAACCCGACCGGTGGCGCGCAAGTAGGCGTCCACCCCGGTGACAGCGTGATCATGCACGCCTCCGCCGTCCCGACTGCCGGAGCGCCCGCTGGTCTGTCCGGCGCGCTGTCCGGGCTGGTGTCCGGCGTGGCCGGCCTGCAGGTCAAGATCCTCGACGGCAACCTGCCCGGCGTGCACTACCCGTTCACCCTGGGCAAGGTCGCCCACTGCGGCGGGAAGCCCGCGCTTTCGCTGCGGTCGCTGGCCAAGGGCACCTACTCCTTCCACTACGTGGTGCAGAAGATGAGCCTGCTGAGCGGTCTGCTCGGGGGCATCGCCGGCTGCAAGAAGACCACCGTCACCCCCACCCGTGACCAGCTCGGCAAGCTGACCAAGAACAACGTCAAGGTCACCGACAACGCGGTGTACAGCGGCTCGATCGTGGTCGCCACCAAGCCGCCGGCCGGGGGCATCGGCGTGCAGCTGCCGTCGCAGTCGATCAGTGCCAAGGTCGGTCCGATCCACACCTCGGTGAACCTGCCCGGCGCGACCGTGAGCGTGCCGAACCCGCTGCCGGGCGTGACCTCCGGACTGCCCAAGCCGCCGGGCGGTCTCGGCGGCGGCAACGGCGGGTCGAACCCGGGCGGGTCGCACGGCGGATCGGGCAACGGCAACATCAACTACACCCCGCCGGCACTGACCGTCCCCCAGCAGGTCATGCCGCATGCGGTCAACTACGGCGGCAAGCCCGGCACGAGCTACAAGCTGCCGCAGCGCACGGTCGGCGGCCATGTGGTCGCGCCCCTCGCGCCCACGCCGTCGGTGACCCTGTCCCCGGTCTCCCACCCGTCCGAGGTCGCCAACGCCGAGGCGGGCAAGAACACCGTCAACCTCGCCGACGGCAGCGGGCTGGGCAAGCAGTTGCCGATCATCCTGGCGATCCTCGCCATCCTGGCGCTGTCCGTGGTGACGGCGGGCTACACCCGCATGGTCCTGCTCCGGAAGAACTGACCGGCACCAACTGAACCCGCGCCGCCGCCGTTTTGGGCAATGGCGGCGCGCCCCGGTACTCTGACCCGGTTCGCCCGTCCGTGCCGCGGCTCCGCATGCCGACGACAGCTCGCCGGGCGAATTCACCTCCTGCCACGGAGATCCCGTGGCCGATCCAGTCCACAGGAGGACTTTGGTGACTACTGCTGCATCCACCCCCCTTCGGCATTACGAGGTCATGGTCATCCTCGACCCGAGCCTCGAGGAGCGCACGATCGCTCCGTCGCTCGATGCGTTCCTGTCGGTCGTGAAGAACGACGGCGGTTCGGTCGAGAAGGTCGACATCTGGGGACGGCGCCGGCTGGCCTACGAGATCAACAAGAACGCCGAGGGCATCTACGCCGTCATCGACCTGCAGGCGCGCCCCGCGTCGGTCCAGGAGCTCGACCGGCAGCTCAACCTCAACGAATCGGTGCTGCGGACCAAGGTCCTGCGCCCGGACGAGCGGTGAGCTGATGGCCGGCGAAACCCTCATCACCGTCGTCGGGAACCTGACGGCCGACCCGGAGCTGCGCTTCACGCCCTCCGGCGCCGCAGTCGCGTCCTTCACGATCGCCTCGACTCCGCGCACCTTCGACCGCAACAGCAACGAGTGGAAGGACGGCGAAGCGCTGTTCCTGCGCTGCTCGATCTGGCGCCAGGCGGCCGAGAACGTTGCCGAGTCGCTCACCCGCGGCATGCGCGTGGTCGCCCAGGGCCGGCTCAAGCAGCGCAGCTACGAGACCCGCGAGGGCGAGAAGCGCACTGTCATCGAGCTCGACGTCGAAGAGATCGGCCCGTCGCTGAAGTACGCCTCGGCGAAGGTCAACAAGACCACCCGGGGCAGCTCGGTCGGCGGCTTCGGCGGCTCGTCCGGGGGCTCTTCAGGCGGCGCGCCCGCCAACGACGACCCGTGGGGCACCGCGGCCCCGACCGGAGGCGACTCCGGCGGCGGCGGTTACAGCGACGAGCCCCCTTTCTAAGTCACCACATCTGAGACCAGGAGATAGACCATGCCCAAGCCTCCGCTGCGCAAGCCGAAGAAGAAGGCCAACCCGCTGCTCGCGGCCAAGATCGAGTACATCGATTACAAGGACACCAACCTGCTGCGCAAGTTCGTGTCCGACCGCGGCAAGATCCGCGCCCGTCGCGTCACCGGGGTGACCTCGCAGCAGCAGCGTCAGCTCGCCAAGGCGATCAAGAACGCCCGCGAGATGGCCCTGCTGCCGTACACCTCGACCGCGCGCTAAGGAGTCCATCAATGAAGCTCATCCTCACCCGTGAGGTGGCCGGGCTCGGCCTCGCCGGCGACATCGTCGAGGTGGCCGACGGCTACGGTCGCAACTTCCTCGTCCCCCGCGGTGCCGCGATCACGTGGACCAAGGGCGCCGAGAAGCAGATCGCGCAGATCAAGCGGGCCCGCTCGGCGCGCGAGATCCGCGATCTCGGCCACGCCCGCGAGATCAAGACCGATCTCGAGAAGCTGTCGGTCTCACTCGAGGCCCGCGCCGGCAAGGACGGCCGGCTGTTCGGTTCGGTGACCACCGCCGACATCGCCGCCGCCGTCAAGAGCGCCGGCGGTCCGCTGCTGGACAAGAAGACGATCCAGCTGCCCGGTCACATCAAGACCACCGGGTCGCACACCGTCACCGTCGATCTCCACCCGGACGTCGTGGCGACGGTGCCGGTGCGAGTCACCTCGGTCTGACCACCGCTCGTCGCGAATCGGGCGATCCTGCTGCGGCAGGATCGCCCGATTTTTTTTGTGGACGAGTGAAGGCCAGCCGGCATCGGGCTCGTCGCGTTCGTGCACAGCGTCGTCCCCAGGCTGTTCACATGCCGCTGCGGCAGCGCGCACAAGTTGTTCACAATTGCGTCGGCGGGCCGCTTTGGCGTGTTGCCGAGCGCCGCCATAGCGTGCTGGACGGCACGCGCGGCAGGCCTCCCGACACCAAATTGTCGTACCCCTCCGGTGCACTGCTGAGGATCGATCAACCAGGTGCGAGCGGGAGGGTGGCTGCAGGTCCATGACGCTGGTGAACGAGGCGCGTCCGGCCGGGGCGAAGGGGTCGACAGGATCCAGCGGGGCCGACTTCGACCGCACTCCGCCGCAGTCCATCGAGGCCGAGCAGTCGGTGCTGGGCGCGATGATGCTGTCCAAGGACGCCATCGCCGACGCCGTCGAGATCGTCCGGCCGGGCGACTTCTACCGGCCCGCGCACCAGATCATCTACGACTCGATCCTCGACCTGTACGGGCGCGGCGAGCCGGCCGACGCGGTGACGGTGTCGGCCGAGCTGACCCGCAGCGGGCAGCTGGTGCGCTCGGGCGGTGCGCCCTACCTGCACACGCTGATCTCCCTCGTCCCCACCGCCGCCAACGCCGGGTACTACGCACAGATCGTCGCCGAGCGGGCCACCCTGCGGCGCCTGGTGATCGCCGGCACCCGCATCGTGCAGATGGGGTACGAAACCGCCTCGGGCTCGGCGACCGACATCACCGGCACCGTCGACGACGTGGTCGACCGCGCGCAGGCCGAGGTCTACGAGGTCACCGAGCGGCGCACGTCCGAGGACTACGTGCACATCGAGTCGTTGCTCCAGCCGACTCTCGACGAGATCGACAAGATCAGCTCGACGGGCGGCATCGGCACCGGCATCCCGACCGGGTTCGCCCAGCTCGATGAGTACACCAACGGTCTGCACCCCGGGCAGATGATCACCGTCGCGGGGCGGCCCGGTAGTGGTAAGTCGACCCTCGCGCTCGACATGGCCCGCTCGTCGGCGGTGAAGAACGGCAAGCCCACCGTCATCTTCTCCCTGGAAATGAGCAAGATCGAGATCATGATGCGCATGTTCTCGGCGGAGGCCACGGTCTCGCTGGCGAACATGCGCTCGGGCCACATGAGCGACCAGGACTGGACCCGTCTTGCGCGCCGGTCCAGCGAGCTGGCCGAGGCGCCGCTGTTCATCGACGACAGCCCGAACCTGACGATGATGGAGATCCGCGCCAAGGCGCGCCGGCTCAAGCAGCGCCACGACCTCCAGATGGTCGTGATCGACTACCTGCAGCTGATGACCAGCGGCAAGCGCGTCGAGTCGCGCCAGCAAGAGGTCAGCGAGTTCTCCCGCGCGGTCAAGCTGCTCGCCAAGGAGCTCGAGGTGCCGGTCATCGTGCTCTCGCAGCTCAACCGAGGTCCCGAGCAGCGCACCGACAAGAAGCCGATGCTGTCCGACCTGCGTGAATCGGGCTCGATCGAGCAGGACTCCGACGTCGTGCTGCTGGTGCACCGTCCCGACCTCTACGAGCCGGAGACCGAGCGCGCCGGCGAGGCCGACCTGATCCTGTCCAAGCACCGCAACGGCCCGACCGCCACCTGCGCCGTCGCCTTCCAGGGTCGCTACAGCCGGTTCGTCGACATGCCGAACTGATCGGGCGCGTCGAACGCTGACTCCCGGTTGTGCGAGTCGGGATTCTATGGCCGAGCAGCAGTTCTCGATCGAGCGCACGATCGGCGCCGTGAGCTGCTGCACGAACTCGACGCGCCTGATCTCGACGACACCTCGCCGGGCGACCTGGCGGCCACCTCGGCGTGTCAGGTGTCGAGGCGCCGCCGGAGACGCGAGCTGCGAGACGCCGCGGACGCGGCTGCCCCCTGTGGCCGGACCCGCCGAGGCGGCCGGTCCGGATCCAACCTCGCGGGCGGTCATCGAGTCGGCGTTCATGACCTGGCGCACGACCCCGGTCGACGCGCTCAGCGCGATCGGCGTACCCGCCGCCCGACGTCGCCCGCTGGCGAATCTGATGATCAGCACGCTCGAGGGCGCGATCGTGCTGGCGCGCACCCGCGAGGACGTGACGCCGTTACGCGATGTCGCGCGCGAGCTGCCCCCGTTGCTGGACGCCGCCGCTCAGCCCCGCGAGTAGCTCACCAGCCCGAGCTCACCGGTCGGCACGAAGCCGAGTGCGCGGTAGAACTCGTGCGGGCCGTCCGCATCGGTCGTCAGCACCACTTGGCGCAGGTCCGCGTAGCGCCGCAACACCTCGGCGAGCAGCACCCGCCCGACCCCGGCGCGCTGCTGGTCCGGCCGCACGAGCAGATCCTGCAGGTAGCAGATGCTCGCGCCGTCGGACACCGTGCGGGCGATACCGACCAGCTCACCGGTGTCGGTGCGGGCGGTCAGCACGAGGTGCGAGCCGGCGAGAGCACGCGCCAGCAACTCCGGATCGCGGGTGTAGGCCGTCCAGCCGACCGCGTCGTAGAGCGCCAGCGCCTCGGCTGCCCCGACGCCTTGCTCAGGCGCGATCCTCATCCGGCGCCGCCGGCCAGCGCCGCCGCCGCAGCAGGCGCCGCCGCCGCGGCCGCGCGCGGGTCGAGGGCCAGCCGGGTACGCCGCTCGAGCAGGTCGGCGGCGTCGAGGGCGAGCTCATGGGTGACGCCGAACCGCAGCTCGGCCGCGATCGTGTCGACGCCGTCGGCCACCGGTTCGAGCAGCGCCGGATCGCCCTGCGCCGCCCCCACGACGGCACCGGCATCGGTGCCGTATCGGTGGACGAGCCGCGCGGGCGCCGTCGCGGCAGCCGATCCGGTGCCGACCAGCGGCAGCTGCGCGGTGAGGCAGGGACGGGCGGGCGCACCGCTCGCCCGCAGGGCGGCGTCGACCGCGTCCTGGGCCATCCGCCGGTAGGTGGTGAGCTTGCCGCCGACGACCGTGACCAGCCCGTCGGCAGCGGTGAGCACGGCATGCCGGCGGGAGATGTCCGCGGTACCGGCGGTCCCGGTGTCGAGCAGCGGGCGCAGCCCGGCGAAGCTGCCGAGCAGGTCGGTGCGCTCGAGCGGGTCGCGCAGCGCACCGTTGATGGTGTCGAGCAGGAAGTCGATCTCGGCGTCGGTGGCGATCGGCACGTCCGGGATCGGGCCGGGCGCCTCCTCGTCGGTGAGGCCGATGTACACCCGGCGATCCGGTGCCGGCAGGGCGAAGACGAACCGGTTGACGGTGCCGGGCACCGGGACGGTCAGGCCGGCCGCCAGACCGCCCAGCCGCTCCTGCGCGACGACGAGGTGGGCGCCCCGACTCGGGCGCAGCGTGACGCCGGGCGCGAACTCGCCCGCCCACACGCCGGCGGCGTTGACCACCATGCGCGCGTCGAGGTCGCAACTCGCCCCGGTGAGCGTGTCCCTGAGCACTGCGCCGCGCCCGGTCACCTGCTCGGCCGCGCAGCGGGTGAGGATCCGCGCGCCGTACGCGGCCGCCGTCCGGGCGATGGTGACGGTCAGCCGGACGTCGTCGGCGAGCTGGCCGTCGTAGCCGAGCAACCCGCCGCGCAGACCGTCGCTACGCACCCCGGGCACGAGGTCGGCGACGCGGGCCGTGTCGATCCGCCGCGATCGCGGCAGCACCGCGGCGGGCGTTCCCGCAGCCGCGCGCAACGCGTCGCCCGCCGCGAGGCCGGCCCGAACCAGGCGGGCGCGCCCCGGAGTGAGCTGCGGCAGCAGCGGCACCACCTGCGGCAGCGCGCGCACCAGGTACGGAGCGGTCCGGGTCATCAGGATGCCGCGCTCGACCGCGCTCTCGTGCGCGATGCCCACGGCGCCGGACGCGAGGTAGCGCAGGCCGCCGTGCACCAGTTTCGAGCTCCACCGGCTGGTGCCGAAGGCGAGGTCGTGCTTCTCGGCGAGCACGACCGACAGCCCGCGGGACGCGGCGTCGAGGGCGACGCCGCAACCGGTCACGCCGCCCCCGACGACGAGCAGGTCGACCGCCCCGCGCCGCTCGGACAGCTCGCCCAGCTCACGGATGCGCCGCGCCGCGTTCAGCTGCGAGCCGGTCATGGCGCGAGGTACCTGTCGAGCATCGCTCGCAGCTGCCCGTCGAGGGCGCTGACCCCGACCGCGTCGTCGGCGAGCACGGGGCCGGTCAGCGTGAACGACCAGGCGGTGAGCCACAGGGTCCGGGCCTGGACGGTGCGGCTACCGCGGCGGATCGAACCGTCGGTGTTGCGCAGCGCGTGGGTGAGGAGGTCGAGTTGGGCGTCGGTGCTGGTGCCGCGCCGGCGCACGAGATAGGGCAGCAGGAACTCGGGGTCGACGTCGATGATCTTGCGGGTGAGCGGGTGCACGCGCACCGCCTGCACCATCGCGACGACGCCGCCGACGACGGTGCTGCGCACGTCCTTCCCGGGACGGCTGAACGCCTGTTCGGCGAGCCGGGCGAGCTCGCGCGTGGTGAGGGCGGCGACGACCGCGTCGACGTTGGCGAACCGGCGGTACACCGTCGCGCGGGACACCCCGGCAACTCGGGCCAGTTCGGCCATGTTCAGCCGCCGCACGCCGACGGCGAGCACGAGGTCGTAGGCCGCGTCGAGGATCCGATCCTCAGGAATCGCTGCGTTGCGATGTTGCGACACCACGTGTCACAGTGTATCAGTGAGCGAGTCGGATCTGCCCGTGGTCGAGCTCCGTCCCTACCGCTGGGGCGCCACTGATGTGGCGCTGCCGGAAGCAGTTGGACCTGCGCTGGCCGCATTAGGGGTCTCCGCGCCGCCGCCCCCGCCGGTCGATCCCGCTGCGGCGTCATTGCCCGACAGCGAACTACCGGTCGACGCCCGTGCGGCACTCGTGGCCGCGGTCGGCGCCGACCGGGTGTCGACGGATCGGGCCGATCGGGTGCGGCACACCCGTGGCTGGTCGACGCCGGACCTGCTGCGGCTGCGCGCCGGCGACGCAGGCGATGCTCCCGACGCGGTCGTGCGCCCGGGGTCGCACGACGAGGTGTGCGCCGTCCTCGAGGCCTGCGCAACGCACCGCGTCGCCGTCGTGCCTTATGCCGGTGGCACGTCGGTCGTCGGCGGCCTGGTCGCCGAGCGCACCGGGTTCGCCGGCGTGATCGCGCTCGACGTGGCACGGCTGGACTCGGTGACCGGCCTCGACGAGGTGTCGCGGGTGGTCACCCTCGGCACCGGTCTGCGTGGCACGGCCGCCGAGGCGCGCCTGAACGAGGCTGGTTACACCTTGGGGCACTTTCCGCAGTCGTATGAGGGCGCGAGCATCGGTGGGTACGCCGCGGCGCGCTCGGCCGGGCAGTCGTCAGCCGGGTACGGCCGCTTCGACGAGATGGTCGTCGGGCTCGTGCTCGCGACACCGCGCGGCACGATCCGGCTGGGCACCGCGCCGCAGTCCGCGGCCGGACCCGACCTGCGGCAGCTCGTACTCGGCAGCGAGGGCACCCTCGGTGTCATCACGTCGGTCACCGTGCGCATCCGCCCCCGACCAGAGGTGCGCGAGTTCGAGGGCTGGCGCTTCGACGACTTCGCTCACGGCGTCGCCGCGATGCGCCGGCTCGCCCAGGACGGGCCGCGGCCGACCGTGCTGCGCCTGTCCGACGAGGCCGAGACCGCGATCAACCTCGCCGACCCGGACGTGCTCGGGTCCGGCCCGGGCGGTTGCCTGGCGGTCGTCGGCTACGAGGGCACGGCAGCCGATTTCGCTGATCGGCACGCTGCCGGCAGCCTCGTGCTCGCCGCCGCCGGCGGCACCGCGCTCGGACGCGACCCCGGCGAGGCGTGGCGGGCCGGCCGCTACCGCGCGCCGTACCTGCGCGATCCGTTGCTCGACGCCGGGGCGTTCGTCGAGACGCTCGAGACCGCGACGTTCTGGTCCGGGCTGGAGCAGCTGCGCGCGGACGTCACCACCGCCCTGACCGACGCGCTGGGAGCGCAGGGCACGCCCGCTGTGGTGCTCTGCCACGTCTCGCACGTCTACGAGACCGGCGCGTCGCTCTACTTCACCGTGCTCTGCGCGCAGGCCACGGACCCGATCGCCCAATGGGGCGCGGCCAAGGCAGCGGCCACCGCTGCGATCCGTGCGGCCGGCGCGACGATCACCCACCACCACGGCGTCGGCACCGACCATCGCGCGGCCTACCAGGACGAGATCGGCCCGCTGGCGCTCGAACTGTTGCGCGCGGTCAAGGCGACGGTCGACCCGGCCGGCATCCTCAACCCCGGCGTGCTGGTCGGCTGAGGTGCGGGCGTTCACCGCACTCGTCAACCCGATCTCGGGTGGGGGCCACGCGGGCGAGAAGTGGGCGCCGTTGGCAGCGCGGATCAGTGCTGCCGGCGCCGACGTCCGGGTCGAGTCGACCCGCAGCCGCGAGCACGCCGTCGCGGCTGCCCGTGCCGCCGCACACGAGGGCCGGGTCGTCGTCGCGGTCGGGGGCGACGGCCTGGTCCGCGACGTTGCCGAGGGCGTCGTGGCGGTCGCCGGGGTGATGGGCATCGTGCCGGCCGGGCGGGGCAACGATCTCGCGCGCGCGCTCGGCTTCCCCGGCGATGTCGCCGGCCTCGCCGACCTGCTGGTCGACGGCGCGGCCGAGCCTTGCGACGTCATAGCGCTCGGCGAGACCATCGTGCTCGGCAACGTGTACTGCGGCATCGACTCGGTCTCGAACGCGATCATCAATCGCAACCGCCGACTGCCGCCGACGCTGGTGTACCGGCTGGCGCCGGTACGGGCGATCCTGACCTGGCGCGCGCCGCGTTTCACCGTGACCGTGGACGGCGAGGAAACGGTCGTCCGCGCACACATGGTCGTCGTCGGCAACTCCGGCGCCTACGGTCACGGCCTGCGGATCGTGCCGTCCGCGCGCGTCGACGACGGCGTGCTGGACGTGCTCGTGGTGGGTGACGGGCCGAAGCGGGCGATCGCGTCGTTCATGCGCGAGGCGCAGCACGGCACCCACGTGCAGCGGCCGGAGGTCAGCGTCCGTCCCGCGCACGAGGTGACGATCGCGGCCGACCGCCCGGTGCCGGTCTGCGGCGACGGCGAGTACCTCGCCGAGTTGCCGGTGACGATGCGTGTCCGGACGGGCGCGCTGCGGCTGATCCGTCCCTGACGCGCGCCGACACAACACGACAACGGTCCGCGCGACGCGCAAGAGCGGTGCTTGACCGGGCGCGCCCGACGGACCAGAGTCGAAAACGGACGCAACTTTCCGGCGTTCGCGCGGGAGGTTGCTCGCGCGGCGCGCCCCCCCGGCGTCCCATGCTCCAGAAGGGTGCGTCCGTGCTCCGACTCGACGTCAACGTGTTCGACTACGTGATCCTCGCGATCTATTTCACGCTCGTCGTGACGATCGGGGTGCTCGCCCGGCGGGCGATCGCGACCAGCGAGGACTTCCTGCTCTCCGGCCGGTCGCTGCCGGCCTGGGTCACCGGCCTGGCGTTCATCTCGGCGAACCTCGGCGCGATCGAGATCCTCGGGATGGCGGCCAACGGCGGGCAGTACGGCATCTCGACCGTCCACTTCTACTGGATCGGCGCGGTCCCGGCGATGGTGTTCCTCGGCATCGTGATGATGCCGTTCTACTACGGCTCACGAGTGCGCAGCGTGCCGGAGTTCCTGCGCCGCCGGTTCAACCGCAGCACCCACCTGTTCAACGCGATCTCGTTCGCCGCGGCCGCTGTACTCATCGCCGGCGTCAACCTGTACGCGCTCGCGCTGGTCATCAACGCCCTGATCGGATGGCCGATCTGGGTGTCGATCGTGGTGTCCGCGGGGTTCGTGCTCGCCTACATCACCCTCGGCGGGTTGTCCGGGGCCATCTACAACGAGGTGCTGCAGTTCTTCGTGATCATCGCGGGCCTCGTCCCTCTGGTGATCATCGGGCTCAAGGACGTCGGCGGGTGGAACGGGCTGCAGGCGAAGATCAACAAACCGGAGTTCTTCAACAGCTGGTCCGGCACGCACGTCGGCAGTTGGACGAACCCGCTCGGTGACTGGATCGGGATCGTCTTCGGCCTCGGCTTCGTCCTCAGCTTCGGGTACTGGACCACCAACTTCGCCGAGGTGCAGCGGGCCCTGTCCGCAAAGGACCTTTCCGCGGCCCAGCGCACACCGCTCATCGGTTCGTTCCCCAAGATCTTCATCCCGTTCCTGACGATCATCCCGGGCCTGATCGCGCTCGCCGTCATCCCGAAGTTCGGGACCTCGCCGAACGCCACCTACAACGACGCGATCCAGCTGCTGATGAACAAGTATCTGCCGAACGGCACGCTGGGCATCGCGCTCGCCGGGTTGCTCGCGGCGTTCATGGCGGGCATGGCGGCGAACGTCAGTTCGTTCAACACCGTGTTCACCTACGACATCTGGCAGACCTACATCGTCAAGGACCGGCGCGACGGGTACTACCTGAACGTCGGGCGCGTCATCACGGTGATCGGCGTCCTGATCGGGATCCTCACCGCGTTCATCGCGTCCGGTTACACGAACATCATGAACTACATCCAGCTGCTGTTCGGCTTCTTCAACGCGCCGCTGTTCGCCACCTTCATCATCGCGATGTTCTGGAAGCGGGCGTCGCCGTGGGCGGGTGTGTCCGGGCTCGCCGCAGGCACGATCGGCGCCGGTGTCATGCACCTGGCGGCGTACAACATCGGCTACTTCTATCCCGGCGGCACGGTCACCTCGCACGCGGACATCAATGCGCAGATGGCGAACTTCTACGGCGCGATCGCCGCGTTCGTCGCGGACGCTGTCGTCACCGTGATCGTCTCGCTGGTGACCAAGCCGAAGCCACGCGAGGAGCTCGCCGGCCTGGTGTGGGGTATCCCCGATCCGAACGCCCCGGACCCCGCCTCGGTGCCCAAACCGCCGTGGTGGAAGTCGCCCAAGGTGCTCGGCGGGCTGTCGCTCGGGATCACCGCTGTCCTGTCCATCCTCTTCGTCTAGGAGGCGAGCATCGTGGCGGATACCCAGAAGTCATCGTCGGCCGACACCCCGAAGTCGGCGGCCGCACGCCTGTTCGACATCCGGTTGATGATCGGTGGGCTGTTCGTGGTCTACGGCGTCATGCTGACGGTCGCGGGGCTGTTCACCTCCGACAAGAACCTGCACAAGGCCGCCGACATCAACATCAACCTGTGGCTCGGCCTCGGGATGTTGCTCCTCGGCGCGTTCTTCCTGGTCTGGTTCAAGCTGAACCCGCTCAAGGTCGAACCGCACGATGACGACGAGGAGGCCCGCGCATGACCGCGCCGACGCCCGTCATCGTCGTCGGCATCGACGGCTCGGAGGGCAGCGACGACGCGCTGCGTTGGGCTGCCGGGCAGGCCAACATGACCGGCGCCACGCTGCGGGTCGTGGCGAGCTGGCGCTGGCCGAGCTACGTCACCCGGGTTCCGCCGGGCGCCGACCCGGCGGGCGACACCGCCCGGACGCTCGACGAGGCCGTCGCCACCGTCCGTGACGAGTTCCCCGATCTGGACATCAGCAAGCACGTCGTCCAGGGCCCGCCCGGGCCGTCGCTGCTGACCCAGGCCGAGAACGCCGCGTTGCTCGTCGTGGGGGCGCGGGGACGGGCGGCGTTCCCGGGGATGCTGCTCGGCTCGGTCGCGGAGTACTGCGTCCGGAACGGGCCGTGTCCGGTCGTCGTCGTGCGGACGTTGGCGGCGACCTGACGGTCCGGTCGTGAAGGCCTGTCCGACGCTTGGTCGGTCAGGCGGCGTCGGCTACGGGCAACGCCGGTCGTCCTGGCACGGCAGTGCACTTCCGAACGACACCAACGAACACGGCGAAGGCCCGCCCGCCCAATCGAAGTCGCGTAGCAGGCCACGTCAGCGCACGCGGCGCTCTGCTCGATCAGGCGGTCACCCGGGCGCGTTCCAGAACTCGCCGAGTTCACCACCGGCGCGCTCGGCCTGCGTGACGCCGGCGGCATACGAGACAGCGCGGCGCGCGGGGTCGAGGGGGTTGGGGCCGATGGCGTCCACCGACTCGGCGTCGGCCGCGATCACCAGGCACTTTCCCGGCGCAAGAGCCGCGATCTCCTCCTCTAGCAGCTGCTGCGTCTGCGGCTGGACGAGCCCCGGGACCAGCAACAGCGTGCGCTGCGCACCGGCGGCCAGATCAGCATTCGAGAACGAGTGCACGCCGCCGTCGACGTACTCGCGATCGCCGATCGGGACAGGCCGCCAGACCCCGGGCACCGCACAGCTCGCCAGCACCGCGTCGACCAGCCCGACGCCGCTCGTGCGGTCGAACACCGCCCGCTCGCCGGTGTCGCGCGCGACGGCGACGATGCGCAGATCCCGGTCCGGCCAATCGATCACCGGCAACCGTGCGGCGACGGCGGCCCGGCGCTGTTCGGCCGTCGCGGACGTGTTGACCAGCGGCAGGTTCGCCACCCGGCGCGACGCGTCGCTGCGATCGGTCGCCTGCTCGATCGCCGCGGCCATCTCCGCGAAGAACGCGTCAATGTCGAACTGCACCGACAGCTCCGACGTCTGCTCCGACAGCTGCATGCCGACGGCGGCCTCGAGCTGTCCGGTGGCGAGCTGCGCCGCGACCGCAGACCCCGCCGACGTCCCGATCAACACATCTGCCGCCGTCACGTCCACCCCTTGTCGGCGCAGCCCGTCGGCGAAACCGAGCAGCCAGGCGATCCCCCCGACCCCACCGCCGGCGAGGACCAACGCCCGATCGATCGTGTCCGTCATGACGCGAACCTAGCCGAGGAAGACGATGCGCCGATCAGAGCGGGTCGCGGTCCTGCCACGTGCACACGCAGATCTCGTTGCCCTCGACGTCGGCGAGGATCCAGAAGCTGCGGGCCGCCGCGTCGGACACCATCGTGCCGCCGGCCGCGAGCGCCGCGGCGATGCGCTGCTGCGCCTGGTCGTGGGCGACCGTGATGTCGAAGTGGATCCGGTTGCGCTGCGGGCGTGGCTGGTCCATCTTCTGGAACCAGAACGCCGGCCCCTCGCGCAGCGGGTCGACCAGCGCGTTCTGCGGCGCGTCCGGGCCGGGATCGTCGACGTAGGCGAGCACCGCCTTCCAGAACGGACGGATCGCGGCGATGTCGAGCGTGTCGATCGCGATCTCGAGCATCTGCACCGGACGGCTGGTCAACGGCGCGGCGACCGTGTCGAAACCGAGATCGCGGATCGAGTCGGTGATGCCGAAGGCCAGTTCCACATCGCGGGCGACGACCGCCCCGGTGCTCAAGTCCTGAAGCACGAGATCCACCCGGCCGGGACGCACGTCCACCCGCAGGTGGGTGTCCGCGTCGATGCCGCACGCCGCCACCGCGCAGGCCGCGGCCCCCACCGCGCCCGCGAGATCGTCGGTGATCACGCAGGTCTGGTAGGCCCCGAGCAGGTAGCGCCACCCGATCGGCTCGACCGCGTCCGAGGCAGCGGTGCGGGTCAGCGGTGCATTCATGACGCCTCCCGCACCCGGGTACGTGCCTCGTGCCCGACCGGCACGTCGAGGGAGTTGGCGATGAAGCACTCGGCGTTGGCCTGCGCGTGCAACCCGTCGGCGATGCTCACCATCGCCTCGTCGGTGACCGTGACGAGCGGATGCAGCACGATCTCGGTGAACCGGCCGCCGTGGCCGCCGCCGTCCTCGGTCAACACCGCGGTCGGATGATCGACGTAGGCCGTGACCACCACGCCGTTGACGGCCGCGAGGTGCAGGTAGGCGAGCATGTGGCACTGCGACGCCGACGCGAGCAGCAACTGCTCCGGATTCCACCGGGACGGGTTACCGCGAAAGGCCGGGTCGGACGAGCCGAGAATCGGCGTCACGTGCTCAGCGGTGATCTCGTGGTCGCGGTCGTAGGAGCGGTAACTCGCCGTTCCCTCACCGCGATTACCCGTCCACTCGACCGTGGCCGTGTAGCGATGCTGTTTTGCCACCGGCGTTCCCCCAGTACGAATCGTTAGCCTCATGTTACGGCGGTGATCTTGACCGCTGACCACGTCACCTGGACAAGATCGACCGTGCTCTCGTTCGTGCTCGCCCTGCGCGCCCTCCGCTGGCGGGCGGCTGCCTCTGCGACAGTCTTCGCGGTCGCGCTGATCGGGATCACCGCCGGCGCCGTCGGCCCGATCTACCTGCACGCCGTCGATCAGACCGCCCTCTCGCAACGGCTCACCCACGCCCCGCAGACCCAGCGCGACCTGCGCATCCGCCGCGAGACCACGATCGGCCCGGCGCAGCTGAACTGGGCGACGGCGATCCGGCAGCTCGCCACCCAGGCGAGCGACCGCCGCTGGTTCGACCCGCCGGTGTACTCGGAGAACGCCCCGATCACCTGGAAGGGCCACGTCACCTACGGCACCGAGCTCGCCGCCCTCGACCACCTGTGCAGCAACGTCCATGTGGTCAGTGGACACTGCCTGTCCGACAACGCGACCGACGAGGCGCTGATCACCGCGTGTCGCCGCTGTGCACCGCGCCGTGCCGCGTCACCGATCTCGCCCTCGCGGCCAGGCCCGCGGGCAAGGGCCAACTCGCACCGAACGCCGCGATCGACGCCACCGTCTCGGCAGTGACCGGTGCCGGTCGAACGGTGCCCGGATTCGACGAACCGGCCCGCTGGCGCGCGGACGGGACCGGGCTGGCCCGGCTGACCCCGTCCGAGGACGGCGGCCTGACCGTGCAGCTGCGCCCGGACGGCACCGGCTCGTGGCCGACGCTGCTCTCGCGGGACACCCCCGCCGGCATCCCCGCCGTGATCGCCTCCGGCACCGCCACGACGGACGGAGGCAACAGCATCCACGACGTCACCTCCTTCGGCCTGGACAGCGCCCCGGTGTCGCTCGACGGGTTCACGACCGCGGTGAGCCTGCCGATGCTCGACCGCACCGGCGTTCTCGTCGACCTCGACACCGCGGTGCTCGCCATGCGCGCCGGGCTGACCAGCCAGACGCAGTACGCGGTGTTCGCCTCGTCGGCCGCGCCGGCCGATCTCGCGGCGCGGCTGCGGGCCCACGGCCTGACCGTCACCCGCACATCGCCCGGCAGTCGGGACGCACGGTCACGATCCGCGACGGCCGGGTCGGCGCCGAGGGCCGGCACGGCCGCGACTTCGCGGTCTTCGGCCGCGACGGGTCGCTGCAGCTGCCGCCCGAGGCCCGCGAGAAGTTCGCGCCCGGCACGATGCTCGAGGTCACCCACGACGCCGACACCATCACGCTGCGCCGCCGCGAGGACGGTGCGTCGTGATCCTCTCGGCGCGCGGGCTCGGCTACCGGATCGGTGATCGCGCGATCGTCGACGACGTCGACCTGGACGCGCGGGCGGGCCGCCTGCTGGCCCTCGCCGGCCCGTCCGGGGCGGGCAAGTCGACCCTCCTCGGCCTGCTCGGCGGTCTGCTCGTCCCGAGCGCGGGCGAGGTCACGCTCGACGATGTCCCGGTGCGGCCGGGCGATCTCACGCTGCGGCGTCGGGTCGGGCTGGTGCTACAGGGCTACGGGCTGGTCACGGCGCTGACCGGGCGGGAGAACGTCGCGATCGCGCTGCAGGCCCGCGGGGTCGACCGCGCCGAGGTGCACGAGCGGACGGACGGCGTGCTGGCCGCCGTCGGGCTCAGCGACGTCGCCGACCACCTCATCGACGACATGTCCGGCGGGCAGCAACAACGGGTCGCCGTGGCGCGGGCGCTGGTGTCGGCCCCGGGCGTCCTGCTCGCCGACGAACCGATGTCCGAACTCGACGCCGACAACCGCGAACGGATCGTCGCGCTGCTCACCGCGCACGCCCGTACCGGGACGATCGTCGTGCTGGCCTCGCACGACCGCGACGTGGTCGAGATCTGCGACGACGTCGTCGAGCTCGACGCCGGCCGGGTCGTCATTGATCCAGCGCACACCCGCGTGTAGCTGTTCGCGCCCGGCCGCCGGGCCGTCGTACCGTTGGTGCATGTCCGCCGCCGCACCACCGCTGGGAAGCAAGCCCAAGCGCGGGCCGGGAGCATGGGTCGGTGCGTTCACCGGCTTCTACCCGGCCACCGCGCACGACCTGAGCGGGCTCGACCCGGTCGCCCGCTTCCTCTACGCCGCCCGCAGCGTGATCCTGGTGATCTCGGCGCAGGCCGCCGGCATCGCCGGACTGCTCGCCGCCACCGACCGCCGCTTCGAGGTCGTGCCGTTCGTCCTGGTGTTCCTCGGTTACCTGGTGCTGCACGCGATCAGCAACCTGTCCAACGACTACTTCGGCTACCGCCGCGGCCACGACACCGAGGACTCGCCGCGCCGCCGCTACACGCTGCACCCCGTCGCGAGCGGCGCCTTCACGATGCGCTTCCTCGCCACCGGGCTCGCGGTGCTCGCGGTCGTCGCGGCGGCCATCGCGGTGTACTTCGTCGTGCTGCGCGGCTGGCCGGCCCTGCTGCTCACCGCGATCGGCGGCGTGCTGCTCTACGCCTACGACGCGGCACCGCGCGCGCTGAAGGAACTCGGCCTCGGCGAGGTCGCGGCCTTCCTGGTGTGGGGCCCATTGATGATCGGCGGTGGCTACTACGTCATCACCGGGCACTGGTCGGGTTTGGCGTTCCTCGCCTCCGTCCCCTACGGCCTCGGCGTGATGTCGATCCTGGTGGGCAAGCACATCGACCAGCGCAGCTTCGACATCTCGCAGTCGCAGCACACCCTGCCGGTGCTGATGGGCGAGCGCGGCGCGCGCGTGCTCAACCAGACCAGCGTGCTGCTGATGTACGTCTTCGTGATCGTCGGCATCCTGACCGGCGCGCTCTCGCCGTTCGTCGCCGTGGTGATCCTGGCCGCGCCGCGGGCCGTGCGCGCCCTGCGGGTGATGGCCGCGCCCGCACCCGCCGAGCCGCCGGCCGGCTACGTCGGCTGGCCGCTCTGGTACCACCGGGTCTGCTTGGTCCACAACCGCGCGTTCGGCTGGCTGTTCCTGCTCGGCCTGGCGCTGGGCGCGATCTGGCCGGCCGCCTCGATCGGGCACTGACCGCTCGAGCTCAACCGGCGCGCTGCACCCACCGCTCGACGAGATCGGCGAGGACAGGCAGCGGCACCGGCCCCTCGCCGAGCACCACGCCGTGGAACTCGCGCACGTCGAAACGCTCGCCGAGCGCCGCCCACGCCAGCTCGCGCTGCCGGCGGATCTCGCGGCGGCCGATGAGGTAGGACAGCGCCTGACCGGGCCAACCGATGTAGCGATCGATCTCGTTGCGCACGTTCGCGCGGGTGGTGGCCGTGTGGTCCCACATGAACTGCGCGGCGCGCGTGCGCGACCACCCCAGCGCATGCATCCCGGTGTCGACGACGAGCCGGCAAGCCCGCAACGCGTCGAAGGAGAGCATGCCGAGCCGGGCGAGGTCGGAGGAGTAGAGGCCCATCTCGTCGGCGAGCCGCTCGCTGTAGAGGCCCCATCCCTCGATGAAGGCGCACAGTTGCGCGTCGACGTAGCGACGGTGCGGCGGCAGGTGGGTCAGCTGCTGCGCGGACGCGATGGACAGGTGATGTCCGGGCACGGACTCGTGGAAGGCGAGCGTCTCGTACTCGTAACTGAACCGGTCCTGCGGGTCGGTGGTGAGGATGCAGTGCGCCCCCGGGCGGCTGCCGTCGGCCGACGGTGGCCGGTAGTAGGCCAGTGCGGCGTTGTCCGCCTCGGCGGGATCGATCTCCTCGATCGCGCACGCGCCGATGGCCAGTTCCGGGAACCAGCGCGGCTGCGCCGCCTCGGCGCGCTCGAGCGCGGCCCGCACGACGGCGACGATCTCGGCCGAGCTCTCGAAACGGAGCGACGGATCGTCGCGCAGCCGGGCCCGGATCCGGGCACCGTCGTCGGTACCGAGCGCCCGGGCACCGACCTCGGCCCACTCGGACTCGAGGTCGGCCAGGACGTCGAGCCCGATCCGGTGGATCTGCTCGGGCGTGAGGTCGGTCGTGGTGTGCCGGCGCACCGCGGCGCGATAGCCCTCGGCGCCCCCGGCGATCTCGCTGATTCCTACATGGTCGTCGTCGCGCGCCACCGCACGCAGCTCGTCCAGCACGCCGGCCAGCCGTTGCAGGGCCGGCCGCACCCCGCTCTCGACCAGCTCGGCGGCCACCTGCCGGGCCGCGTCGCTGTCCGCAGGCAACGGCACCGTCACGAGCACGTCCTGCTCGACCGGCCGGCGCAGGTGCTGGTCGAGCTGGGTGAGTGCCTGCGCCACGCCCACCGCGGTCGGCGGCCGGCCGTCGGCGGCAGCAACCCGGTACCGCGTCCCGATCGCCTCGATGAACGCCGGCAGGTCGCGCAGCCGGGTCAGCCACGCGTCGACCGCGCCGGGCGCGGCCATCGGCGCGGCCGGGATCGCCTGGAAGATCAGCGACTGCGGCGACACGTAGCCCGCTGCCGACGCGTTGCCCTCCCAGAGGCTGTGCTCGAAGTCGGCGAGCGAGCCCTCGACCAGCCACCGCAGCACGTCGCGCTCGGTGCGCTGCGCGTCGTCGAGCGGCGCACCGTCGAGCGCGACGACCGCGTCATGGATCGCACGCAGTTCGCGCACCGTCGCGTCCGTACCTGCGCGCGAGGGATCGCCGAGCTGGTCGTCGAAACCCTCGACGCCGAGCAGCGTGGCATTGAGCGGATCCCCGGATTGCGCGGCATGAAAGAAGCGCCGGCCCGCAGCAGTCAGGTCCTCGGCGACTGAATGGCTCACACGTCGTCCTTTTCAAAGTGGCCTCGCGACGGCTAGAACGGTTCCACCGTGCCAGCACGAGTTCCTGATAGACAGTATGTAATGAACAACAGGTGCTGATGATCAGCCCGCCAGGAGAGCCCATGAGCCCGACAACCGGTCGACCGGCCCCGCCCACCCTGATGCACTCGTCGCTCGCGAAGTCGGCTGCGGACTGGATCACCGAGCGGATCCTCAACGGCGACATCGAGCCGGGCCAGAAGCTGGCCGAGGTCGCGCTGGCCGACCAGATGGGCGTCAGCCGGTCGCCGGTGCGCGAGGCGTTGCGCGACCTCTCCCGCGAGGGCCTGATCACCATCGAGCCACGGCGCGGCGCCTTCGTCACCGAACTTGACGGGGCCGAGGCGGCCGATCTCTACTCCTGCCGGCTGTTGCTGGAACCGGAGTGTGTGCGGTTGTCGGTTGCGGCGATGACGAGCGAACGGGCCGACCGGATCGGCGCGTCCTTCGCGCACATGCGCACGGCCGCCGAGTCGCACGACGCCTCCGCCTACGTCGAATCGCTGAAGGATTTCAACTGGGACCTGCTCGACGGCTGCCCGAACCGGGTCCTGTTCGGCTTCGCCGAGCGGTCGTGGAAGGCTTCGCTCCGGTACTGGGATCTGACCGTGCGCGGTTCCGAGGGATACGTCGCCCGCTCGCTGCGCCGCAACCGGGCCGTCCAGTCGGCGATCGTCAAGCGCGACCCCGATCGTGCCGCCGACGCCGCCGCGACCGTGCTGCGCGCCGGCCGCGACGAACTGGTGCGCCTGCTGTCCCGACTGCCCGCGCGGGTCTGACCCTGGTGCCGGTGGTGCAATCTCTGAAATGCTGATTGCATACAGTGCACAGATACCGATGGAACGGCGGCGAGGCTCGAGTGCGGCTCTGGGACACGAACTGGCAGACGATCGAGGCGTATCTGGACGGCGATGACCGCGTCGTCGTGCCGATCGGGTCGACCGAGCAACACGGTCACCTCTCGCTCGGCACCGACGCGATCCTCGCCGAGCGCGTCGCGGTCGAGGCGGCCGAGCCGCTGGGCGTGCCGGTGCTGCCGGTGCTGCCCTTCGGCATGGCGCCCTACTTCCGCGCCTTCCCGGGCAGCATGACGCTGCGGATCAGCACCTACCTCGAGGTCCTGCGCGATCTACTGGACACCCTCGCCTTCCAGGGTTTTCGCCGCATCGCGATCGTCAACGGCCACGGCGGCAACGCCCCCGTGCAGGGCCTGATCCGCGAATGGCTCAGCGCGCCGCGCGAGCCGCGCGTGCAGGTGGTGTTCACCAGCTGGTACGCCGCGCCCCGGGTCGCCGCGCTGGCCGCGAGCCACGAGGCCGACCCCACGCACGGCGGTTGGTTCGAGAACTTCCCCTGGACGCGCCTGCCCGGCGTGGAACTGCCTGCGGGCGGCAAGCCGATCGTGCCCCGCGAGCTGGTGGCGCAGGCGAGCTGGTCGGACGTGCGCGAGCTGACCGGCGACGGCAGCTTCGGCGGGTCCTACGCGCTGTCCGACGAGGTCATGGACGAGATCTGGCAGACCGGCGTCGCGGAGGTCCGCGAACTGGTCGAGTCCGGCTGGGCGGAGCTGTCGTGACCGGGCCACTGAGCGGGCGGACCGCGATCGTCACCGGCACCGCGCACGGCATCGGTGCGGCCATCGCGGCCGCGCTCACCGAGGACGGCGCGCACGTGGTCGGCCTGGACCGCATCGAGACCGACCGCCCGGTCGACGTCACCGACGCCGACGCCGTCGCGCAGGCGGTCGCCGAGCTGCCCTCGGTCGACATCCTGGTCAACAACGCCGGCGGCGTCGTCGGCCAGACCCACCGTCCCATCGAGGACGTGACCGACGACGGCTGGCAGGCGGTGCTCGACGCGAACCTGCGCTCGACGTTCGTCTGCACCCGCGCCGTGGCCGCCCGGATGAAGGCAGCCGGCTGGGGCCGCATCGTCAACATCTCCTCCGGCGCCGGCCGCAGCGTCAGCCTGACCGGCATCCAGGCCTACACGACCGCGAAGGCCGCCCAGATCGGATTCACCCGGCAGATGGCGCACGAACTCGGCCCGCACAACATCACCGTCAACTGCATCGCGCCCGGCTTCGTGCTGTCGAACCCGACCACGCAGCGGCAGTGGGAAAGCTACGGCGAGCAGGGCCAGGCCGAGCTCGTGGCGGGCATCGCGCTGCGCCGGCTGGGCACACCTGCGGACATCGCCAACGGAGTGCGCTGGTTCGTCTCGGACCATGCGGCCTGGGTGACCGGACAGACGATCTCGATCGATGGTGGACATGCTCTGTTTTGACGACGACGAACGCTGGGTCGACGAGCTGCGCGAGTACGTCGCGATCCCCAGCATCAGCCGCGACGCCGACCGCCCGACGATGGACGCCGCGACCCGGTGGCTGGTGCAGCGGCTGGACTTCGCCACGCCGCAGGTGCTCGAAACCGGCGGCCACCCCGCCGTGATCGGCGAGTGGGCGGGCGCGCCCGGCGCACCCACGGTGCTGGTCTACGGGCACTACGACGTGCAGCCCACCGGCGATCCCGCGCAGTGGCGCACCCCGCCGTTCGAGCTCACCGTCGAGGACGGCGTGCTGCGCGGCCGCGGCGTCACCGACGACAAGGGGCCGGTGTACATCGCGCTGGAGGTGATGCGCCAGTTCCTCGCCCAGGAGGGCCGGCTGCCGCTCAACGTCCGGTTCCTGTTCGAGGGCGAAGAGGAGATCGGCAGCCCGCACCTGCCCGAGTTCGTCCGCGCGCACGCCGACGAGCTGCGCGCCGACCTCGTGATCTCCGCCGACGGCGCGATGTGGCGCCCGTCCGAGCCGTCGGTCTCGGTCGCGTCCAAAGGCCTGCTGGCGCTGGACATCGCGGTCACCGGCGCCAACCGCGACCTGCACTCCGGGCGCTACGGCGGCACGGTCGCCAACCCGGTGCACGCGCTGGCCCGGATCGTCGCATCGCTGCACCACGCGGACGGGCGGATCGCGGTGGACGGGTTCACCGACGGGATGAGCGCGCCGGACCCGGACGAGCTGGCGCACATCGACGCGGTGCCCTTCGACGAGGCCGACTACGCCGCCGATCTCGGCGTCGAGCGGCTGCACGGCGAGCCCGGGCTGTCCACCCTGCAGCGGTTGTGGACCCGGCCCACCCTCGAGGTGAACGGCATCACCGGCGGCGGCTGGTACACCGTCATCCCGGACCAGGCCCGGGCCCACGTCACCTGCCGACTCGTGCCCGGCCAGGACCCGGCTCGGGTCGCGCAGGCCATCGAGAAGCACGTGCTCGCCCAGCCCGCGGACGGGGTGCGCGTGCGCGTGGACGTCGAGCCCGGCGCGGTGCCCGCGTACACCATCGACGCCGATCACCCGGCGATCCGTGCGGCGAGCGCGGCCCTCGAACACGTCTACCCCGGGCAGGACGTGCTGCTCGCACGCATCGGCGGCACGCTGCCGGCCACCGTCCTGTTCGAGGAAGCGCTCGGCGCGAAGACGCTGTTCTTCTCGTTCTCGACCGCCGACGAGCTGCTGCACGCACCGAACGAGTTCCTGCGCATCCCGCGGCTGCGCGAAGGGATGCAGGCGTGGGAGCAGCTGTTCCGGCTGCTGGCCGAGGGCGAGCACCGGCTGGCGACCCGATGAGCTACCGCTCCTACGACTACCTCGAACCGGACGCGGTGCCCCGGTTCGACCTCGACGACGAGTACGACCGCGTCCCCGCGTACGAGCTGGGCCTCGACGAGCAGCAGCGGGTCCGCGCGGCGCGGCTGCTCGCCGACAACATCGTGATCAGCCTGCACGACCACCCGGTGCGCTTCCCGCGCGACATGGCGCAGACGCCCGACTACAACCGCACCGGCCGGCAGCACACCGCCTTCGAGGGGCTGGCCCGCTCGGGCATGACCGTCGTCTTCGACAACATGATGGACGGCACGGCGTGCGTCACCGGCCATGCACCGTGGCGCTGGGACGACGTCGTCACCGACCTCGGCATGCGCCAGGCCGATCTGGCCCACCAGCAGCAGGTCGTCGTGGGGCGCACCGTTGCCGATCTGCACGACGCCAAGCGCACCGGCCGCATCGCGTTGGTGTTCGGCCTGGAGGCGGCCACGCCGATCGAGAACGAACTCGATCGCCTGGACGTGCTGTTCGGACTCGGGCTGCGCCAGATCGGAATCGCCTACAACGAGTCGAACACCCTGGGCGCCGGCCTCGGCGACCCCGGAGACGGCGGGCTCACCGCGTTCGGCCGCCGCGCGGTGCAGCGCATGAACGCGGTCGGTCTCGCGATCGACATCTCGCACTCGTCCGACCGCACCGGCCTCGAGACGTGCGCCGCGAGCAGCGCACCGGTGTTCATGACGCACGCCGGCGCACGCGCGCTGTGGGACATCCCGCGGCTCAAGGGCGACGACGTGCTGCGCGCGGTCGCCGACACCGGCGGCGTGATCGGGATGTCCGCCGCGCCGCACACCACGATCAGCCAGGCGCACCGCGAGCACAGCATCGCCTCGGTGATGGACCACTTCGACTACATCGCCGAACTGGTCGGCCTCGACCACGTCGCCTTCGGCCCGGACACCCTGTTCGGCGACCACGTCGGGTTGCACACGACCTTCGCCCACCTGCTGTCCGCGGCGACCTCGGCCGCGCCGGAACACCCGCGCGTGCCCTACGTCGCGGGCCTCGAGTCGCCCGTCGAGAACTTCGCGAACATCACCGGCTGGCTGGTGCGCCGCGGGCTCACCGACGCCGAGATCGCGCGCGTACTCGGTGGCAACATCCTGCGCGCGCTGGAGCGGGTCTGGCCGTGACGGCTCAGGGCACCAGCGCGACCTTGATCGCCTCGCGCCGGTCCATCAGCCCGTAGGCCTCGGAGATGTCGGCGAGCGGCAGGGTCCGGTCGAACACCGGGGACGGGTCCAGCTCGCCGGCCACCACCCGGCGCACCAGATCGGGCAGATAGTGGCCCACCGGCGCGATGCCGCCGCGCACGCCGAGGTTGCGGATCACCAGCGGCTTCAGCTCGATCGACGGGGTGACGTGCGGGACCCCGACCGCGCCGACCTGGCCGCCGTCGCGTGCGACGCCGAGCGCCGTCTCCCACGACTGGGGCGTGCCGACGGCCTCCACCACGTGCGCGGCGCCGAGTCCGATCAGGTCGTGGACGGCGTCGATCGCCTCCTGCCCGCGCTGCGGCACGACGTCGGTCGCGCCGAAGCGCCGGCCGACGCCCTGGCGCGCCTCGTGCCGGCTGAGCAGCACGACCCGCTCGGCACCGGCGATCGCCCGGGCCGCGAGCACGGCGCACAACCCGACCGCGCCGTCGCCGACGACGACCACGGTCGACCCCTCGGTGACGCCGGCCATCCGCACACCGTGCAGGCCGGTCGCCATCACGTCCGACAACGACAGCAGCGCGAGCAGGCGCTCCTCGGGCAGGTCCGGCGAACCGTCCGGAACGACGGCGAGGTTGGCCGCGGCGTAGGGCACGCGCAGCGCCTCGCCCTGGGCGCCGTCCTCACCCGGAGCACCCCAGCCACCGCCGTTCAGGCACGACGACTGCAGCCCCGCGCGGCAGTACTCGCAGGTGCCGTCGCCGTAACAGAACGGCGCGATGACGAAGTCGCCCGGCGCCAGGTTGCCGACGTCGGACCCGACCTTCTCGACGACGCCGATGAACTCGTGCCCGAGCCGCGAGCGTTCCGCGCGCTTGAAGGTGTCGCGCCAGGCCCACAGGTCGCTGCCGCAGACGCAGGACCGCACGACGCGCACGATGGCGTCGGTCGGTTGCTGCAGGACCGGGTCGGGGACGTCGTCGACGACGACCTTGCCGGCATCGAGGTACAGGGCTGCGCGCACGAAGGTCCTTTCAGAGTTCGATCACGGGGCGAGGGCGGCCTCGACAGCGGCCGCGACGCGGAGCAGCTCGGCGTCGCCGCCGACCGGGCCGGCCAGCTGCAGGGCGACCGGCAGGCCGTCCGCGGTCGTGCCGCAGGGCAGCACGAGGGCGGACTGGCCGGTGACGTTGTACGGCCCGGTGAACAGCCCCTCGAGCTCGCCCTCGGCGGTATCGACCGGCGGCGTCTGCGCCGGCGCGACGAACGCGAGCGCCGGGCCGGCGAGGGCGTCGACACCGGCGAGCAGCTCGGCGGCACGCGGGGCCAGCTCGGCCCGGCGCCGCAGGGCCGCGTCGTGCGCCTCGCGCGTCCCCTCGGCGCACGCTCGCAGCAGGCGCAGGGTCGTGGCGCCGAAGTGGCCGGGCTCGCGCGTGACGCGCTCGCCGTGCACCTGCCAGGCCTCGTAGCTCAGCAGGTCCAGCAGCAGCTCGCCGAGCTCGGCGAGAACCCCGGCATCGACATCGACGAGTTGGGCGCCCTGCGCCGCGAGCCGGTCGAGCGCAGCGGTGGTCACCCGGGCGACCTCGGGCTCGACGCGGTCATCGGTGAGCTGGCCGCGCAGCACGCCGAGCCGGACCGGACGCTCGAGCGGCGCGGCACCGAGGTCCGCACCGGCCAGCACTGACAGCACCCGCGCGGCGGTGGCCACGCCGTCGGTGAGCACGCCGACGTGATCGAGGCTCGGTGCGAGCGGCGTGACACCGTCGAGGGCGAGCAGCCCGTGGCTGGGCTTGACTCCGACCACGCCGCAGTAGGCCGCCGGGATGCGGATGGAGCCGCCGGTGTCCGTGCCGAGGGCGGCGGCGCACACGCCGGCGCCGACGAGCGCCGCCGAGCCGCCGCTCGACCCGCCGGCGGTGCGGTCCGGGCGGCGCGGGTTCCGTGCTTCAGGCACGTCCGGGTGCGGCGCCCCCGCGGCGTACTCGAGCAGGCTGGTCAGCGCGAACACGTCCGCACCCGCGGCGCGCAGCGCGGCGACGGTCGGGGCGTCGCGCTCGGCGGGCGGGTCGCCGGCGCAAGCCGGATTGCCGTTGCCGCGCACCTCGCCCGCGACGTCGATCATGTCCTTGACCGCGACCGGCAGTCCGTGCAGCGGGCCGTCGGCGGCACGGGCCGGCGCCGGGAGGGCGCGCACCACCGCGTGCAGCGGCCGGCCGACCCGCTCGAGCCGCTCGTAGGCGGCGAGCAGGTCGAGGTTGGCCCGCTCGCAGGTGCGCTCGCCGCGCTCGATCGCGCGGATCAGTGCGCCGACGTAGTGGGTCAGCGGCCCCGTCAGGACGTCGAGCTGCTCGCCGACCTCGGTGCGCCGGCGCCGCACCATCAGGTCGCGGTAGATGCCGCTGTGCGACTTCGCGCTGGCCCGGTTGAACCCGACCAGCCGATCCAGCGAGCCCTCCAGGTCGTCGGGCTCGAAGCCGTCGAAGCCGAGCGGGACGACCGGCGCCTGGGCGAGCACCTCGCGAGCCACGGCGAGCATCAGCGGCCGGTAGCGCGGGTCCTCGAGGTGATCGGCGATCGAGAGGTCCGAGACGGCGCCGGCGAACAGCATCGACCCGTAGGCCTCCTTGCCCCAGAGGTAGCCGAGGATGCTGTCGGTCTCTTGCGCGTACGGCAGCGCCTCGGCGATCTCGCGCAGCCGGTGCGTCAGGGCGCCGTCCAGTTCGCCGATGCGGAACGTGCCGACGTTGCCCTGCACGATCCGGCCGGGCCCGAGGTAGTCGGCGCCGAAGTTGACGAAGCATGCGATCACCCGGCCGGGGCCGGCGGCGGCCTCGAGCACGTCCGCGGTCAGACCGTTCTGCAACGAGACGACGACGGCGTCGTCGGCCAGCCGCCCGCGCAACAGGTCGGCGGCGGACTCGGTGAAGTGGGTCTTGACCGCGACCAGGACCACGCCGTACAGGGTGTCCGGCAGGTCGGCGGGCAGCACCGCGCGGGCGGGGACGCCGAACTGCTCGACCGGTCCCTCGATGGCCAGGCCGTGCTCGTTCATCGCCCGGACGTGGTCGGGGTCGGCGTCGCAGAACAGCACGTCGTGGCCGGACCGGACGAGGTGGGCACCGACCGTGCCACCGATCGCACCGGAGCCGATGACGGTGAAGCGCACGACGATCCCTATCCTGTGCCGAGGGCGTTTCCGGGGTGGGCCGGCAATCGAAAATTTGCCGCTGCGAACACTGTATACAGTGCACGCTCTTGTATACAGTGCAGGAATCTTCGCCTCCGTCCCGCGAGCGAACCCGTCCTCGAGGAGCACCCACGATGCGCCGTCGTCCCCACTCTGAAGACCCCGCAGCGGCCCGGCAGGAAGCGATCCAGGCCCACGAGATCACTCGCCGGAACGCCCTCCGGTTCGGCGCGCTCGGGATGGGCGGCGTCGGTCTCACCGCGCTGCTGGCGGCCTGTGGCACGAGCAACGGCGGCGGCTCCTCGTCGCCGAACAGCGGCGGCAGCGCGCCGACGGGGTCCGGCAGCATGAGCACGTCCACCGGGCCGCAGAAGTCGGGCGGCGACCTGGTGCTCGCCCGCGCGCAGGACTCGGTCGACATGAACAAGACGATGGTGTTCAGCAACGCCTCGATCTGGGTGTACGTGCAGATGTACGAGACACTCACCATCGGCAGCAAGGACGGCCGTTCGGTCGAGCCGTGGCTGGCCACCAAGTGGACGCAGAGCGCGGACAAGCTCACCTGGACCTTCACGCTGCGCAAGGGCATCAAGTTCCACAACGGCTCGCCCATGACGTCCAAGGACGTCAAGTTCTCCCTCGACAAGGCGAGCTCGACCAAGGGCGGCTGGGAGTTCATCAACTCCGCCATCGCCGACGTGAGCACCCCGGACGACTACACCGTCGTCATCAAGACCAAGTACCCCTGGGCGCCCCTGCTGGCCGACCTCGCCTGCCCCAGCAACGGCATCGTCCCGGACAACTACAGCGGCAAGTCGGAGAAGGACTTCTACAACGCCCCGGTCGGCACCGGCCCGTTCCAGTGGGACAGCTGGGACAAGGGCAGCAAGCTCAAGCTCAAGAAGAACCCGGACTACTGGCGCGCCGGCCTGCCCTACCTCGACTCGGTCACCTGGCAGGTCGTCCCGGACGACAACACCCGCAACGTCATGCTGCAGGGCAGCCAGGCGCAGATCAACGAGAACCCGCCGCTGTCCACGATCGACCAGATCAAGAGCACCCAGGGCACGACGGTGACGCTGTTCCCGTCCACCCGCACCGACTACATCCTGATGAACGAGAAGCGCGCACCCTACGACGACGTGCACGTCCGCAGGGCGGTCTCCTACGCGATCGACCGGGAGG
>DATBTJ010000111.1:0-7694 GCA_036559305.1 Jatrophihabitans sp.
CGCGGCACCCGCCGCGCCCAGGTCGCGGGCCGCCTCGATCCCGAACAGCTCGCCCCAGTAACCGATCACCTCGGGCACCGGCTCGCTGCGTCCCAGCCGGATCGCCCCGGCCAGATCGGCGTCGCTGGAGATCGCCGGGCCCCCCATCTCGTGCACGCAGCCGATCCCGAGCCGGGCCGCGCGCTGCAGCGCCGCGCGTTGCAGCTCGGCGGTGCGGGCCTGCCCGAGCCCCGCGAGCGCGGCGGTGCGCGCGGCATCGTGCGCGACCCGGGTCAGATGCCCGTCCGGCCGGTACCCGGCGAGGTCGGACAGTCCCGGGACGGCGGCGAGCAGTGCAGACGACGCCACGGCGCTGTGCGCGTCCACCCGGGCGAGGTACACCAGCCCGCCGTAGCCGGCCCGGTCGAGTTCGCGGGCGGTCGGCGGCCGGCGCTCCGGCCAGCGGGTGTCGTCCCAGCCACCCCCGAGCACGGGACGGCCGCGGCCGGCGCGGGCGGCCCGCTCGATCAGGTCGAGCGCCTCGGTCAGCGAGCGCGCCGCCGCCAGATCGAGGCCGGTGAGAGCGAGCCCGGTGGCGGTGAGGTGCACGTGCGCGTCGACGAACGCCGGCGTGACCAGCGCGCCACCGAGGTCCACGGCCCGGACGTGCGACCCCGCCGCCGAGCCGTCGTCGGACCCGATCCAGGCGATCGTGGCGCCGTCCACCAGCATCGCGGTTTCGTCACGAAGATCACCGGGGGCGAACCGGGCGTTGCGGTAGAGGGTGCGCACGCGGGAGAGTCTGCCAGCGAAGGTCGATAACGTTTCCGGTGTCTGCCGGATCAACACAGGCGGGGGCGTGACGGTGGCAGCGAGCATCGAAGACGTCGCGCGGCTGGCAGGTGTGTCGATCGCGACGGTGTCGCGCGCCCTGCGTGGGCTGCCCGACGTCGCGAGCTCCACGCGTCATCGGGTCCTGGACGCCGCCGCGCAGCTGGACTACGTCGCCTCGCCGTTCGCCGCGAGGCTGGCCAGCGGACGGACGGCCACCGTCGGTGTGGTCGTACCGTTCGTCAACCGCTGGTTCTTCGCCGAGGTGATCGATACCGTCGAGACGTCGCTGCGCAAGGCCGACTACGACCTGCTGCTGTACAACCTCGGCGATCAGGGCGGCCGCGCGCGGTTCTTCGACGTCATGCCGATGCGCAAGCGCGTCGACGCCGTGCTGGTCGCGAGCCTGGTGCTCTCCGACGACGAGGTTTCCGCGCTCGGCTCGCTCGGCTGCCCGGTGGGCGTGCTCGGGTTCGCCCAGCCCGGCCTGCTCTCGACGCGCATCGACGACATCGCCTCGGCGAAGGCCGCCGTCAGTCATCTGACCGGGCTCGGGCACCGGCGCATCGGTCTGATCGGCGGCGACACCGACGACCCGATGCGCTTCACCCCGCCGCTGCACCGCGCCGACGGCTACCGCGTGGCGCTTGCCGAGGTCGGGGTGAGCGCGGACCCCGCGCTCGAGGTGCTCGGCTACTTCACCGTGGCCGGTGGCGAACAGGCCTGTTACACACTGATGGACAACCCCGAGCCCCCCACCGCGATCTTCGCCGAGAGCGACGAGATGGCCTACGGCGCGATGCGGGCGCTCCGGCGGTTGGGCAAGCGGGTGCCCGAGGACGTCGCGATCATCGGTTTCGACGATCACCCGACGGCCGAACTGATGGACCTGTCGACCGTCCGGCAGCCTGTCGCCGAGCAGGCGCTCGACGTGTCCACCCGGTTGCTGGCCGCGATCAGCGCGCCGGCTGCCGACGGGGTGGAACCGAACGGCGCTGCCGACGTCGTGCTGCCCACCGAGATCGTGGTGCGCGGCAGCAGCGATCCGAGCCGGACGGTGTACTGAGCTAATGCTCATGCTCGTCGACGCGGCGAACCTCTACTTCCGCGCCTACTACGCGCTGCCCGAATCGATCACCGCACCGGACGGCCGTCCGGTCAACGCGGTTCGCGGCTACCTGGACATGACCGCCGCGCTCATCGACAAGCGCCGGCCCACCCGCCATCTGGCCTGCCTCGACCTGGACTGGCGGCCGGCCTTCCGGGTGCGGGCCGTCCCGTCCTACAAGGCACACCGCATCGGCAAGGGCGGCGGCGAAGACGTCCCGGAGACGTTGGCGCCGCAGGTGCCAGTGCTTCTCGAGGTGCTCGACGCGGTCGGGCTCGCCTACGCGGGAGCCAAAGGCTTCGAGGCCGACGATGTGATCGCGACTGTCGCCGCACGCGAGGACGACACCGTCGAGGTGGTCAGCGGCGACCGTGACCTGCTCGCTGTCGCCACCGACCGGGTCACGGTGCTCTACACCGGCAAGGGCATCGCGAAGATGACCGCAATGGGACCTGCCGAGGTCGAGAAGAGCTACGGCATCCCCCCGGCGCACTACGCCGACTTCGCGATCCTGCGGGGCGATCCCAGCGACGGCCTGCCCGGCGTCCCGGGCGTCGGCGAGAAGACCGCTGCTGCGCTGGTGAGCCGCTTCGGCGCGATCGAGGACATCGTCGCTGCTGCCGAGGCGCGCGCGGACGGATTCCCGTCCGGCGCGCTGACGAAGATCCTCGCCGCGCGCGACTACCTGCAGGTGGCCCCCGATGCCGTGCGCGGGCGCCTGGACGCGGAGATCCCTGACGTCGACGACGCGCTGCCGCGCGAGCCGGCCGATCCCGAGCGGCTCGTCGAACTGTCCGAGCTGCTCGGGATCGAGGCGCCGTTGAACCGGCTGCTGAACGCGATCCGCGCCGCGACCGGCTGAGCGGCTACTTCTGCGGTGGCCCCTGGACGGTGTAGGTGCCGTTGCCGTCGGTGATCGTCACGTTGTAGACGTTGCCGCTGCCGTCGCGGCAGGTGAACTTCTTGCCGGACGCGACGCTGATGTCGCTGCCGCCGTTGCAGGTGACCTTCGATGCGCCGAAGTTCGGGCCCTCGATGTAGTTCTCGACGGCCGTGTGGCTGAGGTTGAGCGGACGCAGCCAGCTCGGCTTGACCGCGAAGAACAGCACCAGGAACACGATCGCGAGTACGACGATCGCGCCGAGCACGGCCAGCAGCGCGCCCATGCCCTTCTTCTTCGGCTGCGCCGGCGCGTGGTCCTGCTGCGCGTAGCTCTGCTGGGCGTAGCCCTGCTGCCCGTACGGCGACTGCTGCTGGCCGTACCCCTGCTGGCCGTAGCCCTGCTGCCCGTACGGCGACTGCTGCTGGCCATACCCCTGCTGGCCGTAGTTCTGCTGGCCGTAGCTCTGCTGCCCGTACGGCGACTGCTGGCCGTACCCCGGCTGCCCGTACGCAGGCTGCTGCTGGCCGTACCCCTGTTGCCCGTAGGAGGGCTGCTGCTCGCCGTAACCCTGCTGCTGAGCGCCGTAGCCCTGCTGGCCGCCGTAGCCCTGCTGGCCGCCGTAGGCCTGCTGGCCGTACTGGCCCGCGGCGTAACCGCCCGCCGCACCCGCCGCCGCTCCCCCGCCGGCTGCGCCCCAACCCGAGGCTCCGGACGGCTGGCTGGACGACTGATCGGGGTCGGAAGCCGGTTCGAAGGCAGTGGTGTGCTGCGGGCCTTCGCCGCCGGAATCCTGCTTCTGCAGCGGGATGTACTGCGTGTCCGCAGAGCTGGCATCCTGCTGTTCACCGGCCGGCTCGGCCGGTGGCTCGGCCTGCTGCTCGGCGGGCTGGAACTGCTGGGTCTGCTCGGCCTGCTGATCGGAGTGCTGGTCGTGCTGCTGCGGCCACTGCTGGCCGGGGTAGTGCTCCGTGTTGCCAGAGTCACCCGAGTCGCTCATCGTCTTGATTCCTCGTATCCCCGTCGTGTCGGTCGGTTCAGCGGCAGCCATCACGCTACCGCCCCGAAGCGGCGTCAGACCTGCATGCTCTGGGCGACCACGCCGCGCCGCACCGCCGCAGCGGCAGCGCGTGCGGTCGCGGCGAACGGCTCGGGTTCGTTGCCCGGAGCGGGCACCGCCGCGAGCTGCTCGAGCAGGTCGAGCACCTGCTTGCACCAGCGCACGAAATCGCCGGCGGACAGCTCCCCGCCACTTCCGGCGGCCGCGTCGAGAGCCGCGTCGAGCCGGTCGCCGCGTGCCCATCGGTACATCGCCGCGACCAACCCGGGTTGCGGTTCGCGGCTGGGCGCGAGCCCGAGCTCCTGTTCGTCGTCGACCACTCGCGCCCAGATCCGCACCGTGGTCGCGAGCGCCTCGCGCATCGCCGTCGTGGGGATCCGCTCGACGGGTTGCTCGTCGCGGCGCGGTTCGTAGACCAGCGCCGAGGCCACCGCGGCTAGTTCGGCGGCGTCCAGGCGGTCCCAGATGCCGGCGCGCAGGCACTCGGCGATCACCAGGTCCGCCTCGGACCAGATCCGCGCGAGCTGCCGACCGGCCGGCGTCGTCTCGTCCTGCGCGAGATAGCCACGCTGGTCGAGCATCCGGCAGATCCGGTCGAAGCGGCGCCCCAGCGAACCGGTACGTCCTTCGATACGCCGGTGCAGGTCGTCGGTGTCACGCTCGAGGCGCGTGAACCGCTCGGCCCAGCGCATGTGCTGCTCGCGGTCGGCGCAGCCGTGGCACGGGTGCGCGCGCAGCGCTGCTCGTAGCTGCAGCACCTCGGTGTCGTCACCGGCGCCGCTGCCCGCCTTGCGGCGCGGACGGTCCGGCTCGGCGATGTCCAGCGCCCGCAGGCTCGACACCAGGTCGCGGCGCACCTGCGGCGAGCGGTAATCAGCCTTGTTGGGCACGCGCACCGTCCCCAGCACCTCGGCCGTGACCGGGAAGTCGATCATCGACAACCTGCCTGCCCAGCGCCGCTCGGTCACCACCAGTGGACGCGGGTCGTCCCGTGGGTGAACCCCCGGGTCGAGCACGATGGCGAGCCCGGCCCGCCGCCCGGACGGCACCCGGATGACATCGCCCGGGCGCAGCGCCTCCAGCGACTTCGCGACGGCAGCACGCCGGCTCTTCGCCCCTTGACGCGACAGCTCCGCCTCGCGTTCGGACAGCTCACGCCGCAGCCGGGCGTATTCGCGGATGTCGCCGAGCTCGCAGGTCAGTTCGCGCTCGTACTCGCGCAGCGTCTGCTCGTTGCGTCGGATCTGCTTGGCCAGGCCCGCCACGCCACGGTCGGCCTGGAACTGCGCGAAGGACGACTCGAGCAGCCGGCGAGCCGCCGTCCGTCCCATCTGGGCGACGAGATTGACGGCCATGTTGTAGGACGGGCGAAACGACGAGCGCAGCGGATAGGTGCGGGTCGAGGCGAGGCCGGCCACCCGTCCGGGATCGACCTCGGGGCTCCACAGCACGACGGCGTGGCCCTCGACGTCGATGCCGCGCCGGCCGGCCCGTCCGGTGAGCTGGGTGTACTCCCCCGGTGTCAGGTCGGCGTGCGTCTCGCCGTTGAACTTCGACAGCCGTTCCAACACGACGGTGCGAGCGGGCATGTTGATGCCGAGCGCGAGCGTCTCGGTGGCGAAGACCGCCTTGACCAGCCCTCGGACGAACAGTTCCTCGACGGTCTCCTTGAACGCCGGCACGAGTCCCGCGTGGTGCGCGGCGATGCCGCGGCGCAGTCCGTCGCGCCAGTCCCAGTAGCCGAGCACGTCGAGGTCCTCACCGGGTATCGCCGCCGTGCGCGCGTCGACGATCGCGTCGATCTCCTCGCGCTCGGCCTCGTCGGTGAGCCAGACGCCCGCGTACACGCACTGGCGCACCGCGGCGTCACAGCCGGCCCTGCTGAAGATGAAGGTGATGACCGGCAGCAGGCCTTCGCTGTCGAGCCGGGCGATCACGTCCGGCCGCGGGGTGGGTCGCCACCCGCGCAGGTTGCGCGACCCGCCGCGGCGCAGGTGCGCGCCCGGGTCGAGCACGCGCAGGCGCTCGTTGACGTGGCGGGTGAGCGTGGCGTCCACACCTGTTCCGTCCGCGCCGAACAGGTCGAACATGCGCCGCCCGATGAGCATGTGCTGCCACAGTGGCACCGGCCGCTGCTCGTGGACGATCACCTTCGTCTGGCCGCGTACCGACACCAGCCACTCGCCGAACTCCTCGGCGTTGGACACGGTGGCCGACAGCGACACCATGCGCACCGACAGCGGCAGGTGGATGATCACTTCCTCCCAGACGCCGCCGCGGAACCGGTCGCCGAGGTAGTGCACTTCGTCCATCACCACGTAGCCGAGCTCGATGAGGGAGGTGCTGCCGACGTAGAGCATGTTGCGCAGCACCTCGGTCGTCATCACGACGATCGGGGCGTCGGCGTTGACGGAGTTGTCGCCGGTGAGGAGGCCGACCTGCTCGGCGCCGTGCTGCTCGACGAGGTCGTTGTATTTCTGGTTCGACAGCGCCTTGATCGGGGTCGTGTAGAAGCACTTCTGCCCCGACTCCAGTGCGAGGTGCACGGCGAACTCGCCGACGACCGTCTTGCCCGCTCCGGTCGGCGCGCACACGAGCACCGCGTAGCCGTCCTCGAGCGCCTCGCAGGCCTGCACCTGGAAGTCGTCGAGGACGAACGGCACCCCGGAGCGGAAGTCGTGCAGGGCAGGACGTGCGGTCCGCCGCCGGGCGGCGGCGTACCGCTCGCTCGGCGATGACATGCCCTCAGCGTAGTTAGTACGCGGTTGTCCACAGGCCCCGGCGCGAGAGGGCACGATCGTTCTAGCGTTCGCGGCGTGACGGTTCTGGATGTGCATCCGGTCGGGTTCGACACCGCGGCGCGGGTGTTCGGCGGCGATGTCGCCGGCGGGGTGGGCGCCGCGGTAGAGGTACTGCTCACCGCCCTCGACCCCTGTTACGGAATGGCCGGCACCGACGACAACGCCCAGCACTGGGCCCCGCCCTACGACACCGGCGCCCGCACCGCAATCACCGCCTTCGACGACCTGGCCACCGCGGCGTTCGGACTGGCCGCCCTGCTCGAACAATGCGCCATCAACTACGCCGGCGCCGAAGCCGCCTGCCTGCCCGGCCAGAGCGCCACCCAGTCCGCGACCCGCTGGGCCCGCATCCACCCGACACGCCACCACCCACCGCCGGCCGCCGCCGGACTCGCCCTGCCCGAACCCGAAGGCTGGTCCCTACTGGCCCACCTCATCGCCCGCCTGTGGCCCAACGGCCACCAAGACCTCCTCCACACCGCCGCCGACGCCTGGCACACCGCCGCCACCACCCTCCACAACCTCCGCCCCGTCCTCGACCACGCCGTGAGACAGGTCGCCGACCAACAACACGCCCCCGAAATCGCCGACGCCATCACCGTCCTCACCCACTACACCACCGCAACCGCACAACTGGCCCAGCACTGCTCACACCTCGCCAACACCTGCCACGACCTCGCCCACGCCCTCGACCAAGCCCACACCACCATCGCCCACCAATGCCTCGACTTCCTCAACACCACCATCGCCGCCGAAACCGCCGGCGGCCTACTCGCCGCCGCCACCGCCGGCCTGGCCGAAGCCGCCGCCCAAGCCATCGTCATCCGCGCCGGCTACACCGCCGCCACCACCATCCGCCACACCATCGACACCCTCACCACCCTCACCACCGACATCGCCACCAACCTCGACACCCTCACCACCCGCCTCACCACCCTCAGCCAAGACCTCGAACCCACCCTCGCCCGCACCACAATCCAAGCCAGCGTCGCCAGACCCGGAATCGCCGGCGTTACCGATGTGCCGGCGACCAGC
>DATBTJ010000112.1:0-34051 GCA_036559305.1 Jatrophihabitans sp.
GGCTTCCACGTCGCGTTCCGCACCGGCGGCATCGTCGGCATGCTCACCGTCGGCCTCGGCCTGCTCGGCGCGAGCATCGTGCTGCTGACCTACAACAGCCACGCCCCGACCGTGCTCGAGGGCTTCGGCTTCGGCGGCGCGCTGCTCGCCATGTTCATGCGTGTCGGCGGCGGCATCTTCACCAAGGCCGCCGACGTCGGCGCCGACCTGGTCGGCAAGGTCGAGGCCGGTATCCCCGAGGACGACCCGCGCAACGCCGCCACGATCGCCGACAACGTCGGCGACAACGTCGGCGACTGCGCCGGCATGGCTGCGGACCTGTTCGAGTCCTACGCGGTGACCCTGGTCGCGGCGCTGATCCTCGGCCAGACCGCGTTCGGTGCGAAGGGTCTGATGCTGCCGCTGATCATCGGCGGCATCGGTGTGATCAGCTCGGTCGTCGGCATCCTCACCACCAAGCTGCGCGCGAGCGACCGCAACGGCCTGGTGCCGATCAACCGCGGCTTCTTCATCTCCGCGGCCACGTCGCTGGTGCTCGTCGCGATCGTCGCGTTCACCTATCTGCCCAGCAAGTTCAGCGGCTTCGGCGATGTCATTCCGGCCATCGCCGGCGTGAGCGCGAACCCGAAGGTGGTCGCCTTCGTGGCAGTGCTGATCGGCATCGTGCTCGCGGTGATCATCCAGCAGCTCACCGGCTACTTCACCGACACGATCCGCCGCCCGGTCAAGGACGTCGCGGACACCTCGCGCACCGGCCCGGCCACGGTCATCCTGTCCGGCATCGCGCTGGGTCTCGAGTCGGCCGTCTACACCGCGGTGCTGATCGCGCTGGCCGTGTTCGGCGCGTTCCTGCTCGGCAGCGGTTCGATCGCCGTCTCGCTGTTCGCCGTCGCCCTCGCCGGCACCGGCCTGCTGACCACCGCCGGCGTCATCGTCTCGATGGACACCTTCGGCCCGGTCAGCGACAACGCCCAGGGCGTGGCCGAGATGAGTGGCGACATCGACGAGGTCGGTGCGCGCGTGCTCACCGATCTCGACGCCGTCGGCAACACCACCAAGGCGATCACCAAGGGCATCGCGATCGCGACGGCCGTGCTCGCCGCAACGGCGCTGTTCGGCTCGTTCACCGACGCCGTCGCCATTGCGGTCGGCAAATACAACGGCAGCCTGCCGAACTTCATGATCGTGTCGCCGAACGTGCTCGTGGGTGCCATCATCGGCGCCTGCGCGGTGTTCCTGTTCAGCGGTCTGGCGATCAGCGCGGTCGGGCGTGCGGCCGGACGGGTCGTGTTCGAGGTGCGCAACCAGTTCCGCACCCGTCCCGGGATCATGGACTACACCGAGAAGCCCGACTACGCGGCCGTCGTGGACATCTGCACCAAGGACTCGCTGCGCGAGCTGGCGACCCCCGGTCTGCTGGCGATCTTCGCGCCGATCACGATCGGCTTCGCGTTCGGCGCGGGCCCGCTGGCGGGCTACCTCGCCGGCGCGATCGCGGCCGGTGTGCTGATGGCGGTGTTCCTGGCCAACTCCGGTGGTGCCTGGGACAACGCCAAGAAGATGGTCGAGGACGGCCTGCACGGCGGCAAGGGAAGCGAGTCACACGCCGCCACCGTCATCGGTGACACCGTGGGTGACCCGTTCAAGGACACCGCGGGCCCGGCCATCAACCCGCTGATCAAGGTGATGAACCTGGTCGCGGTGCTGATCGCCCCGGCCGTCGTCGAGTTCAGCACCGGCACCGACAAGAACAACGGGGTGCGCGCGCTCATCGCGATCATCGCGTTCGCGATCATCGCCGCCGCGGTGATCGTGTCGAAGCGGCGCAAGAGCACGATGGGCGACGAGCCGGCTGCCACGCCGACCCACGCCAACGCCGCCGCTTAGGCACCCCACCAGCAATAGTTGTCCGTGTGTCGCGAGGGAATCTCCTCGCGACACACGGACAACTCGTTTATGGGGGTGGGCTGATGTCGCAGTTCTCGCTCTTCGGCGCCGCCGTGGCGACGCCCGTGCTCGCCGACCTGGACGGCGTGCTGCTCGCCGGCGGGCACTGGGTGCGTGCCGGCGAGACCGCCCGGTTGTCGGTCGTGGTGGCCGAGCGCTGGCGTGCCGAGGCCCTCGGCGAGGAGTTCGAGCAGCGGGCCGTCGCCGGTGACATCGTCGAGGCCGCGGACGGGTGGAGCGCCCGCACCACGTTCGCAACCGCCCTGCTGCCCTACGCCGGCCGGTGGAGCCGCGGCGCCAACGAGGGCCCGCCCGCGGGATTCGAACTCACCGCGGCCGGGCTGCGGCTGTGGACGATCGCGAGCGGTCGGGCCGACGAGGTCGGCTTCCTGCTCGGCACCGGGCGCACCGACACCGCGCTGCACCTGGCCGCGGGCGCGCAACTGTCCCGGCTCGGCCTCGCGGCCGTCTCCCTCAGCCAACGCCCAGGGCCGGGGTGGCGGATCAGCTCACACAAGCGGGTGCGCCGGATCGCCGAGCTGGTCGGCCCCGCGCCGTCCGGCTGCGGGACGGATTGGCCACAGGCTCGCTGACACGCGTCACGGTCCGGTTGCCGACGTCCTGTACCGTCCGCGACTGGCGGTGTGTAACCGCTTGCGATCAGGTGGACGGGAGTTCCAGTGGCAGGCAGGTCGGCCAAGACGGGCACCAAGCTGGTGATCGTCGAGTCGCCCGCGAAGGCGAAGACCATCGGGGGCTACCTCGGCGCGGGCTACGTCGTCGAGGCCTCGATCGGCCACATCCGCGACCTGCCGCGCAACGCCGCGGACGTCCCCGCGAAGTACAAGGGCCTGCCCTGGGCGCGGATCGGCGTCGACACCGAGAACGACTTCGAACCCATCTATGTCGTCAGCCCGGACCGCAAGCAGCAGGTCACCAAGCTCAAGGGGCTGGTGAAGGAGGCCGACGAGGTCTACCTCGCCACCGATGAGGACCGCGAGGGCGAGGCGATCGCCTGGCACCTGGTCCAGACCCTCAAGCCGAACGTCCCGGTGCGCCGGATGGTGTTCCACGAGATCACCCCGAGCGCGATCGCGGCCGCCGTGGCCGACCCTCGCGACATCGACGAGCAGCTCGTCGACGCGCAGGAGACCCGGCGCATCCTCGACCGGCTCTACGGCTACGAGGTCAGCCCGGTGCTGTGGAAGAAGGTGCTGCCGCGGCTGTCGGCCGGCCGCGTGCAGTCGGTCGCCACGCGCATGGTCGTCGAGCGCGAGCGGGCCCGGATGGCCTTCCACTCCGCCGAGTACTGGGACGTCGAGGCCACCTTCGCCCCGCGCGAGCGCAAGGCCAACGATCCCGAGACGTTCACCGCCACGCTGAACAGCGTCGACGACCGCCGCCTGGCCACCGGCCGCGACTTCGATGCGGCGACCGGCCTCGCACCGGCGAACGTGCTGCACCTGGACGAAGCGGGCGCCCGGGGCCTGGCCGCCCGGCTCGAGGGTCGCGAGTTCAGCGTCGCCGGCGTCGACGACAAGCCCTACCGCCGCCGCCCGTACCCGCCGTTCATGACGAGCACGCTGCAGCAGGAGGCCGGCCGCAAGTTCCGCTGGTCGGCGCAGCAGGTGATGCGCACCGCGCAGCGGCTCTACGAGAACGGCTACATCACCTACATGCGCACCGACTCGACCACGCTGTCGGCGACGGCGTTGTCGGCGGCCCGCAGCCAGGCCCGCGAGCTCTACGGCGACGCCTACGTCCCGGCCGAGCCGCGGCAGTACAACCGCAAGGTCAAGAACGCCCAGGAGGCGCACGAGGCGATTCGTCCCGCGGGGGACAGCTTCCGCACCCCGGGTCAGGTCGCGGGCCAGGTCAGCTCCGAGGAGTTCCGCCTCTACGAGCTCATCTGGCAACGCACGCTGGCCTCGCAGATGTCCGACGCGGTCGGCACCACCGTCTCGGTGCGCATCGCCGGCACGTCGGTGACCGACGAGGCAGTCGTGTTCACCGCCTCCGGCCGCACGATCACCTTCCCCGGCTTCCTGCGCGCCTACGTCGAGGACACCGACTCCGGCGAGAAGGACGATGCCGAGAAGCGCCTGCCGCAGCTGACCCGCGGCGACGGCATCGACCCGCGCGCCTTCGAGGCGGACGGGCACACCACCAGCCCGCCGGCGCGCTACACCGAGCCGTCGCTGGTGAAGGCAATGGAGGAACTCGGCGTCGGCCGGCCGTCCACCTACGCCTCGATCATGCAGACCATCCAGGACCGCGGTTACGTCTGGAAGAAGGGTCCGGCGCTCGTGCCGACCTGGACGGCGTTCGCGGTCATCGGCTTGCTCGAGGCCTACTTCACGCGGCTGGTCGACTACGACTTCACCGCCTCGGTCGAGAACGACCTGGACGACATTGCCAACGGTGAGCGCACCCGCGTCGACTGGCTGCGCCGGTTCTACTTCGGCGCCGACGACGTCACCGACCACCAGCGCATCTCTGCGCAGGGCGGGTTGAAGCGGCTGATCGAATCGCGGCTGGAAGAGATCGACGCCCGCGGCGTGAACTCGATCCCGGTCGGGAACGACGGGGTCGTCGTGCGGGTCGGCCGGTACGGGCCGTACCTGCAGCGCGGCGACGGCGAGGACAGCCCCGAGAATCCGACCCAGCGCGCGTCCCTGCCGGAGGACCTCGCGCCGGACGAGCTGACACCGGACAAGATCGAGGAGCTGCTCTCGGCGCCGTCCGGGGACATCGAGCTGGGCACGACCGCGGACGGCCGTGAGATCACCGCGCGGTCGGGTCGCTACGGCCCGTACGTCACCGACGGTGAGAGCACCGCGTCGCTGTTCAAGTCGATGGCGCTGGACACCGTCACGCTCGAGCAGGCCGAGCAGCTGCTCACCCTGCCGCGCACGCTGGGCCAGCTCGACGGCGAGGACGTCACCGCGCAGAACGGCCGCTACGGCCCCTACATCAAGAAGGGCTCGGACTCGCGCTCGATCGACTCCGAGGAGCAGCTGTTCACGATCACCCTGGACGAGGCGAAGGCGATCCTGGCCCAGCCGAAGCAGCGGGGCCGTCGCGCCGCTGCCGCCCCGCCGCTGAAGGAGCTCGGCAAGGACGCGGTGTCGGGCCAGCCGATGGTCGTCAAGGACGGCCGGTTCGGCCCGTACGTGACCGACGGCGAGACCAACGCCTCGTTGCGGCGCGGTGACTCGATCGAGGAGCTCACCGACGCCCGGGCGTCGGAACTGCTTGCCGACCGCCGCGCCCGCGGGCCGGTGAAGAAGACCGCGAAGAAGGCTGCGAAGAAGGGGCCGGCGAAGAAGGCGGCTGCCAAGAAGACCGCCGCGAAGAAGACCGCGAAGAAGGCTGCGGCCAAGAAGGCCGTCCCCAAGCCGTAGTAGATGACGCCCGCCCCGGGGCGGTGACAGTGTCGTCATGGTCGGCCAATTGCCGCGATCGCTTGCCTATCTTGGCTCGTGCGCGCCACGAAGGCGTGCGCGGGGGGAGTCATGGCGGCGAACGCGGGAGCGTCGGTGCGGCAACGCCTCGGCCGGCGGGCGGGGATCACCTCCGTCGCGCTGCTCGGGCTGTTCCAGCTGGCCGCAGTGCAGCCGTCCTCGGGCGCGGAGCATCGCGAGCGGCCGCGTGCCGTCAAGATCGACGCAGCGGCTGTGGCGGTACCGCCCGCGGGATCTCCGTCGGCCGCGTTGCCCGCGGCGTCCTTGGCCCTCCCGCCGGCACACCTCGGCCCGTTGCTCGCGGTCGCTGCGGGCGCGCCCGCGAACCGTCCCCCGCGGGCGAGCCGTCCCGGCACGCCCGCGGTCCGCGGCTTCACAGCCGCGGTCGGCGTCTCGGCGCTCGCGCGTGACGGCATTCCCGCCGTCGCGCTCGCGGCGTACCGCCACGCCGCGTCGCTCGCCGATCAGGGCCGTCCGACCTGCCATCTGTCCTGGACGTTGCTGGCCGGTATCGGCCGGGTGGAGTCCGACCACGGCAGGTACGGCGGGGCGCAACTGCTGAGCGACGGCACGTCCACCATCAAGATCATCGGCATTCCGCTCAACGGCTCGGGCACCGAGGTCGTCACCGACACCGACGACGGTCGGCTCGACGGCGATCCGGTGTTCGACCGGGCGGTCGGTCCGATGCAGTTCATCCCCTCCACCTGGTCGGTCTACGGCGTGGACGCCGACGCTGACGGCGTGGCCGACCCGTTCGACATCAACGACGCCGCGCTCGCCGCGGCGCACTACCTGTGCGCCGGAGGCGGCGACCTCGCCACCGATGCAGGGCAGGTCGCTGCGGTGCTGACCTACAACCACTCGGACGCCTACGTCGCGCAGGTGCTGGCGCTGGCCGCCGCGTACGCGGGCGGAGTGACGACCGAGCCGACAACGGTCGTCGCCGCCGCGCCCGCGCCGACCGCTGCAACGCCGGCCCCGGAGCCGGGCACGCTGGCCGGGCGGGCGACGCCGTCCTGGGCCGGGTCGCCGCCGCCCGTCGCGTCGTGGACGCCGACGCGCCTGCCCACCGCCGACTCGACACCGCCCACCTCGGCGCCGCCGACCTCCCCGACGCGGACGTCCGGTTGGACCGGTTCGCCGCCTGTCTCCACACCGGTGACCTCGCCGCCGTGCGTGACCCCGTCCGTGTCGCCGAGCACCAGTTCGACGCCGACCGGGTCGGTCACCGCGACCGCGACCGACACAGCGACCGCGACCGACACTGCCACTTCGAGCGCGACCACCTCGCCCGTGCCGAGCGACACCGCACCCGGTTGCGCACCCGGCAGCACCGCCCAGCCGTCGGCGGCTGCGGTGCTCGGCGAGCTGGCGGCAGTCGCCATCGCGCTGTGCGGAGCGATCGTGCGTCGCCGTACGCGGCCTGCGCACGTCTGAGCGGAGATGTCCGTTCTAACTGCTCGATGACAGCGCGGTGAAAGCGTCGTCATAGGCGTTCACGGCCGGCGGTCAGCGGTGCAGGCTCTGCTCGGATCCAGACACGATTGGCTCTCCGCGGTCGGTCTGGACCGAGGGTGCCGCGGCGATTCCTCCCACCGCACGGCACGCCAGGGCGGCCCGGTCCCCCGCGCGGGGCAGGGACCGGGCCGCACCCGGCCGGGTCAGAGCGAGGAGTGGGTGGCGAGCGCGCGCACCGGCTGGGACGTGCCCGGTGCGCGGCGCCGACCGACCGGGCGGGCCGGCATCAGCACGCTGACCGTGGTGCCCCGACCCGGCGTGCTCGCGATCTCGATGGTGCCGCCGCGCGCCTCGGCCATCGCCCGCACGATCGCCAGGCCGATGCCCGTACCGGCCCGTCCGCCTGCGGACGCGCTGGTGTGGAACAGCTCGGTGACCCGGTCGAGGTCCTCGGGAGGGATCCCGGTGCCCGAGTCGGACACCGCCATCACCAGCGTTTCGCGAGCCGGCCCGACCAGATAGGCCGAGATCACGATGCGGTCTCCGTCGTCGGTGAATTTCACCGCGTTCTCGACCATGCAGTCGACGGCGGCCTCGAACCGTTCGGGGTCGCAGAGCTGAACCCCGGCCCGGCCGCGAACCTCCCAGTCGCGCACGGCGCTCGAGCGCCAGCGCAGACTGATCGCGTCGAGCATCGCGTCGAGATCGACCTCGACCATCGGCAGGGTCGAGTCCTCGGCCCGGACGAACGCCATGAGGTTGTTGGTGATCTTCGTGGCCTTGTCCAGCTCGGCCGCCGCCAGCCGGCAGTCTCGAACCGTCCAGGCCGGGGACTCGTCGTCGTCGCCGATCAGGTCGACCAGCCCGCGCGCGATGGTCAGCCGGGTGCGAATCTCGTGCGACCCGAAGCGGGTCGCGAGCTCGCGCTGGGCCGCGCGGTGCTGCTCGGCCGTGCGCAGCTGCGCGAGACGTCGGCGCGCCCCGCCGCCCCGGTCGACGTGCCAGACGAGCAGTCCGACGATGAGCGGCATCAGGATGATCTCGGAGCACTCCTCCCACTTGATCTCGCCGATCGCGGCGTGGTGCACCAGGGCGATGCCGGTGCCGATGATGACCGCGGCCACGATCGGCCAGGAGGCCGCTCGCGGCCACTCGGTGATGCCGTACACGAAGGCGAAACTGGCCCACACCAGGTGGAACGGGATCGTCTCGGCGCCGGGAAACAGGTACATGAGCGTGGTGTTCGCCGTTGCGAACACCAGCCAGCCAGCCGCGATGGCGACCCTAGCTCGCCGCGAGTCGATAGCCCACATTGCGCACCGTTTCGATGGGTAGGGGCGACAGCTTGGCACGCAGCCGCCGGATGTAGACGTCCACGACGTTGGTGCCCGGATCGAACTCCAGACCCCAGACGCCGGCCAGCAGTTGCTTGCGCGTGCACACCGCCCCGCGACGCTCGATCAGATAGCGGACCAGATCGAACTCGCGGTGTGAGAGTGCGGTGCGCGTGTCGGCGGCGACCAGCTCGTGGCGGGCGAGGTCGAGGTAGGCGCCCGGACCGAGCGCGACGCGGGTGTGCTCGCCGGTGGGCGCCGTGCCCGGGTCACGCAACCGCAGCCTGACCCTGGCGACCAGTTCGGCGTTCACGAACGGCTTGGCCAGATAGTCGACGGCGCCGGCGACCAGCACGCCGACCCGGCGCCGCGGATCCGGTGCTGCGGACAGCACCAGGATGCGGGCCTCCGGCTGGCTGTCCAGGATCACCTGCATCACCTGCTCACCGGTGAGATCCGGCAGATTCAGGTCGAGCAGCATCAGGTCGAAGGGCTCGGTCAGGGCGCTGCGCAGCCCGGCGCTTGCCGTAGCCGCCGAGGTGACCTCGTATCCGGCAGAGGTCAGCACTCGAGCCAGCACTTCCCGTAGGCCGGATTCGTCGTCGACGATCAAGATCCGCGACACGCCCTCACCTCCCTGGCCATGGAAGTGACTGTGATATTAAGTCTTCCCAGGAAGGTATGCATCCGGTAAAGGCACTCCCTTTTCCCGGCTGCGACGCCTCTGATCGAGGCGAAAGTCCCGGGTTCTGGGACCTCCGGCCGTGGGAACGGCGCGAATGCGCCGGGCACTTCGGACCTCGCATGACAGAACTGTCATCCACTGCTGGCACGCATTGTCCGGTCCGGCGTGGTCCGATCGCGCCGTCCGGCGCCAGACTGAGCGCCACCCTCGCCTGCCGGAGGTCGTTCGATGTCCAACCGGGATGTCACCGACGAACTCGTGGTGGCCGCTGCCCGCGGCGAACCGGCCGCGCTCAGCGGCCTCTACCGGGCGCTGGCGCCCGCGATCCGGGGCTACCTGCGCGGCAAGGGCATCGCTGATGCCGATGCCGTCACCAACGACGTCTTCCTCGCCGTCTTCCCCCGCCTGGCCACCGTGTGCGGCGGCGCCGAGGGGGTGCGCAAGCTCGCGTTCGCCATCGCGCATTCGCGCATGGTCGACCACTACCGTGCGCATGCGCGCCGCCCCGCGCAGGCCCGCTGGAGCGCCGAGGACGACCCGCGGCAGGAGGTGTCGGCCGAGCAGGTGAGCGTGGACAACGAGGCGACCGCGCGCGTGCTGGCGATCCTCGACCACCTTCCGGACGACCAGCGCGAGGTGCTCGTGCTGCGGATCATTGCCGACCTCACCGTCGAGCAGGTCGCCGCGGTGATGGGCCGCAGCGCCGGAGCGGTCAAACAGCTCCAGCGGCGCGGGGTGCTCAGGGTGCGCGCCCTCGTGTCCGAGCGGCGGGTGGCACTGTGAGCCGCTTCGACGACGACCGGTCCGTCATCGACGACGACGTCGATCCCGCGATGACGCAGTTCCTCGCCGACCTGCGGGCGTTCGCCGACTGCGAGCCGCCGCCGCCGAGCCCCGAGCTCGCGGCCCTGCTGACGGGGGTCGTGCCGCTCGCTGCTGCACCGCGCCGGCCGGCCCTGCGGCGGCGCGCCGTCGGCCTGATCGCGGCGGCCGTGCTCGTCACCGGCGCCGGCGTCGCCGCGGCCAACGGCCGCTTGCCGCAACCGGCGCAGCGCCTGGTGTCGGACGTGGTGAACACCCTGACGCCGTTCCGCGTCCCGTCCCGGGTCGAACCGGATCGCGCGACACCCGGCGGGCGGGAGGAACCCGAGCCCCCGCAGACGCCCGCGGACGATCCCGCCACGCCGCCCCGGCCGCGGCCCGGCCACCGGCCTGCTCGTCCGGCCCCCGACCGCACGCAGCGGCCGGCGGTTGCGCCGCCGCCTCTGCCGCCCCCGGCGCCGCCGGGCGCGCGGCCGGGCGCCGGCGCGATAGTGCCGCGGCCGTCACCGCCGCGCGAGGTGCCCGGCGAACCTGCCGGCGATGCCGGCGGCGATCCGACGTCGGCACCCGCGCCCGCGCCGCCGAACGGCCCGGATCGCACTAGCGACGCGCCCGCGGCCGGTCCGGGCGGCCGGCACGAGAGCGAGCGGCCCGAATCGGAACCGCCCCCGGGCGGCGAGCACTGACCAGCAGCGCGCGGGCCCCGTCCAGCAGCGCCCTGCGGCCGCTGGGCGAGGCCCCGCACCGGGTGGGGGTTCCCGACACCTAGTACATCGGTGCCCGGGGTGCCGGTGTTACGCAGGAGGCGGAAGCAGTCCCGCCCGGGGCTCAGTAGACGAAGCGGTCCAGGTAGGCGTTGCCGAAGCACCGGTCGGGGTCGTGGCGGGCGGCCAGCGCGGCGAAGTCGGCCAGCCGCGGGTAGTGCGCGCGGACCGTGGCGGGGTCGGTCGCGAACACCTTGCCCCAGTGCGGGCGGGGGTCGAAGGGCGCCAGTGCCGCCTCGACCGCGGTCACCGCGGGCTGCACACGCGCGTCGTCGTCGACCCAGGTGAAGTGCACCGCGATCGTGTCCCGGCCGCCGAACGGGCTCAGCCAGAGGTCGTCCGCGGCGATGGTGCGCACCTCGCAGATCTGCAGCACGTCCTGCAGCGGCAACCCGGCCACCGCCCTGAGCGCTGCCGGACCGTGTTCGCGCGGCAGCAGGTACTCGGTCTGCTGCTCGTGGCCGACGCTGGGCGTGAACTCGGCGCGGAAGTGCGGCAGCCGGGCGTGCCACGGGCCGGCGACACCGAGCTGCTCGGTGGCCGCCGCGGGGTCCTCGCCGATCACCGGGTGCTGCGGGGTGCCGGCCGGCCGGCCGCCCCACTCGCGGCCGTCGACCGGGGTGGCGTCGGCGAGGGACTTGACCCAGACCAGGTCGATCACGTCGGGGCGCCGCCAATTGGCGAACAGGCTGACGCTGTAGCCCGCGGCCATGATCGCGGGCAGCTGATCGAGGACGGCGTCGCGCGGGTTGTCCAGCCAGACGTCCTGGCGCAGCGCGAAGGTCGGCAGCACCTCGAGGGTGAGCGTGGTGACGATGCCGAGCGCGCCGAGCGCGAGCACCGACCCGCCGAAATCCGGGTCGTCGCGGGTCATGGTGACCAGCTCGCCGTCGGCGCGCACGAATTCGACCGCGACGGCGCCGGCGGCCAGGCACTGGTTGGCGTTGCCGGAGCCGTGCGTGCCGGTCGCGCAGGCGCCGGCGACCGATATGTGTGGCAGCGAGCCCAGGTTCGGCAGCGCCCAGCCCTGCGCCTCGAGCTCGACCGCGAGCTGCGCGTACCGCACGCCGCCGGCGACGCGCACCGTCCGCGCGTGCGGGTCGACGACCGTGGGCAGGTCGAGGTCGGCGACGGTGGCCAGCTCGCCGTCGGTGTCGGCGATGCGGTTGAACGAGTGACCGGTGCCCAGCGCGTGGATCCGCGGGCTGCCGGCCACCAGCTGCTGGAGCTGTTCGACCGTGGTCGGACGGTGCAGCTGCGACGCTGCGAAGGTCACGTTCCCGGCCCAGTTGCGCACTGTCACGATCTCGACCCTAGTGCGGGCCCGGTCAGGCGGAAGCGGTGAGGAAGTACGCGCCGACGCTCGAGCGCACCGCCCCGTCGGTGTCGACCAGTCGGCCCAGTGAGCGGCGCAACGCCTGCTCGAGCTCGCGGCGGCCGAACGCATCCAGCGCCCGTACCCGGTCGGCCATCGGGGTCACCGCGAAGGCCCGCAGTACGTCGGCCACCGACCCGAACTCGATCGGCAGGTCGCGCGGGCTCACCTCGGCGTGCGTCCAGCCGGCAGCGGTGGCCGGCGCGCGCAGCAGGTCGGGATCGCCCAGCGCGAACGGGGCCTCGCGGAACCCGCCGGCCGTGCCGAAGCGGTCCTCGGCGGCCTCGGCCAGGGCGCGATAGACCGGCAGCTCGTCGATGCTGCGCCAGACCGCGACCGCCAGCCGCGCGCCGGGACGGGCGACCCTGAGCAGCTCGGCGAGCGCGGCCACCCGGTCGGGGAAGAACTGCAGGCCCTGCTGGCAGGTGAGCGCGTCGACGCTCGCGTCGGGCAGCGGCAGCGCGTCGGCGGGACAGGCGAGCAGCTCGATCGGCGCCGCGCCCGGCTCGGCGGGCGGGGTCGCCGCGAGCATCGCGGCGTCGAGGTCGCAGGCGTACACCCGTCCGATCGCGCCGATCCGGCGCGCGATCACGCGGGCGACGGTGCCCGGGCCGCTGGCGACGTCGACGGCGCACGACCCGGGGTGCGGGTCCAGGGCGTCCACGAGCAGCTCGGCGAACGGCCGGTACAAGCTCGGGACCAGCACGGTGGCGAACACCTCGGCGCTCACGACGCGCCCTCCGGCCGGTGGCCGACGGCGAAGATCCGCCGGAACGGGAACAGCGTGCCGCCGGGCCCGGGCGGGTAGGCCGCGCGCAGGGCCGCGGCGAAGCCGGCGCCGAACTGCTCCACCCGGTCGGCGGACAGCGCCGCGAGCACCGGCCGCAGGCCCGTGCCGCGCAACCACTCGAACACCGGGTCGGCGCCGGCGAGCACGTGCAGGTAGGTCGTCTCCCACACGTCGGCCACGAGCCCGGCGTCGAGCAGCAGCTGGGCGTAGTCGTCCGGCTCGGCGACGGCGTCGTGGTGGCGCAGCACATGCCCCACTCCGAACCGGGCGGCGTGCTCGCGCAGCAGGGTGTGCGCGGGTGCGGCGAAGTTGCCCGGTACCTGGACGCCCAGCCAGCCGCCCGGCCCGAGCGCGCGCGCCCACTGCGTCAGCAGCTCGAGATGGCCGGGCACCCATTGCAGGGTCGCGGTGCTGATCACCACGTCCACGTCCACGTCCGGACCGGCCCGCCACTGCCGCACGTCGCCGAGCCGCACCGAGACGCCGGGGACGGCCCGGGCAGCGGCGATCATGTCCGGCGAGGAGTCGATGCCCTCGACGACCGCGCCCGGCCACCGCGCCGCGAGCAGGGCGGTGGTCGTCGCCGGCCCGCAACCGAGATCGACCACCCGACGCGGTGCGGGCGCGCCGACGCGGGCGAGCAGATCGTGGAACGGACGGGTCCGCTCGTTGTCGTAGCGCCGGTAAACCTGCGGGTCCCAGTCCATCGCCTCCAAGATATCTCGACGTCAAGAGATATGATGGCGACGTGCCCGAACCGGACGAGGTCGACCAGATCGTCGCCGCCTGGCGGCGCGAGCGTCCCGACCTCGACGTCGAGCCGCTGCAGGTCCTGAGCCGGCTGAGCAGGCTCGCGGCCGTCCTCGACGCCCGCCGCGCGGACGCCTTCGTCGGTCATGGGCTGCAGGCCTACGAGTTCGACGTGCTCTCCGTGCTGCGCCGCAGCGGCGAACCGTTCGAGCGCACGGCGGGCGAGCTCGCCACGCTCACCCACGTCACGTCCGGCACGATGACCAGCCGGCTGGACCGGCTGATGGCGCGCGGGTTCGTGACCCGCGGCGGCGATCCGGCCGACCGGCGGCTGGTGCGGGTGCGGCTGACCGACCTCGGCCGCGAGCGGGTGGACGCTGCTTTCGTGGCCTTGCTGCAGACCGAGCAGCAACTGCTCGCCACGCTGGACGAGGGGCAGGGCGCCGGACTGGCCGTCGCGCTGAGATCCTTGTTGCGAGCGGCGGCCACCATTGACGGCATGACGCCGTAGCGTGGGCCGAGTCGCGTAGGGGGTTGTGATCAGCGAGCGTGCGGACCCGGGCCCGGCGGCCCTGTCGACCGTCGGCGCGATCCGCGGCGTGCTCCGGGTGACCCCGTTCCGCAGGCTCTGGTACTCCACGGCGCTGTCCAGCCTCGGCGACTGGCTGGGCCTGCTCGCGACGACCGCGATGGCGACCAGCCTCGCGCACGGCTACAAGGCGCAGAACTACGCCCTCGGCGGCGTGCTGGTGGTCAAGCTGCTGCCCGCGATCGTGCTCGGGCCGCTGGCCGGCGTCTTCGCCGACCGCTTCGACCGGCGGCTGACGATGGTGATCTCGGACGTCGTCCGGTTCGGGCTGTTCCTGACCATCCCGCTGGCGCACCTGGTCGTCGACACCCGGCAGACCCTCGCCTGGCTGCTGATCGCCAGCTTCCTCATCGAGTGCGTCAGTCTGTTCTGGATGCCGGCCAAGGACGCGTCGGTGCCGAACCTGGTGCGGCGCGATCAGATCGAACCGGCCAACCAGCTCAGCCTCATCACCACCTACGGCCTCACGCCGGTGTTCGGTGCCGGGCTGTTCTCGGTGCTCTCGTTGATCACGACCGTCCTCGCCCGGCACCTGGCCTTCTTCCGCACCCAGCCGGTGAACCTCGCGCTCTACCTGAACGCCGCGACCTTCCTGGTCGGTGCGGTGGTCGTCTACTTCATCCGCGAGATCAGCGGGCACCGCACCGTGCCGGACGGCGGGGAGCAGCCCAGCCTGCGCTTCCTGCTGCGCGAGGGCGTCACGTTCATCCGCCAGTCGCGCCTGGTCGGCGGGCTGATCGTCGGCCTGATCGGGGCGTTCGTCGCGGCCGGCGCGGTGATCGGCGCGGGCAAGATCTTCACCGAGTCGCTCGGCGGCGGCAACGCCGCGTACGGCGTGCTGTTCGGGGCGGTGTTCGTCGGCCTCGGGTCGGGCATGGCGTTCGGGCCGAAGGTGGCGCGCGATCTGTCGCGGCGCCGGCTCTTCGCGCTGGCGCTGGTGTTCGCCGCGGTCTCGCTGATCCTCGTCGCGGTGATGCCGCAGGTGTTCCTCGCGGTGATCTTCGTGGTCGGGCTCGGCTTCGGCGCCGGGGTCGCCTACCTGGCCGGCGTCACGCTGCTCGGCACCGAGGTCGACGACGAGATGCGCGGACGGGTGTTCGCCGTGCTGCAGTCGATGATCCGTGTCGTGCTCGTGCTGGCCCTCGCGGCCGTCCCGTTCGCGGTGGCGCAGGTCGGCCGGACCACGCTGCACATCGGCAGCGTCAGCTACGTCATCGACGGCACCCGCATCGTGCTGCTCGCGGGCGGGATGTTCGCGCTCGCGGCCGGGCTGCTCGCCTACCGCAAGATGGACGACCGCGAGCAGATTGCGCTGTTCGAGGACGTCAAGACCTCGCTGCGCAACGACTCCTCGGCGCGGCGTCGGCTGCGCGACGGCGGCGTGTTCATCGCCTTCGAAGGCGGCGAGGGAGCGGGCAAGTCGACCCAGATCGAGCGGCTCGCCGGGGCGTTGCGCAACACCGGGCGGATCGTCGTGGTCACCCACGAGCCCGGCGCGACCGAGGTGGGCCGGGGCATCCGCGACCTGGTGCTGCACCACAGCCAACCGCTCTCGGCGCGTGCCGAGGCGCTGCTGTTCGCCGCCGACCGCGCGCACCACGTCGACACCGTCATCCAGCCGGCGCTGGACGCGAAGCGGGTGGTGCTCACCGACCGCTACGTCGACTCCTCCCTCGCCTACCAGGGCGTGGGCCGCAAGCTGTCGATCGAGGAGATCCGGCGCATCTCGCGGTGGGCGACCCAGGGGCTCACCCCGGACCTCACCATCCTGCTCGACATCGCGCCGGCCGCCGGCCTGGCGCGCGCCCGCGACAGCGCCGGCGGCGACAAGCTCGAGGCCGAGTCGCTGCACTTCCACGAGGAAGTCCGCCGGGCGTTCCTGCACCTGGCCGAGGCCGAGCCGCGCCGGTACCGCGTGATCGATGCCAACCGCGGCGCCGACCAGGTGGCCGCCGACGTGCAGGCCGCGGTCACCGCGCTGCTGTCGCCGGCCGCGGCCGCGACGGCGGCGCTCAGACCGCCTGCGGCGGACGCAGCGAACGCTGACGGTGCCGTGCCGGACGGGGCGGCGGCCGGCGCGAAGCAGACGGAGCGGGCATGAGCGTCTGGGACGAGTTGATCGGACAGCACGACGCGGTCGCCGCCTTGCAGGCCGCGGCCGGCGCCGCTGCGACCATCGCGCGCGGCGAGGCCCTGCCCGAGGGCGCGGGTAGCGCAATGACCCACGCCTGGCTGTTCACCGGTCCGGCGGGTTCGGGACGCTCGGTCGCGGCGCGGGCCCTCGCGGCGGCACTGCAGTGCGAGCGCGAGCCGGCCGGGTGCGGCCAGTGCTCGGCGTGCCACACGGTGGCCACTCGCAGCCATCCCGACGTGCACGCGGTCGTGCCCGAGGGGTTGTCGATCTCGGTCGCCGAGATGCGCGCGGTCGTGGCCCGCTCGGCGCGGCGGCCGGTGCTCGGCAAGTGGCAGGTGATCCTGCTCGAGGACGCCGACCGGCTCACCGAGCCGGCCGCGAACGCCCTGCTCAAGATGGTCGAGGAACCGCCGGCGCGCACCGTGGTGCTGCTGTGCGTGCCCTCGCTGCATCCCGACGACGTGCTGCCGACGATCCGGTCGCGGTGCCGGTTGGTCTCGCTGCGCACGCCGCCGGCCGAGGCGATCTCGGCCGTCCTGCAGCGCGACGGCGTTGCCGGCGAGACCGCCGACTGGGCCGCCGCCGCCTCGCAGGGGCACGTCGGGCGGGCCCGCCGGCTGGCCCGTGACGAGGCCGCGCGCGAGCACCGGACCGCGGTGCTGGCGATCCCGGCGTCGCTGACCTCGATGGCCGCGTGCCTGTCCGCCGCCGACAAGCTGGTGAGTTCGGCCGAGGCCGAGGCCAAGGACCTGTCCGCGTCCCTCGACGCGCCCGAGACCGAGGCGCTGCAGGTCGCGCTCGGTGCCGGGGGCACGGGCAAGGGCACCGCGTCGACGACGCGCGGCACCGCCGGCGTGCTCAAAGACCTCGAGAAGCGGCAGAAGTCGCGCCAGACCCGAACCCAGCGCGACGCGCTCGACCGCGCGCTGGTCGATCTTGCGGCGTTCTACCGCGACGTGCTGCTGGTGCACGCACGCTCGCCGATCGCGCCCGCGCACCCGGACTTCGACGACGACGTGCGCGCGGTCGCGCTGAAGACCCGGCCCCCGGACGTCCTGCGCCGCCTGGACGCCGTGCTCGAGTGCCGCACCGCGCTGGAGCTCAACGTCAAGCCGCGCATCGCCGTCGAGGCGATGACCGCAGCGCTGCGCCTGCCCGCCTGACCACCGCGCCCCAGCCGGTTCATACAGTGGTGGCGGCGCCGCCGGTAGGCGGCCGTGAGCTGACAAGGGGAAGCCTGGGTGCGGACGGCGAGGGTCAAGGTGCTCGTCGTCGCCCTGCTCGGTCTTGCCGCGCTCTGTGCGGTGCAGGTGGGGCCGCAGCACGTGAACACCGTCGACCGCGCGTTGGCCGTGACCCCGCCGATGGGCTGGTCCAGCTACAACAGCTACGGCCGGCACGCCACCGCAGCCGACCTGGAGCAGCAGGCGACGGCGCTGGTCACCTCCGGGATGAAGGCGGCCGGGTACACCTATGTCAACCTCGACGGCGGATGGGACCTGCCCACGCGCGATGCGTTCGGCCGGTTGCAGCCCGATCCGCGAAAATTCCCGGACGGCATCGCGCCCGTCGCGCGTTACGTGCACTCGCTGGGCTTGAAGTTCGGCATCTACACCGGCCTCGGGACGGCGAACTGTGCGCACACCGGGGCCGGGAGCTGGGGGCACTACCGCCAGGACGTTCGCACGTTCGCGTCGTGGGGCGTGGATTTCGTCAAGGTCGACTGGTGCGCCGTGCCGCGGCGGCGCTTCCCGGGTATGACGGACGCGCAGATCGCGGCACGTCTGTACAGCCAGTTCGGCAGCGCCCTACGCGCGGCCGGGCGACCGATGGCGTACAGCCTGTCCACGAATCACCCCTCGTTGGCCCCCTGGAGCTGGGCGCCCAGGGTCGGCAACATGTGGCGCACCAGCGGCGACATGCATGACACCTTCGCGTTCATGCGCAGCCATTTCCTCGCCAATGTCGGTCGCTATGCATCTGCCGGCCCCGGAACTTGGAACGACCCGGACATGCTCGAGGTGGGCAACGGCGGCATGACGCGCGCCGAGGACCGGGCCAACGTCAGCCTGTGGGCAGAAATGGCCGCGCCGCTCATCGCGGGCAACGACCTGACGACGATGTCCGCGGCGACGCGCAAGATCCTCGCGAATCGTCAGGTGATCGCGGTCGATCAGGACCCTCTTGGTCGGCAGGGGCGAGTCGTGGCCCGCCGGGCCGGGCACTGGGTGCTCAGCAAGCCGTTGGCCAACGGTGCGTGTGCCGTCGTCCTGTTCAACGCCACCGACCGGCGTGCCCTGATCGCCACGTCGACCACGCGGGTCGGCCTGCAGCCTGGGGGCACCTACCTCGTGAGCAACCTCTGGACCCACCGGGCCACCCAGACGAGCGGCCGGTTCGGGGCGAGGGTCGCACCGCACGCCGCGGTGATGTTCCGGGTGGGCGGCCGGACCCCTGATCACTTCATCGGACTGGGTGCGGCGGCGGGGTCGTAGAGTCGCTGAGCATGAGCATGGTCTGCGCGGTGGTCTTCCAGCGCCAGGGTCGCCTCTACTACGCCGACCCCGGCGAGCTGCGGCTCTCGGTCGGTGACCAGGTGCTCTACCCGACCGAGCTCGGCGCCGAGGTGGCCGAGGTCGCGTGGGCGCCGGAATACGTCAGCGAGGACATCGGCGGGCTGCCGGTGCTCGCCGGCCTGGCCGGCCCGGACGATCTGGACAACGCCGCCGCCGGCCGCAAGCACCGCGCGGCCGCCCGGGTGGCCGCCAAGCGGCTGATCCGCGAGCACGAGCTGCCGATGAAGCTGTCCGGTGTCGATCACGACCCGGCCGGCCACAAGACCACGATCTACTTCACCGCGCCGCACCGCGTCGACTTCCGCGCTCTGGTGCGTGACCTCGCCGCCACTCTCGACGGCAAGGTCGAGCTGCGCCAGCTCTCGGCCCGCGACGAGGCCCGGCTCACCGGTGGCATCGGCAGCTGCGGGCGTGAGCTGTGCTGCTCGACGTTCCTCGTCGACTTCGAGCCGGTCAGCGTCCGGATGGCCAAGGACCAGGATCTGCCGCTGAACCCGCTGCGCATCTCCGGCGCCTGCGGACGGCTGATGTGCTGCCTGAAGTACGAGCACCCGATGTATGCGGACTTCGCCGAGCAGGCGCCGGCGCTGGGCGAGCAGGTCGAGACCCCGGACGGCGAGGGCACCGTCGTGGGCCACAACGTCCCCGGCGAGAAGGTCGTCGTGCGCATGGCCGCCGACGGTCGGCGCAGCGCCTGCGCCCTCGCTTCGGTGTGTTCCTCGCGCAAGGCTTACGAATCCCGCTGATCAACGGCCCGCACGACCCGGCGCGAGCCACCCAGTAGACTCGTGCGCTGCGCCGCCTGTACGGGCGGACGCGCCGCCTTAGCTCAGTCGGTAGAGCACCTCACTCGTAATGAGGTTGTCCGGGGTTCGATTCCCCGAGGCGGCTCCACCTGCGGATCCACCGCCTGCGTACCGGCCGCCCCGCCTGGTGCCGGAAGAGGGCGAAGTGCCCTTCTCAGTCCCGACCGGCGCGCGCCGAATTGAGAGTGTCCCCAGAGACGGATGATTCGCGAGTTCACCGTGCAGGAAGGTGTCGAGAGTGATCGCGAGAGGCAAGTTCGTCGTCATCGGGCTGCTGCTGCTCGCGGCACTGTGCGGCGGCCCGACCCGGCCGCAGCAACCGGCGACGGTCGATCTCGGGCTCGCCCTGACCCCGCCCATGGGTTGGGACAGTTACAACGCCTACGGCCGGCGCGCCACCGCGACCGACCTCGAGGCACAGGCCGCTGCGCTGGTCGCCTCGGGCATGAAGGCCGCCGGGTATTCCTACGTGAACCTGGACGGCGGATGGACGCTTCGCAGGCGCGATGCGCACGGCCGGTTGCAGGTGAATCGGCAGAAGTTCCCGCACGGAATCGCGCCCGTCGTCGACTACGTGCATTCCCTCGGCCTCAAGTTCGGGATCTACGCCAGCCTGGGGAAGACGAATTGCGCAGGGTCCGGTGCGGGAAGTTGGGGCCATTACCGGCAGGACGTGCGCACCTTCGCCCGCTGGCACGTCGACTTCGTGAAGGTCGATTGGTGCGCCGTTCCGCGCAAGCGGTTCCCCGGTCTAACCGGCGCCCAGGTGGCGCAGCGTGTGTTCGAGCAATTCGGCAGAGCGCTCGAGGCGGCAGGCCGGCCGATGGCCTACAGCCTGTCCACGAACCATCCCGGTCTGGTCGCGTGGGCGTGGGCATCGACCGTCGGCAACATGTGGCGCACCAACGGTGACATCCACGCCACCTACGCGCGCATGCGCGCCAACTTCATCGCCAACGCCGGTCGCTATGCGATCGCCGGTCCGGGACGGTGGAACGACCCGGACATGCTCGAGGTGGGCAACGGCCGGCTCACCCCGACCGAGAGCCGGACGAATTTCAGCTTGTGGGCCGAGATGGCTGCGCCGCTGATCGCGGGAAACGATCTGACCCGGATGTCGTCGACCACGCGGCGGATTCTGACCAACCGAGCAGTCATCGCGGTCAATCAGGATCGCCTGGGACAGCAGGGCCGGGTCGTGGCGCGCCGAGGCGGCCACTGGATCCTGACCAAACCCCTCGCGAGCGGTGCCCGCGCGATCGTGTTGTTCAACGACACCGCGAAGCCTGCCGTGATCTCAACGTCGGCCCGTACGGTCGGGCTGCCATCGGCACGCCGTTACGGCGTCGATGACCTGTGGACGCACCTGGTCACCAGCACCGCCGGCCGAATCGTTGCGCGAGTCGCACCGCACGCCGTTGCCATGCTGAAGCTCAGCCCGATGCCCGACGCGCCCGGCAGCGCTCGCCCGTCCGGCCGGCAACGTCCTCCGTCCGATCTCGGTCTGGCGCCTGCCTCCCGGTAGGTCCATGAGCATTAACAGCTCACGGGCAACCGCCCGCGCCGACACCGGCCGGGCGCCGGACATCGGGCGGATTGCCCTTCTGTTACGAGCAGATGCCCGAGGCGATTGCGTCTGATCGATGCCGAAACGTCCGAGATAACAGGGCCGCCGGCCCGAATGACAGTCGCATGAACGTTCTGTCAGACAAGTCGCGGCACTGATCGTTGTCGCGGAAGGTACCCGCTGAGTCATGGGCGAGCCGCGGGGGCGCCGCCCGGTTGACCTGGGGGGACGTCGTGACCGATCACGCCGCAATCATCGCTTCGCGCTCGGCATGCTTCGACGGGGACGGCGCACGCCGCAAGCGCGGCGTCGCCGTGCTCGTGATCACGGCGCTGGTCGCCGCGTTGCTCGCTGCCGTGCAGTTCGCGTCGCCACCCGTGGCGAAGGCGGCTGCATCGACCGGCAGCATCAACCTGAAGGTGCAGACCGCGGCGACGATCAAGAACGTCAGCACGGCCGGCACGCCGATCACGAACTACAAGTGGATGATCAACGAGGACGACACCGGCAACCCCGGCACGGTGTCGAACCAGGGCACCCAGCGGTGCCTGCCCCCGTCCGCCGGCAGCGTGGGTGCCTCGCCGGCCGACGCGAACACCTACGCCGACCACTGCCCGTGGCCGTCCGTCCGGCCGACCGACGGCTGGACCAAGATCGTCGCGCAGGGCGATCAGAGCGACCTCAGCACGACCAAGACCCTCGACAACCTGCCCAACGGCAAGTACCTGATCTCGGTGACCGCCGACGGTTACAAGATCGACGGCGCGCACTTCACGGTCAACGGTGACACCCAGCAGGTCAACGTCGGCATGTACTCCAACATCCTGCCGCTGACCACGCTGCGGCTGCAGGTGTTCCAGGACAACATGCCCGTCGACGCGACCTACGAGGTCGACGCCGAGTCCGGCGCGAACATGTCCGGCTTCACCGCCACGCTCACCGATGTGCTCGGCCTGGTCAGCACCGACTACTACGGCAACCCGCTGTGCACGACCTACCTGCACGGCACCACGCGCAATCCGAACAACCGGCAGTTCCCGATCCTCTTCGACGCCAACGGAAAGCCCGAGATCGACCCGAACTCGACCGGCAAGTGTGTCAGCGACAGGACCGGCCTGATCGTCATCCCGAACCTCGGGCCGAACCGCTACGCCGCCACGATCACCCGGCCCAGCGGCACGGACTGGATCCAGACCACGACGCTGGAAGGCGGTCACGACCACGACATCTGGCAGCAGGAGGGCGAGACCGGCTACGACACCGAGCAGCTCAAGGGCGCCGAGCTCGTGCCGTCGACCCAGTTCGGCTTCGTGCATCAGATGACGCTCGCCGCGAGCGCCACCGACACCAGCGCCAAGGGCGGCGAGATCAAGGGCAACGCGATCGCGGGCCTGCCCTATGTCGGCGGCAACGGGGGGCAGACCGACCCCGACACCAACCTCGCCGGCGTCAAGGACGGCGGCCCGATCCCGAATGCGTGGATCGCGCTGTCCGACCTCGACCACAACGACGTGCAGGTGTACGCGCAACAGGCCGACGCCAATGGCCACTTCGACATCAAGAACGTGGCCGCGGGCAGTTACCAGCTCTCGATCTGGGACTTCGACCAGGACTACATCCTGTACAGCTTCAACGTCACGGTGGACCCCGGGCAGACGAACGACGTCGGGAACCAGGTCGTGTTCGGCTGGTTCACCCACGTCTACGGCACGGTCTTCATCGACTCCAACGGCAACGGCCGTCGCGACCCGGGCGAGCAGGGCGTGCCGCGGTTCACGATGACCGTCCGCGAGCGGGACAACTCGCTGATGGACCAGGCGACCAACGCCGCGTCGACCAACGACTCGGGCGACTACAACATCCGCGAGACCTACCCGATGGGCAAGTTCCTCGTCCTCGAGGGGTTCAACACCGGCTTCAAGACGACAGGCATCACCTATCAGGGTGAGAACGACCCGTCGCCGACCACCCAGCTGGGCAGCATGGTCGACATCAACTTCCTGCCGATCATCGGCCTCGGCGGCCGGATCGACTGGGGCGTGCAGCCGTATGACAAGAAACAGAACGGCGGCATCGTCGGCACCGTCACCTACGACACCACCCGTAACGAGCTCGACCCGCAGTACGCGGCGACCGAGGCCTACCAGCCGGGTATCCCGGGCGTGCCGGTGCACCTCTACCTGCCGCAGAAGTGCACGGAGACCGATCCTGACCTGATCAAGAGCAACTGCCGGCAGGGGTACGAGCTCAACTCGGACGGGTCCATCGCCAAGGTCAAGGACGCGAACGGCGATCCGATCCCGGTTCAGGACACTTACACCTCCGAGGAGTGGGCGGCACCGCGCGGCTGCACGGCTCGCCAGTGGGACGGCAGCCCGCTCGCGCCGGGCACCGACCAACAGGCGTTGCCGCCGCAGGGGACGGACGCCAATGCGCTCTGCGTCGAGGCGCCGATGGCGGCCGTCGCCACCGGTGTCAGCGACGCTGCCAACGGCGGACAGACGGTCAACGGCAACTACGGGTTCTCGACCTCGAAGATCAACTTGTTGAGCCCGTCCGACCCGCAGGACCCGACCGTGAACGGTCAGCCGCTGGACCAGTACGCGCCGCTGCACTGCCTCGCGAACCCGTCGGGCAGCGACCCGGCACGCGACTCGCGCTGCGCCGACGGTAGTGACTACAACTTCGACGACCAGCCGTTGGGCGCGCAGGACTACCTCGTCGGTGTCGAGATCCCGAACGACCCCGTCGACGGCAAGCCGATGTACAGGGTTACCTCGGAAGAGGACGTCAACATCTTCAGCGGCGACCGGTACCTGCCGCAGGAGAACTTCCCGCCGGTGTCGGTCGCATCCGGTCAGGCCCAGGCCGGCAACGGTGTGCAGCCGATCCCGGCACAGCCGCCGTCGCAGCAGGCGGGCATCGTCTCGCCCTGTGCCGGACCGCTGCACACCGTGCACGTGACCAACGCCGACTTCCTCGCCGGTGGCGGCAGCCCCTTCGAAGGGCAGGCCCGCCCGTCCTGCGTGGACAAGCTCGTCAACGTCCGTAGCGGGCAGGCCACCGCGCCGAACTTCAACCTGTTCACCGCCGTGCCGATGCCCACGCACTTCTGGGGCCTGACGCTGAACGACCTCGGCATCACCCTGGACAAGCGCAGCGTCAACTACGGCGAGGCGCAGGGCCTGCCCTACGTCCCGGTCGGGCTCTACGACTGGGCGGGCCGGCTCGACTACACCGCGCACACCGACTACAACGGCCTCTACGAGGCGCTCATGCCGTCCACCGACACCTACAACTGCCCGGTTCCGGCCGGGCCGTGCCCGAACATGTACCGCTTCGTCGGCAACGATCCCGGGCAGCCCGGGGCGCTGAACCCCGACTACAACCCGCGGTTCCGCACCATCGCCACCAACTTCCAAGCGTGGCCCGGTCTTTACACCGTCACCGACGAGGCGCCGACGCAGGTCGCGGCGACCGCTCTCGCCCCGGACACCACCACGGTCAACCCGACGCAGTGCGACCTCGGCGCGACGGGCGACAAGCCCATCCCGCAGCTGCTCGCCGTCGACCGGCCCTACCTCCGATCCTCGGACGGCAACCGGACCCTGGTCATCAAGGGCATGGGCTTCGGCAGCGTCGCGGGAACCGTGACGCTGGGAGGCGCGAACCTCACGGCACCGGCGTGGACCGACACGCAGATCACCGTGACGGTGCCGACCACAGCCGCGGTCGGCGCACAATCCCTCGCGGTCACGCGAGCCGACGGCACGTCCGGTTACAACATGCTGACCGAGCAGATCGTCAACGGGGCTGCCGCGAACGCGGGCACCTCGTCCACGAACCCGCGCATCGTCGAGGTCGGCCCGGGTGTCAAGAGCGTCGACGCCTACCGACGGGTCACCACCATCCAGGCGGCCATGGAGCTGGCCTCGCCATCGCGGCCCACGCCCTACTGGCTGGTCGTCGTCTACCCGAACACGCCGACGTCGGCCAACCCGCGTGGTGAGTACACCGAGAACGTGATCTTCCACCACCGGGTGCACCTGCAGGGCGTCGGTCCGGGCGGCTTCCAGCCGGACGGCACGTTCGTCCCCGGCTCGATCATCGACGGGTCCGGGTTCAACCCCGACAACCCCTCGGGCCTGGCCTGGGTGCTGCAGATCTCGCGTCTGCGCTACAGCGGCAACCCGGCCGTTCCGGACGCCGCCGTGGTGACCGTGCTCGACGACCCGTCGGTGAGCACCTCGACGCTGCCCAGCAGCTGGAACCCGACGATCGACGGTTTCCAGATCACCGGCGGCGCGCAGGCCGACTTCCCCGGCAACATCAACAACTTCACCGGCGGGGTGGTCACGCCCTACGGCGCGAACGGTGCGCTGATCAGCCAGGGCGGCGGAATCTACGTGCACAGTCACGTCCGCAACCTGCAGATCACCGACAACCTGATCACCGGCAACGGTGGCTCCTACGGCGGCGCGATCCGCGTGGGCACCCCGTACCTGCCGACGTCGTTGTTCTCGCCGCTGTCGAACCAGAACACCGGCGTGACGATCCGCAACAACCAGATCCGCGACAACGGCGGCACCAACCTCGCCGGCGGCATCGGGATCTTCAACGGCAGTGACAGCTACTCGATCGACCACAACGCGATCTGCGGCAACCACTCCGCCGAGTACGGCGGGGCCATCACCGCCTTCGGTTACCAGGAGGCCGCGAACACTGCTCCTCCCGGTGGGTCGATCACGAGGAATCGCATCTGGTTCAACCAGTCCTACGACGAGGGCGGCGCCGTGATGATCGCCGGTGAGCTCCCGGCATCCGCCACCGCTCTCACGCCGGGCACCGGCCGGGTGACCATCGACCGAAACATCATCCAGGCCAACCTCGCCAACGACGACGGCGGTGGCATCCGGCTGCTGCAGGTGGCGGGATCCAACGTCACCAGTAGGACCGCGGCGCAGAGCCAGGCCATCCAGATCACCAACAACGTGATCGCGAGCAATGTCTCCGCGCACGAAGGCGGTGGCATCGCACTCGACGACGCTCCGTTCACCAACGTCGTCAACAACACGATTGCCAACAACGTGACGACTGCGACCGCGGTGACGAGCAACGGACAGCCTGCTCCGGCCGGCTTGTCCACGGCGAACAACAGCGACGCGCTCAACGCAAGGCTGGCCACGCTGGGCGGCGGCTTCCCGTCGACGAACATCGACACGCTCAAGGCGACGACGTGGAGCAAGCCGACTCTGCTCAACGACGTCTTCTGGGACAACCGGGCCGGCAGCTTCGACGGCAGCGGCGGCGTGTGCGGCATCGGCTCGCCGAGCTGCACGACCGACCCGACCGGCGTGAACAACTGGGACATGGGCGTCGCCGACAACTCGGCCGGCTACCTGAGCCCCACGCACTCGGTCATCCAGGACGGCACCGACGTGGCGCCCGGGCCGGACGGAGCGGCGTTGGCCAACACCAGCAACGACCCGCAGCTGAAGGACCAGTACCACGTCGACGTCAACATCCTGGCCTTCCGCGGCAACCCGGCGTTCCGCCAGGCGCTGATCGTCGCGCAACTGCTGCCGCCGCGGCTGATGGGCGACTACCACCTGACCGGCAGCGGCTCGTCCGCCTACGGCCTCGGCGCGCGGTCGACGACGACCAACTGGGGCGCCTGGGTTCCGGCAGCCCCGCGCAACCCGGCGCACTGGACCGGCTGGTCCTACGGAGTCTCCGCTCCGACGACCGACATCGACGGTGACACCCGGCCCAGCAGGATCGGTTCGCGTGACGACGCCGGCGCCGACCAGGTGACGCCATGAAACCCGACGACAGCAAGCGATTCGCCATTCGTCATCAGTTCGAGCAGGGGGAGGGCATTGTGAGTAGGAGTTCCAGTGGGGGTGTGTCCCGTCGCGGTTTCCTGGTCGGCGGGGCGGGCCTGCTGGGCGCCACGGTGGCGGGATCGCGTCTGATCCCGGCATCGGCGGCACCCGCCGCGGCGGCGATCGCAGCGCCGGCGCCGTCAGATCCGGGCGCGGTGCAGATCCACCTGGTCGGCACGGACGGCTGGGTGTCCATGCCGGACGCGCCGGCGGACGCGCCGTTCTTCCCCGACCCGCTCGCGCCGTCACCGTTCAACACCTACTGCTTCGGCTTCCGCAACGTCACCGGGATGAGCCCGGCGAATGTCGCGGCACAACGAGGCAAGGCCGAGATCAGCGCGCCGATGCTCTTCTTCGACGAGGAAGACGAAATCTTCATCACGCTGACCAACCTCGGGCTTTCGCAGCGCCCGGACCTCTTCGACGGGCACACGCTGCACTGGCACGGGTTCGTGAACGCGATCCCGCTCTTCGACGGCGTCCCGGAACTCTCGCTCGCCGTGCCGATCGGGCGTGACTTCACCTACTACTACAAGCCGCACGACGCCGGCACGTACATGTACCACTGCCACTTCGAAGACGTCGAGCACGTGCAGATGGGCATGACCGGCATGGTGTTCGTCCGTCCCAGGCAGAACCAGACGCGCAAGGGGGTGGTCAACGCAAGTCCGGCGTTCGCTGCCGGAGCGGCGACCCCGTGGGGCGGCACCATCGCGAGCACCATTCCGCCGGGCAAGTACGCGTACAACGACTACGACGGCTCGACCGCCTACGACCGCGAATTCGCCTACATGGTCACCGAACTCTGGTCGGCGGCGCACTACCGTGACGCGCACATCCAGGTCAACGACTGGACCGACTTCGACCCGAGCTTCTGGTTGCTCAACGGTCGTGCGTACCCGGACACCGTCGCGCCGAACGCCGATGCCACCGGCCCCACTCCGGGATCGCAGAACGCGTTCCCGGTCGGTCCGCTGTTGCCGGGCAGCCGTCCGGACCTGCAGTACCAACCGATCTCGTCGCTGATCACGTGCGCACCCGGCGACAAGGTGCTGCTGCGGTTGTCGAACCTGGGCTACCAGAACCACGCGTTCAGCTGCGACAACATCGACCTGACCGTCATCGCCAAGGACGCGAGCCTGCTCAAGGGACGCGACGGAACGGCGAACTACCTGACGACCAACACGGTGGACATCGGCCCGGGCGAGAGCCGCGATCTGATCTTCACCGCGCCGGCCAAGGAGGGCACGTACCTCCTCTACGACCGGAAGTACTCGTACCTGAACAACGGCGGCGGCAAGGGTTACGGCGGAATGATGACCGAAATCCGCGTCAAGGCGGGCACTCCTCCGCAGTCGGAACCGAACCACTAGACGCGGGGGGACACGTCGATGAATTCCTTGATCCGAAAGGGCGTGCGGCGCCTCGCCGTCGCCGCGACCGCGGTCGCGGCCGCAGGCACCGTGGTTGCGTTGGCCCCGGCCTCGCATGCCTCCACAACTTCCGAGGGCGTCGAGTGCGAGACCAACTCGAACGGCACCTTCTCGCTCACGGCCGACGACGGGTATGCCACCACACCCGACGGCAACTCGATCTACATGTGGGGCTACGGCGATTCCACAAACGGCTTCCAGCTCCCCGGGCCGACGCTGTGCGTCACGTCCGGGCAGAAGGTGACGGTCGTCCTGCACAACACGCTGCCCGAACCGGTGTCGATCATGTTCCCGGGTCAGAGCGGGGTGCAGGCCGACGGTAAGGCCGCGCAGCCGCAGTTCACGACCGATGCCACGCCCACGCTGAGCTCGCTGGTGCAGGCGGCGAACACCGGTGGCTCGGTCACCTACACCTTCACGGCGGGAAGTCCCGGAACGTATCTCTACGAGAGCGGGACCGACGTCAAGAAGCAGACCCAGATGGGCCTGTACGGCGCGCTCATCGTGCGCCCGGCAGGTCATCCGACCTGGGTCAACGACCGTCCGGACTCGGTCTTCACACCGGGCAAGGAGTACCTGTTCCTGCTGTCCGAGGTCGACCCCGACGTGCACCTCGCGGTCGAGAACAACCAGCCCGTCGACTGGTCGGCCTACACCGCCCGCTACTTCATGATCAACGGGCGGAGCATGCCGGACACGCTGGCACCGAACAACGCATCGTGGCTGCCGAACCAGCCGTACGGCGCGACCGTGCACATCAAGCCCTATGACAAGACGACCAACCCGCTTCCGGCGACCATCCGCTATCTCAACGCCGGAACGGTGAACTACCCGTTCCACCCGCACGGCAGTGACGAGCGCGTGATCAACCGCGACGGTCACGCGCTCCAGGGACCGAACGGTGAGGACCTCAGTTATCTGAAGTACGACATCGACGTCGGCCCCGGCCAGTCGGTGGACGTGTTGATGGACTGGCACACCGAGTACGACGCGGTGTCCAACCCGATCCCGAACAACACGATCCCGACGATCACCGACCAGCTGCTGGTCGGCTCCGACACCTGGTTCTCCGAAAGCCCGTACCTCGGCACCCAGAACCCGACGCCGACGACGATCACCAACAACAACGAGTGCGGCGAGTACTACCACATCGCGCACAGCCACGCCCTGCAGCAAGCCACCAACTACGGCGCGACCTTCGGAGGGATGATGACGCTCTACCGCATCGATCCTCCGAACGGCTGCCCGGCGGGATCGTGAGGAATCCGATGAACATCCCGAGCACCTTCGCCGCGTCGGCCGGTCGCCGGCTGACGGCTGCGGCGGCGACTGCAGCCACGGTGGCCTCGACGGCAGTCGCCGTCCTGGTCGCAACCCCCGCGGCTCCCGCAGCGGCAGCACCGCCGCCCAACGCATCCGCCGTGGGTCACCTGACCCCGCGCGGCTGCACCGGCAGTCCGGGCACGGTCACGTGCGAGCTGTACGCCAAGGCGGGCAGCACCGACCTGACCGGCGGAACCTCCGTGCCGATCTGGGGCTTCTCGACCGATGCGAACTCGGATGCGACAGCGCCCGGGCCGCTGCTCGTCGTCACCCAGGGCGACCAGGTCACGGTCAACCTGCACAACAACCTGCAGAACGCCGGCAACGTCTCGCTTGCGCTGCCGGGGCAGAGCTCTGCCGACGTCGGGACGTCCGGGGACGACCTGACCGGGGCTGCCCCGGGCGGGTCGAAGACGTACACGTTCACCGCGAACCGGCCGGGCACCTTCGTCTACGAGGCCGGCCACACGCCCGACGGCGCACGGCAGGTCGCCATGGGTCTGGCCGGCGCGCTCGTCGTGCTGCCCTCGAACCCGGGGTCGCTCGACGGCAACCCGGCGGGCTACCCCGACACCACCTACAGCGACGACGCCGTCCTCGTCATGAGCGAGGTCGACCCCGCGCTCAACAACAGCGTCGACCCGCTCAACTTCGACATGCGCAACTACCGGCCCGGCTACCGGCTCCTCAACGGACACTCCTACCCGTCCGCGGCGAGCACGGTGCCGACCGACCAGGGCCACAAGGTGCTGGTGCGCTACGTCAACGTGGGTCAGCAGATGCATGCCATGGGCGTGCTCGGCGGCTCGCAGGTGGAGGTCGCCGACGACGGCCACCCGGCCAAGTACGCGACGACCGTCAACGCCGAGGACATCGATCCGGGCGAGACGCTCGACACGATCGTCACGATGCCGGGCGATCCCAACAAGGCTCCCACCGCGCAGGATCCGACCAAGGTCGCGATCTACGAGACCAGCGGTGCCCTTGACAACGCCGCTCAGGTCACCGCGAACACGCCGGCCCGGGTCGCGTTCGGCGGCATGCTGGCCTTCCTCGACACGCAGGCGCCGGTCGACACGTCGCAGGACTACGTCGGCCCCAAGGCCAACGTCGTCTCGATCACGCCGAACCCGTCGGACGCGACCCAGGACGTCACGATCTCCGCGACGATCGACGACTCGGACTCGGGCAACAGCAGCATCCAGGCCGCCGAGTACGTGATCGACAACAACGACCCCAGTGGCGCGATCGCCGCGGGCAACGGTGTGCCGATGACGGTGCCCTCCGGATCGGGTGCGACCGCGACCGTGACCGGCACCATTGCGCAGTCGGTGCTGGCAGACGCGAACCTGTCCGCAGGCAAGCACGTGATCTACGTGCGCGGTGAGGACAGCGCCGGAAACTGGGGCGTGTTCGACTCCGCCGTCCTGAACGTGCCCAAGACCGGGCCGGCCACCACGGGTGGTGCCGCGACTCCGGCATTGAGCAACGGCAACTCGGCGATCGGGCTCTCGGCCACCGGGAACGACTCCGTCGCGGGTGGAACGATCACCAACGCGGAGTACTTCGTGGACACGCCACCGGCGAGCCCGGCCACGCGCGGCACGGCGATGTCGATCAACCGGACGGCCTCGGTCGTGTCCGCGGACGGCACCGTGCCGACCTCGGTCACCAGCACCCTCGCTCCCGGACCGCACGACTTCTGGGTGCGGGTCAAGGACAGCTTCGGGCTCTGGGGTCCGGCGCTGGACATCCCGGTGACCATCGACACGAACGCTCCCGCGGTGCTCGGTGCGGCGATGAGCCCGCCGGCCACCAACGGCAAGCAGGGCGACCCGAGCAACCCGAGTTACCTGCGGGTGTCCGCCGAGATCAAGGACGCGGAGGGCAGCAACATCACCCAGGCCGAGGCGTTCTTCAAGACGGTGGGCGCCAACGGCAAGGGCATCCAGTTGCGGCCGGTCGACGGGAAGCTCAACAGCGCCGACGAGACCGTGTACGGGCTCATCCCGCTGTCGCAGCTGAACGGGCTTGCCGAAGGGAAGATCCCGGTCTACGTGCACGGCAAGGACGCCGCCGGCAACTGGGGCGACGCGACCGCGACGAACGCCGTGGCCAACATCGTCCTCGACAAGACGCCACCCACGCTGGGTGCAACGCTGACGCCGTCGCTCGAGCAGCCCGGCACCAACCTGCTGATGTTGTCGACGTCGATGAACGAGACGAGCCCGCGGGCCGGGGAGTTCTGGACGACCGCCACCGACCCCGGTGTCGGTAAGGCAACGCCGATCACGATCAACACCACGATTCCGGACGCCAACGGGAACTCGACGGTGTCGATCGACGTGCCGTTCCCGGCAGCTGCCACGACCTACCACCTGCGGGTGCAGGACATGGCCGGCAACTGGAGCACCGCGTCCGTCGCCACGGTTCGGCCGTACAAGAACACGTTCGAAACCGCGACGTCGAACAACAGGTTCGGGTGGAGCAGCGTGACCAACACCGGGCAGTTCACTCGCTCGGCGTCGGCCAAGCAGCCGAACCCGGACGAGCCGAACTCGGCGAACGGTCTGCAGGTCGGCGCGGCGCTCGGGTCGACCTCGACCCGGACGGCGTACGGGACCGACAGCGGGCCGGCTGCAGCCACGCAGTACCACGCGCGGTTCCAGCTGGCGACGAACACGCTGAACTCCGGAACCAACCCGAACAACGTGGTGACGCTCGTCGACACCACCACCGGCGCCAACGCCGAGGTGTTCGCCCTGCAGTTCAAGGGGACGGGCGTCAACGCCCAGATCCGGGCGGTCGTCGGAGGGACCGCAGGGGTCTGGAAGACCGTCGGCACCGGCACGCACGCCGTCCAGCTCGACTGGCACAACGGCGCGAACGCCGCGCTCGTGCTCACCGTGGACGGCACGGTGCAGTACACGGTCACCGGCAACACCACGGCGACGATCGAGAACACGCGTCTCGGGGTCGTGCAGAACAGCGTTGCCAGCACCAGCACGGTCGGCACGGTCGGCAACGTCTGGTTCGACACGTTCCTGTCGGCCAGCAGCTGAACCGGTTCCGCCGGCCGGCCGCGGGGGTCGGCCGGCGGGACCTCAGCACCATCACACATCAACCGCTTCTGTCTGGTGGAGGGGACCATGATCAGTAGCAGCACCACACTCGAGGCTCCGGCGCCGCACCGGCCCCGGGCCTTCTGGATCCGGCTCGCCGTCTTCATCGCCGTCACGGCGGTGCTCGCCGGCGTCAGCATGTACGTCCGTTCGGGGTCGCAGGCGAAATCCGACAACCCGAACCGTCCGGTGCCGACGAGTTCGGCGATGGAGCAGCAGCTCGGCGTGCGGTTCAGCCGGGTGGCGGTCGTCGCCGACGGCGGGCTCGTCACCGTGTTCTACGTCGTCCTCGATTCGGAGAAGGCGTCGGTGTTCGAGTCCGACGCTGCACACCGGCCCGTGCTGGTCAGCGAATCGCGGCACCGCTCCACCGCGCACGTCGCGCTGATGAAGCAGGGGCACACCCTGCGCGAGGGCCAGACGTACTACCTGGTCTACGACAACTCCGGCGCGACGCTGCGCCCCGGCGAGCAGGTGACGATCACCTGGGGCGGGCTGCGCCTTCGGCACGTTCCGGTGCTGTGATGCGCCGGGTACTGACCGTCGGGCTGGCGGGCTTCGCGCTCGCGGCGGTTGCCCTGCTAACCGCGCCGGCTGCAAGCGCGCACGCCTTTCTCGTCACCAGCAGCCCGGGTGACGGCGCGGTGCTGCGCACGGCGCCCGCAGTGCTGCGCCTGGACTTCAGCGAGTCGGTCGTGCTCGGCGCGACCAGCATCGAGCTGATCGACAGCAGCGCTCGCGTGGTGCACCCGACGTCGCTGAGCATCGAGCAGGGTGCGGACACCGAGGAGCCCTCGCACCTGCTCGCGACGCTGCCCCGACTGCCGCGCAGCGCGTATCGGGTCTCGTGGCAGACGCTGTCCAGCGACGACCTGCACCGCACCAGCGGGGTTTTCGTCTTCGGCGTCGGCACGGCCGTGCACGCCGTGCCGTTCGTCGAGCCGCTGCCCCGCCCGGAGGAGGCGGCCCTGCGCTGGGCGGTTTTCACCGGCGCCGCAGGTGCCCTCGGCGGCCTGCTGCTCGCCCGCTTCTCCCGAATGGTCGGCGCGGACGGACCGCTGGTCCGGCGCGGCCGGCGCCTTGCCGCCTGCGGTGCCGCTGCGGCGTCGGTCGCAGCGGTGTGGCTGCTCGCCGACCAGCTCGGCCGCAGCGGGCTGCCCGCGGCGGACCTTCTGTTCGGCCGGTACGGCGTGCGCTGGGGGCTACGCGAGGCCGGCCTGCTGC
>DATBTJ010000113.1:0-12556 GCA_036559305.1 Jatrophihabitans sp.
GGCGTCATGACGCCGCGACACACGGACAACTCGGCAGGGGTGGGGCGGGGGTGGGCGGGGGTGGGGCGCTCAGAGGTGGTAGACCTGCGCCGCGTTGCCGGCGAGCACCAGCTCGACCGTCGCCTCGTCGGGCAGCAGCGCGGCCACCGCGCGCGCGTTGGCGGCGATGCCGGGGATACCCGGCCAGTCCGTGCCGAAGATCATCCGCCGGGTCAGGCGCGGCCAGCTGTGCCGCGCGTAGTAGGTCTGCAGCCGCGACGGCGGCAGCCCGGACAGCTCGATCCACACCCGCGGGTTGGTCAGGGCGAGGAAGGCGGCGGCGTCGTACCACCAGCCGCGTCCGCCGTGCGCCAGCACGATGTCGAGTTCGCGGAAGTCGCGCAGCACGTCGTCGAGCAGCACCGGGTCCCCGAACTGGTTGAGTGCGCCGGGGAAGGTGGACGTGCCGCAGTGCACCACGACCGGCACGCCGCGCTCCTCGCAGATCGCGTACGCCGGGTACAGCGCCCGGTCGTTGACGGCGAAGCCGCCGTGGACGGGATGCACCTTCAGCGCGACCGCGCCCAGATCGAGCTGGCGGACCAGCTCCTCGTCCACGGGATGGTGCAGGTGCGGGTTCACGTTGGCGGCGAAGCGCACCCGTCCCGCGCTGTGCTCGGTCAGAGGCAGGAAGTCCTCCACCGCCTGCGTCCCGGTGACCTTCGGGCTGTACTCGGCCAGCACGACCGCGACGTCGACCCCCTGCTCGGCGAGGTGGGCGTCGAACGCGGCCGGGTCGACGACACCGTCCGCCGTGTAGATCGCCCGCAACTGCGGCGAGTCGTAGGACTGCACCCAGGTGTCCCACGGCAGTTTGAGGCCGGCGAGCTTCGCCGGGTGCAGGTGGACGTCGATCAACCGATGGCCGTCGAGCATGATCGCGACTCTAAAGCAGCACGCCGGCGGCCTGCGCGCGCAGCTCGACCCGCCGGATCTTGCCGGTCGCGGTGGTCGGGTACGAGTCGACGAAGATCACCCGGCGGGGACGCTTGAACGAGGGCAGCCCGGCGCGGCAGTACTCGATCAGCTCGGCCTCGTCCACCTGCCACCCGGCCGTGAGCACGACGTACGCGACCGGCTTCTCGAGCCCGTCGGTGTCGGTTGCGGCCACGACGACCGCCTGGGCGATCGCGTCGTGCGAGAGCAGGCGCTCCTCGACCTCGGCGGGCGAGACCCACATCCCGCTCGCCTTGAGCATGTCGTTCGTCCGGCCGAGGCAGACGTAGTTGCCGTGCTCGTCCTGGACGTAGGTGTCACCGGTGCGCAGCCATTCGCCCTGGAAGACCAGGCGCGACGCGTCGTAGCGCGACCAGTACCCGGTCGCCGCGGACGCCCCGCGAACCATCAGCGTTCCCGGCGTCCCGGGCGCCACCTCCCGGCCCTGCTCGTCCAGGACGCGCAGGTCGTAGCCCGGCACGGCGACGCCGGTGGTCCCGGGCGCCACCTGCCCGACACGATTGGACAAGAAGATGTGCAGCATCTCGGTCATGCCGATGCCGTCGATGATGTCCACGCCGAAGTGGCCGGTCCAGCGGCGATACAGCGACGCCGGCAGCGCCTCCCCCGCCGAAGCGGCCAGCCGGACGGGGCCGAGCCCGTCGCCCGGCAGGTCGGCGCGCAGCATGTTGGCGAAGAACGTCGGCCCGGCGAAGAACAGCGTGGCGCCGAACTCGCGCGCCCGGGCGGCGATGACGTCCGGTTTGGACGGCCCGGGTTCGAGGACGGCCGCCGCGCCCACCGACAGCGGGAACAGCAGCGAGTTGCCCAGCCCGTAGGCGAAGAACGCCTTCGCCGCAGACAGGCACCGGTCGTTCGGGGTGATCCCGAGCACCTGGGTGCCGTAGGTCTCGCAGACGACCTGGATCGCGCCGTGCCGGTGCATGGCCGCCTTCGGCGAGCCGGTGGTGCCGGAGGTGTAGAGCCAGAACGCCGGCGAATCGGCCGTCGTCGGGTAGACGGCCGGGTCGGGGTCGTGCGCGAGCAGTTCGGCCAGGTCGTGGACCGGCACGCCCGCATCGACGGCGGCTCCCGCCGTGATCACCGCGCGTACCTCGGCCGCCCCGCGCAGCGCCTCGGCGGCGAGTTCGCCGTACGGCGCGGTCACGGCGAGAACCCGCGCACGGGAGTCGACGAGCAGCTCGGCCAAGCCGTCGGCGTGCACCATGGTCGACACCGGGACGGGCACCGCGCCGACGCGCATCGCCGCGAGGTAGACGATCACGAACTCCGGCGAGTCGGTCATGAACATCAGCACGCGCTGCTCGGCCTCGACGCCGAGCTGGCGCAGTCCGGTCGCGAGCCGCACGACGCGGTCGTGGAGCTGGGCGTAGCTGACCTCGCCCGCCGGTCCGGTCAGCGCGATGCGTGCGCCGTCCCCCTGCACGAGACGGCGGTCGAGCAGGTACTCGCAGGCATTGAACAGCTGCACCGCTGGCACGGCATCACACTACTAAAATCGGCGAATCCGTCAATAAGTTGTAGAGCATGCGCGTCACGCGGCGACGGGCAGCGTGAAGCAGAACGCCGAGCCGCCGCCGGGCACCGGCTCGTACCACGCCTGGCCGCCCTGGGCCTCGGCCAGCGAGCGCACCACGAACAGCCCGAGCCCCATGCCGTTCACACGCGCACCCTCGGCCCGCGCGAACTGGCCGAACAGCCGTTCCCGGAACGGCTCAGGGACGCCGAGCCCGCGGTCGGCCACGCGCACGTGCGCGAACCCGTCGCGCTCGGCGACCGTGACGGTGATCGGCGCGGCGCCGTACTTCAGCGCGTTCGACACCAGGTTGTCGAGCATCTGCTGCACCCGGGTCGGGTCGGCGCACACCTGCACCTGCGCCGGGCACTCGATCCGTAGCGCGGCACGCTCGGCCACGCCGAGCGCGGCGCCGTCGACCAGCGGCGCTAGCCGGACCGGCTCGAGGTCGACGCTCAGCACGCCTCGTTGCGACTGCGTCGAGGTGAGCAGGTCCCCGGTCACCCGGTCGAGCACCTGCGCCTGGCGCTGGATCGCGTCGAGCATGCGGTCGAAGGTGGGTGCATCGATCGCGTCACGCTCGGTGCTCAGCAACTCGGTCATGGCGAGCAGGACGGTCGCCGGTCCGCGCAGCTCGTGGGCGGCACCGGCCAGGGCTACGTGCACCCGGTCCAGTTCGGCGCGCGTCGCACCGGACGGGTCGGCCGCCGGCGCGCTCGCCACGGTGCGCGCGACGGTCGACCGGACGGTCGGGGTGCCGGCCGGTGCGGGCGTCAGACCCATCGTCGAGCAGATTGCCGCCACGATGCGCCGGGCCGACGTCCCCTTCTGCAGGAACGTGTCGGCACCGGCCGCGCGCGCCCGGTCGGCCATACGATGCGACTCCGACGCCGACAACACGACGGTGCGGGTGCCGGGCGACTCGCGCCGGATGTGGGTCAACGCCTCCAGCCCGTCCATCACCGGCATCGCCAGGTCGAGAACGGCGAGGTCGGGCCGTTCCCGCCGGACGAGCTCGACTCCCGCGCGCCCGTCGCCCGCCTCGCCGACGACGCGGAACTGCCCGTGCGCTTCGAGGGCGACCCGCAGCAGCAGCCGGATGTCGGGAGTGTCGTCCATGACGACGACCCGCACCGGTTCGATGGCGTGGACGGTGGGCATCGCCGATCAGTGTGCCGCCGACGGCCCGGCCGGACCAGCACCCGGTGATCATCGGCAACGGCGATTGGGCCGCTCCCGAGCGGATTGTCGGAAAGATTCTCGGGCCGTCGGCGCCCCCGCCCCCCGGACGTGAGGCAGGCCTCGCCCACCGCGAGCGATTCGGATCGCGTCCCGTGGGGAGACTGGACGCATGGGTAAGCGTGTCCTCGTCACCGGGGCGTCGGGTTTCGTCGGCAAGAGCCTGTCCCCCGCGCTCGAAACAGCCGGTCACGAGGTGCGCGCGATGACGCGCCGGCCGGACGACTACGACGGCGCGGGAGAGCCGGTCTTCGGAGATGTCGAGCAGCCCGACTCCCTCGTCGAGGCGCTGCGCGACGTGGACGCCGCGTACTACTTCGTGCACTCACTCGACTCGGACGACTTCGAGAGCAAGGACGCAGAGGCCGCGCTGAACTTCGGCGGAGCCGCGGCGGAGGCAGGGATCGACCGGATCATCTACCTGGGCGGCCTCGGCGTGGACGACGGAAACCTGTCCGCGCACCTGCGCTCGCGTCGCCAGGTCGAGCAGTTGCTCGGCGTCGCCGGCGTGCCGGTCACGGTGCTGCGGGCAGCGGTCGTCGTCGGCCACGGCGGGATCTCGTGGGAGATCACCCGGCAACTGGTCGACCACCTGCCCCTGATGATCACGCCGCGGTGGGTGAACACGCGCACGCAGCCGATCGCGCTGCCGGACGTCGTTCGCTACCTCGTGTGCGTGCTCGACAATCCGGGCGCGCGCGGACAGGTCTTCGAGATCGGCGGTCCGGAGGTGCTGCGCTACATCGACATGCTCAAGCGCGCCGCCACCGTGCAGGGCAAGCGACTGCCCAGCGTCGGGGTGCCGCTGCTGACGCCAGGACTGTCGTCCGGCTGGCTGTCGCTGGTCACCGACGTCGATCTCGCCACCGCGAGAAACCTGGTCGAGTCGATGACCAACGAGGTGGTCGTGCGCGACCACGCCATCGAATCGCTGTGCCCCGGCACGCTCATGGGCTATGACGACGCCGTGCGGATGGCGCTTGCCGATCGGGCCCGCGAGCGCGCTTCGTGAGGTCCGTCCGAACCCTGGGCGCGCGGCTGGAACGGGCCGTCGCTCCCGCCCTCATCGACCGGGTGCCGCGCGACCACGACCAGTCCGACCAGGCCTTCCGATGGCGTCGTGGAACGGCCGCGGTGACTCTCGTGCTGGGCGCGCTCGCCCTGGGCTTCACCCTCGCGGTGAAGCCCGGTGACGCGCTGTTCTACCCGCTGACCCTGCTCGTCGCGCTCATCTGGACCGTGGGCGGCCTGCTGTCCGGGCCGCTGCACCTGGGCCACCAGCAGCGCGCGGGCCGACTGCACCGCCCGGTGCTGCTGCCGTTGCTCATCGGGCTCGCCGCCGCCGCGATCTTCCTGCTCGGCGCGCTCGTGGTGCGCCAGATCGACCCGCTGCGCGACTACGTCGTGACGGTGCTCGACCACGCCCGCAAGGGCACGCTCGCGCTGGTCGCCGTCGTGACGATCGTCAACGGCATCGCCGAGGAGATCTTCTTCCGGGGGGCGCTGTTCGCGGCGATCGGCCGGCGGCACCCGGTGCTGATCTCGACATTGGTCTATGCGCTGGCGACCGTGGCGACCGCGAACCCGATGTTGGTCTTCGCCGCCCTGACGCTGGGGACGGTCCTGGGTCTGCAGCGCCGGGCGTCGGGGGGCATCCTCGCCTCGGCCATCACGCACGTGACCTGGTCGACGATCATGCTGTTCGCGCTGCCGCCGTTGCTCGGAGCGTGAGGCCGGCGCCGGAGCGGTGTCAGACGGCGATCGTGGCGGTGCCGTGGCCGAGCCGGCGCAGCACCGGGCTCAGGTGCGCGGCCAACCCGCGGGCGTGCGCGACGTCCTGTGCCGACCACCGTCGCGACGTGCGGTGGGCGAACTCGACGATGCCGACCGCGTGGCCGCCGTGCACCACCGGAACCACCAGCAGGCTGGTGTACCCGAAGTCGGTCATGAGTTCCCGTTCGGCCAGATCGGCGCCGGCGTCGTCCACCTGCACCTCGAGCGTGGCGTGCCGTGCCATCGCGGCGTGCGTGGCCGGGTAGTCGACGATCGGGTAGCGCGTCGGGTCGAGTTCCTCGGTGCTCGCGATCTCGCACAGCTGCAGGTTCGCGGACAGGATCGACACACCGATCATGTCGACACCGAGGTCGTCGGCAGCGGCGGCGATCGCGGCGTTGATCGCGGCGTCGATGTCGTGGTGCCGGTCGGCCGAGGCGAGCGCGGCGGTCACGGCGTACAGGTCGCGCGTGCGCGTGACCTCGCGGGTGCTCGTCCCCACCCCGCCGAGCAGCCGGCGGCGGTTCGCGCGGCACGCGGCGACGATGTCCGGTGTCACCGCGACGGCGCCCGACGGACGGCCGATCGCGAAACCCTGCGCGTAGTCGACGTCGTAGTCACCGAGTGCGGCGAGATCGGCGAAGCTCTCGACCCCCTCGCCGATCACCTTCGCGCCCAGACGGTGGGACAGCGTCACGAGCGCTTCGAGCACCGCGGCCTGGATCGCGTCCGCGGCCACTCCGGTGACGACCTGCCGGTCGACCTTCACGTAGTCCGGAGCCATCTGCGCCAACCGGAGCAGCCCGGCGTACCCGGTGCTCACGTCGTCGATGGCGATGGCAGCGCCGCGGACGCGCAGCAGCTCGAGATACCCGTTGACGACCCCGGCGTCGACGACCTCCTGCTCGGTGATCTCGACGATCACCCCGGTGAGGTCCGCGGGCCAGATGTGGTGTTCCACCAGATGGGGCAGCGCCGTGGGGCTCACGTTCACCGACAGCAGCGCGCCCGGCGGCAGGTCGGCGCGCCGCGCGAGGGCGGCTTGCAGGCACCACGCCTCGAGCTCCGCGCCCCGGCCCGCGTCGTGGGCGTCGCGGAACACCGCCTCGGTATTGGCGCGGTCGGCGATCCGGGCGAGGGCCTCGACCGCGAACACCGCGCCGGTCGGCACCGCGATGATCGGTTGCAGCGCGATCCGGACGTCCGTGGGCCGCACGGGTGCCGCGGCAGCAGCGCGCTGCGGACGCGCGTCTGTGACGCTGGGCAGTCGCCGGCTCATCCCCATGATCGGACCAGTCCTCCGCAAACGCCCGCGCGGTCCTGCGCGGTGGATGTGTGAATTGAGTGTGAAGCACGGGTCGTGCTGTTGTCGAATTGGGCCATAACGACCTGCGCTAGGTTGACGCGTGCGGGGCGGTAGCTCAGCTGGTCAGAGCAGCGGACTCATAATCCGCCCGTCGTGGGTTCAAGCCCCACCCGCCCCACCAGTCTGTTGCGGCAGCGCGATCGTGAAGGTCGACCCCTCGCCGGGAACCGACGCGATCTCGAGGGTGCCGGCGTGTCGTTCGACGATCGTCTTGGTGATGGCCAGGCCCAGCCCGGTGCCCCCGATCGCGCGCCGCTGGGCGTCCGTGCCGCGGTAGAAGCGGTTGCCCAGCAGACCGATCTCGTCGGCGTGGATGCCCATTCCGGTGTCGGCGACCTCGACCCGGGCGACGGCCGAGTCCGCACGCACGCAGACGCTGACCCGGCCGTCCTCGGCGGTGTACTTGATCGCGTTGGCGAGCAGGCTCTCGACCGCGCGCCGCAGGTGTGCGGCGTCGCCGCCGACCGTCACCGGCACCGTCGGGAGCTCGACCACGAACTCCGTGCCGCGCTCGGCGCCCGCCCCCGCCATCTGCGCGAGCGCCGCCCGCACGACCGCGCCGAGATCGACCGGTGCCTGACGGATCGGGTCGAGCTCGGCGGCGTCGAGGCGGGCGAGCATCAGCAGGTCGGCGACGAACTCCTCGAGCCGCGCGGCGTTGCGCAGCGCGATGCCGATCATGCGCTTCTGCTCGGCGGTGAGCGGGCCGAAGTCCTCGCCCGCGATCATCTCGAGATAGCCGTGCACGCTGGTCAGCGGAGTGCGCAACTCGTGCGAGATGGTCGACACCATGTCGCGGCGGATCCGCGCGGCGTCGCGCAGCGCACGTTCCGACGCCTCCTGCACATCGAGGTCGACGATGTGGTTCACGAGGTAGGCCAGCATCCCGTCCGGGTCGCGGACCTCCGACACCCGCACCTCGACGTGCACCGGCCGTCCGTCGCTGTGCAGGTAACGCTTGCGGACCGTGCGCGAGCCGCCGTCCACCGGGCTCGCATCGAGCTCGCGGTCGTCGGGATGGGTGATCTCGCGGACCTCGCGCAGATGCAGCGCCTCGACGCTCGTGCCGAGCATGCGGGCGAAGGCGGGATTGACCCGCAGCAGGCGCCCGCCGGCCTCGCCCGCACCCGTCACCATGGCCACCGCGCCGGGCGCGTCGTCGAACACCGCACGGAAGCCCGCGCTGCACAGCGCCGGCTCGGTCGCGGTGGCGCCGGTGCGTTGCGGTGCCGCGGCGGGCCGGCGTCGGGCCCGGCCGGACAGGAACGGGACAGGCATGTGGGGGTGAGTCTCCTCGGTGGGGTGCCGGTCGGCGGAGCACGATTCGACAGCCCGCGTACCGCCCGGCCAAGACCCGCACCGCGGCCCAAGGGAGGGAGGTGGGCCGCGGCGCGGGCGCGCCCGATTCTACCGAGTTGCTTGTTTCTCAATCAAATCAACGACAGAACCTCTCTTAGCCCGTCATCACTTTTCGGTGTCCTGTCAATTACATGATGTTCCAGGTAGCCTGACGAGTGATGACGATCACGGGTGTAATGGACGAGCCGACCGGCCTCGTGGTTTCCGCGTTGCGCAGCCTGGACCTCGCGATCGACCGCGTGCGCACCGCATTCGCGCATCGCTACCGGATCACGATCAGTGACAGCCTCGTGGTCAGCCATCTCGCCGCCAACGGCCGGCGGTTGCGGCCCAGCGAGATCGCTGCCCGCATCCTGGTCACCTCGGGCACGCTGACCCCGATGCTCGATCGGCTCGAGACCGCGGGCTTCGTGCGCCGCGAACCCAACCCCGATGACCGGCGCAGCGTCATCGTCGCCCTCACCGAGCGTGGTGACGCCGCGCTCGCCGAGTACCGCGAGGCGTTCCGCGTCGCCATCGAGAGCGCCGTGCCCAGCGATCTGCGCCCGCGGCTCGCCGACTGCATGGAGCGGCTCTCCGAGGGTCTGGACCAGCTCGCGGGGACCATGGAGTCCGAGCGCGTCGCGCGCCGGCAGTCCGGCTGACGCTACGCGCGGTCCATGCTCAACGCGCTCGCGGCCGGGTTCGCCAGCGGCCGGTCGCGGTGCGCCGAGCGGTACGCGCGCGGGCTGAGCCCGAACTCGCGCCGGAACGCCCGCGAGAAGTACTCCGCGGACACGAAGCCGCACTCCTGGGCGATCTTGTCCACCTGCGCCGGCGCCGACCGGGCCGCGAGCAGCTCCGCAGCGTGTTCCAGGCGGCGTCGCCGAATCCGGGCGGCCGGGCTCTCGGCACCGCTGAAGGCCCGGTAGAGCTGGCGTAGCGAGATGTTGAGCTGGGCGGCGATGCTCGCCGGGCTGAGCATCGGGTCGGCGGCCTGTTCGAAGATGATCGTGTCGGTCCGGGCCCGGATCGCCTCCATCTGCTCGACCTCGGTGCCCGGCTGACGAACGGCGGTGCGCAGCAGCAGCCCGGCCAGCGCACCCAGGTAGCGGTCGACGCCGATCAACGTGGCCGAGGACCCGAACTCGTCCGCACCGCTGAGCAGCAACCCGACGGCAGACCGGAGCAACTGGGTCTGGAAGCGGGTCAGGTCGTAGCTCTGCCCGATCATGTCGCCGAGCGTGGCCGGTTCGACGCCCAGCGTGCCGCGCTGCACGTTCAGCGTGAACAGGTGGGTGTTGCCGACGAACAGCTCGCGGATCTCCACGGCAGGGTCGATGACGCGCAGCGTGCCCCGGGTGAGCTGGCCGACCGGGTCGAACACCGATCCCGCGCACTCGGCCCGCACCATGAGGTGCACTGCCGTGTCGGCCGGGCCGCCGGGTTGTCGCGCACGGCGCGACAGCTCCGCGCCGCTGACGGTCGACGCCGACCAGATGCAGCGGGCCCCGCGTAATCGGGCGCCCTTGAAGAAGTACGGCGCGCGGGCGCCGGCGAGCGGCGCGATCTGGAGGCCGAGGGGACCGGTACGGATGCGGCCCGGCCACGAGTCGGCCGTCTGGGCCGAGACGTCAAGCCACGCGACGCCGCCCGGAGGTGGCGTCTCGAGCCTCTGTTCGGACTCGGACATACCTACTACCTTCCGCAGGTCACCGCACCCGGCAGTGCGGTTGCTGGCGGTCACTGGGTGATCGCACAATACCTGGCCCGACCGGCAGAGGCGGCGTCGTGGTCGGACCAATGTGCCGCGTCGGACGGTCGATCTGTTTCAAACCGGACGGAGCTGGGCAGGCTGGTTCAGATCCGTGGGGTGGTGTCAGGGCCGCCGCCTCATCGCGGTCGAATTCGTTGTCCCACCGGAAGTGTTCTTTGTGTCCCACCAGCGGCTCAGTCTCACCGAGGGCTTGCATGCTCCGGCTCAGGCGCGCGCCTGGCTCGCCGCGCGCCTGTCGGCCGTCTCCGCGCAGTTGGTCGAGGACGCCCTGCTGGTGGTGAGTGAACTGGTGACGAACGCCATTCGGCACGGACGTCCCGACATCGAGGTGCGCCTGGTGACCGATCCCGGTCGCCTGCGGCTGGAGGTCCACGACGGCGGCGAGCAGCTGCCCGTGGTGCCGCACGGTCGCCCGTCCGTCGATCGGGCCACCGGCCGCGGCCTGCTCATCGTCGCAGCGACCGCGCGGGACTGGGGAGTCGTGCAGGGCCCGGACCGGGCCGGCAAGACCGTGTGGGCCGAACTCGCCGTCGACAAGCCGTCCACGCCCGCGGCCGGAGCCGGCAGCGACGTGGAATTTTCTTGACCTGCGCTTGAGGTGCGCGCTTTTCGGGAAGGAACTGCCGCGTGGTACACCCCGGCACACCGCCCGCCGATGACGGCTTCGACGCCACCGCGTACGACACGGCGCACCCGACCTTCGTGCGGCTGCGCCGTTCACGCGGCGATGCCGGCTCCGCGGAATTGGTGCTCTCCCGCGCGGCGATGCATCTGCACACCTTCGGCGTGCTCTCCAGCATCGAGGCGGGCGAGCCCGGGTTCGTCTCCGACCGCTATCTGAACGCGATCGACGCGGAGACCTCGGTCACCGCGCTCGAGCTGTGCCTGGCCGGGTTGTGGGAGCGCACCTCCTGCGGCTACCGCGTGTCGGACGCCGACACCGTCTCGGTTGCCGAGCAGATCCACGGCCAACTGCACGACCTCGCGGCTCGCTGCCTGCACCACGGCGGGCACATGGTCGATCCGCAGCATCCGGCCACCTGCGCCAAATGTGGTGCGGCACTGCCCGATCGCGAGTACCGGCTGTCGTAGTCAGTCGACGCGGCGGTCGGGCTCGGCGCTCGAGCGCGGCGTCATCTCGAACGGCGCGGCGTCTTCGGCGGCGAGGGTGGCCGCGCTCAGCCGGCCGGCGATCTCGGCGAGGGTGTGCAGGTCGTCCTCGGGCACGAGCGGCAGCACCTGCTCGCGCAGGTAGCGGTGATAGACGCTCATGGCCGACCGAGCCAGTTCCTGGCCGCTGTCGGTGAGGGCGGCGAACACCACCCGCCGATCGCCGGCGGATCCGCGCCGGTCGATGAGCCCGTCGCGTGCCATCCGGTCGGCGAGCTTGGTGAAACCGCCCGAGGTCATCGCGAGGTCACGAGCGATCCGGCTCATCGGCAACCGATGATCCTCGGCCTCGAGCAACAGGGTGAGGACCGAGAAGTAGGGCAGGGTCATCTCCAGCCCCTCGAGTCGCAGCGCGAACCCGTGCTGGACCGCGTCGACGCCGCGGACGACCACTGCCCATTCCTTGACCAGCGCTGCGTCCGCACTGGCGCGACTGCTCATCGATGGTGCTCCTGTCTGTCGGGCCGTAGCCCGGCGCCGGGCCCCCCGCTGCTGCGAGATTCTATGCGCAGCCCGCGCCCGGCGGGCTCACGCCACGCGCGCCGCGAGGATGTGCCGCGCCAAGCTGATCGATTCATGTTCTGCGGATACCCTTGACCACGTGGTCACTCCGTTGGCCCCGGGCTTGTCCGGGCTCGAACGGTGGAGCACCGTCTCCACCTTCTTGAGCGCGCTCGCCGATGCACTCGGCGCGCGGGTGACCTGCTACGCCCCGATCGGCGACGACGGGCCGGTTGCCCGCTCGCATCCGGGGCATTCGGTGGACGAGGGCGAGATCCGCGCGCTCGAGGCGATCGCGCGGCACTGGGAGGCCGAGGGCAATCGCGAGACGGTCCGGGTCGGCGTGCCGGGCCTCGGGGTCGTCGATCTGGCGGCGGTGCGAGGGTCGACCGGCGACACCCACGGCGCGCTGCTGGTCGTGCGCGCGGGCACCGATCACACCGACCGCTCCACCGCCGCCGCCGAGGTCGAACTGGCCGCGTCCCTGGTGCCGTCCGTGCTCGGGACCTCGTTCGTCGAGACCGCCCGGCAGGCGCTGGTCGACTGGGCCGCCGGCCAGAACGGTCCGCGCACGGCGCTCGCCATCACCGTCGACCGGCTCGGCGAGGCCAACGAGGTGCTCGGCCACCGCGCGGGTGACACCGTCCTGCGCAGCCTGATCGGACGCATCGAGTTCTGGGCCGGGCGCTCCGGGCGCGTCGCCCGGGTCGGCGGCGCGCGCTATCTCGTGATCCGCACCGACCTGACCGACGAGGCCACCGCCCGGCGCGAGGTGGAACGGCTGCGCGAGTTGATCGCCGAGCCCGTCACGGTCAGCGGCATCCCGATCAGCCGCTCGGCGAGCATCGGGGTGTCGATCGACGAACAGGGCGGCCAGTCA
>DATBTJ010000114.1:0-31358 GCA_036559305.1 Jatrophihabitans sp.
GCGGCGGCAGGGACAGCAAGGACACCAAGGACGACGGCGTCAAGGGGGTCAAGGGCTCGACCCGCCTCGAGGCGCGTCGCCAGCGCCGCCGCGACGGGCGCGACACCAGCCGTCGCCGTCCGCCGATCCTGTCCGAGGCCGAGTTCCTGGCCCGCCGCGAGGCGGTCGACCGGGTCATGGCGCTGCGCCAGACCGGCGATCGCACCCAGATCGCCGTCCTCGAGGACGACGTCCTCGTCGAGCACTACGTGACCCGGGCCAGCAGCACGTCCTATGTCGGCAACGTCTACCTCGGCCGGGTGCAGAACGTGCTGCCGTCCATGGAGGCCGCGTTCATCGACATCGGCAAGGGCCGCAACGGCGTGCTCTACGCCGGGGAGGTCAACTGGGACGCCGCCGGTCTCGAGGGCAAGTCGCGCGCGATCGAGCAGGCGCTCAAGTCCGGCGACGCCGTCCTCGTCCAGGTCACCAAGGACCCGATCGGGCACAAGGGTGCCCGGCTCACCAGCCAGGTCTCGCTCCCCGGCCGCTTCCTCGTCTACGTCCCCGGCGGCGGCATGACCGGCATCAGCCGCCGGCTGCCGGACACCGAACGGCACCGGCTGAAGGCGATCCTGAAAAAGATCGTCCCCGAGGATGCCGGCGTCATCGTCCGCACGGCCGCCGAGGGCGCGAGCGAGGAAGACCTCACCCGCGACGTCGAGCGGTTGCAGACCGAGTGGGAGTCGATCCAGAAGAAGGCTGCGAAGGCCTCCTCGGCGCCGATGCTCGTGCACGGCGAGCCCGATCTGGCCGTCCGGGTCGTGCGCGACGTCTTCAACGAGGACTTCAAGAAGCTCGTCGTCCAGGGCGAGGAGGGTTGGCAGACCGTCAGCGAGTACGTCGGGGGCGTCGCGCCGGATCTCGCCGAGCGGGTGTCCAGACACACCGGTGACAGCGACCTGTTCCACGACCTGCGTGTGGACGAGCAGTTGATGAAGGCGCTCGATCGCAAGGTGTGGCTGCCGTCGGGCGGCTCACTGGTCATCGACCGCACCGAGGCGATGACCGTGATCGACGTCAACACCGGCAAGTTCATCGGCTCCGGCGGCAATCTCGAGCAGACCGTCACCCGCAACAACCTTGAGGCCGCCGAGGAGATCGTGCGGCAGCTGCGGCTGCGCGACGTCGGCGGGATCGTCGTCATCGACTTCATCGACATGGTGCTCGAGTCCAACCGGGACCTCGTGGTGCGCCGGCTCACCGAGTGCCTGGGCCGCGACCGGACCAAGCACCAGGTCGCCGAAGTCACCTCGCTGGGCCTGGTGCAGATGACGCGCAAGCGCGTCGGCGAGGGCCTGCTCGAGGCGTTCAGCGAGACCTGCGAGGTCTGCCACGGACGCGGGATCCTGGTGCATCCCGAGCCGGTCGACAAGGCGGGAAACCAGCAACAGCAGCAGCCCGACGACGACGCGCCGCCCAAGCAAGCGACGCGCCGCAAGCGGGGCGCGAAGAAGGCCGCCGACACCCCGGCCGAGCCGCCGGTCAACCCGGAGCAGCGGTCGAAGGCCCTGGCCGCGATGACCGCGATCCACAAGGCTGCCCACCCGGACGACGAGGTGGGGGCCGGTGACGCGGCCGAGCTCGAGCTGGACGCGGTGACCGCGGTGCTGTCGGGTACCGAACTCGATCTCGATCAGCTGGCCGGTCAGGCCGCGGGGGAGTCGGCCGACGGCGCTGCCCAGCCTGCGCCCGAGCCGACTTCCGGGCCCGCGTCCGAGCCGGAAGCTGCTCCGGAGGCCGCGCCGCAACCCGCCGCGTCGGCCGCGCCGCAGGCCGATGTCGCGCCGGCGCGCCGGCCGCGTCGCCGCCGCGCCGCGTCCCGCCCGGCCGGGCCGCCGGGGGCCGCGTGAGCGGCCTTACCGGCTTCGGGCTGAGGCGTTTTGCCTTGCGGTAGGCGCGTCCCGTAATCTGGACGACGGCCTACCGCTGGTAGGCCGTGTTCACGTTGGACAGCATTCACAGAGCAACAGTGTTGGCAGGAGTGGTTCACCGATGTACGCCATCGTCACGACCGGCGGCAAGCAGTACAAGGTTGCCGAAGGCGATGTGATCACCGTCGAGAAGCTTGTCGGTGATGCCGGCGCCGAGATCGCGCTGACCCCGATCCTGCTCGTCGATGGTGAGACCGTCACCCACGATGCCGACACCCTGGCCTCGGCCAACGTCACCGCCCAGGTGGTGGCGCAGACCAAGGGCCCCAAGATCAAGATTCACAAGTTCAAGAACAAGACCGGCTACCACAAGCGCATGGGCCATCGTCAGCGGCTGACCCAGGTCAAGGTCACCGGCATCAACAGCGGGAAGTAGGCACTGACATGGCACACAAGAAGGGTGCTTCCAGCTCGCGCAACGGCCGCGACTCGAACGCGCAGTACCTCGGCGTCAAGCGTTACGGCGGCCAGGAGGTCAAGGCCGGCGAGATCCTCATCCGCCAGCGTGGCACCAAGTTCCACCCGGGCGCCGGCGTGGGCCGCGGCAAGGACGACACGCTGTTCGCGCTGATCCCGGGCAACGTGTTCTTCGGGTCCCGCCGGGGCCGCAAGACCGTGACCATCGTCTGACCATCACCACGCGAGAGGGCGGCCCCGGTAGTCCCGGGCGCCGCCCTTCTTCGTTCCTCCGCACGAAAGGCGGCCCATGGCGAACTTCGTCGACCGCGTCGTGCTGCACCTGACCGCTGGCGACGGGGCGCACGGCGTCTCGTCCATCCACCGCGAGAAGTTCAAGCCGCTCGGCGGCCCGGACGGCGGCAACGGCGGTCGCGGCGGTGACGTCGTCTTCGTCGTCGACGGCAACGTGCACACGCTGCTGGACTTCCACCACCATCCGCACCAGCGCGCCGGGAACGGCAAGCAGGGCGCGGGCAGCCACCGCAACGGTGCTGACGGCAGCGACCTCGAACTACGGGTGCCCGACGGCACCGTGGTGGTCTCGCGCGACGGCGAGGTGCTCGCCGATCTGATCGGTCTGGGCACCCGGTTCGTCGCTGCGCGCGGCGGCCGCGGCGGGCTCGGCAATGCCGCGCTCGCGTCCACCCGCCGCAAGGCGCCCGGCTTCGCGCTGCTCGGCGAGCCCGGCGAGGAATTCGACGTCGTCCTCGAACTCAAGTCGGTGGCCGATGTCGGGCTGATCGGCTTCCCCAGTGCGGGGAAGTCCTCGCTCATCGCGGCGATGTCCGCGGCGCGGCCCAAGATCGCCGACTACCCGTTCACCACCCTCGTCCCGAACCTCGGCGTCGTGGAGGCCGGTGACACCACCTTCACCGTCGCCGACGTTCCCGGCCTGATCCCCGGGGCGGCGCAGGGCAAGGGCCTCGGCCTGCACTTCCTGCGCCACGTCGAACGCTGCTCGGTGCTGTTGCACGTGCTCGACTGCGCGACGCTCGAACCCGGCCGCGACCCGCTCAGCGACCTCGACGCGGTCGAGCGCGAGCTCGCCCAATATGAGGGCACCTTCGGCGAGCTGCTGGCCAAGCCGCGGCTGGTCGCGCTGAACAAGGTCGACGTGCCCGAGGCTCGTGAACTCGCCGAGATGGTCCGTCCCGACCTCGAGGCGCGCGGGCTGCAGGTCTTCGAGATCTCGGCCGTCGCCCACCAGGGCCTGCGCGAGCTCAGCTTCGCCCTCGCCGCGGCGGTGCAGGCCGACCGGGCCGCGCGTCCGGCCCCGGACGCGACCCGGATCGTGCTGCAACCGACGGCGGTCGACGACGCCGGCTTCACCGTCACCGAGACCGCCGACGCCTTCGTGGTGCGCGGGGTCAAGCCCGAGCGATGGGTGCGTCAGACCAACTTCGACAACGACGAGGCGGTCGGTTATCTCGCCGATCGGCTCAACCGGCTCGGGGTCGAGAAGGAGCTCGCCCGGCTCGGGGCGTCACCCGGGGCGGCCGTGACGATCGGCGAAGTGACCTTCGACTTCGAGCCCAGCGGTGGGGTCGCCGATGAGTACCTGCCCAGCCGTCGCGGCAGCGACGAGCGACTGAGCGCCACCAATCGCACGTCCGCCGAGGACCGGCTAGCGGCCAAGCGGGCCCGTCGCCCCAGCCACTACGAGGACACGGAATGACCACCCTTCGCGCGAGTGGTCATTTATGCGCCGAGTGGTCACATATAACTGACCACTCGCGCAACAAGTGTCCACTCGCGGGGGAAGCGCAGCGGTGAGCCGGGACGCGATCGCGGCCGCGGCGCGCACCGTGGTCAAGGTCGGGTCGTCCTCGCTCACTTCGCGCGGCAGGCTCGACCCGGCGCGGCTGGACGCGATCGTGGACGCCGTCGCAACACGGGTCGGTGCCGGGCAACAGGTCGTCCTGGTGTCGTCGGGGGCGATCGCAGCGGGCATCGCCCCGCTCGGACTGAAAACGCGCCCTCGTGACCTCGCCACGCAGCAGGCGGCGGCCAGCGTCGGGCAACTGCTGCTTGCCGAGCGGTACGCGGCGTCGTTCGCCCGCTACGGTCTCGGTGTCGGACAGGTGCTGCTGACCGCCGACGACCTGCACCGGCGCGGGCACTACCGCAACGCCGACCGCACGCTGGAACGGCTGCTTGCGCTGGGCATCGTCCCGATCGTCAACGAGAACGACACGGTGGCCACGCACGAGATCCGCTTCGGCGACAACGACCGGCTGGCCGCGCTCGTCGCGCACCTCGTCACCGCTGACGCGCTGGTGCTGCTGTCCGACGTGGACGGCCTGTACACCGGCAAGCCGGGCCGGCCGGGCTCGCAGTTCATCGCGGAGGTGACGTCGATGGCCGAGCTCGACGGGGTGGACGTGTCGCGGGCCGGCAGCCACGTCGGTTCCGGCGGCATGATCACCAAGATCGACGCCGCAGTCATCGCGACCACCGAGGGCATTCCGGTCCTGCTCGCGAGCGGGAACGACGTCGCGGACGCGCTGCGCGCCACGACCGGCACGATCTTCCATCCCGCGGGCGACCGTTCGGCGTCCCGGCTGTTCTGGCTGCGCTATGCCACCCGCCCGCGCGGGCGGCTGGTGCTCGATGCCGGTGCCGTGGCCGCGGTCGTGCATCGACGCATGTCGCTGCTGCCGGCCGGCATCACGTCGGTCAGCGGCGAGTTCTACTCCGGCGAACCGGTGGAGCTCGCCGGCCCGGACGGCGCAGTCGTCGCGCGCGGCCTGGTCGGCTACGACGCCGCTGACCTTCCTGCGCTGCTCGGCCACAAGACCGTCGAGCTGCCGGCGGAGTTCCGCCGCGAGGTCGTGCATCGCGACGATCTGGTGGTGCTTTGACCGCCCTCGCCGAGGTGCGGCCGCCGTTCGGGCTGCTGCGCAGCTTCATCGGTCTCGACTGAAACCTGTCGTCGGCCCTACCTCGTCATATCGGGCATGCGCACCCTTTTCGCCTTGCTGCTCACGCTTGTCTGCCTTGCCGGGCCGCCGGCCACCGCAGCGCCGGCCCGTGCACAGGCCGACGGCAGCATCACGGCGCGATGGCAGCCGGACGTGAACTGGCCGCATGCCCGCGAGGTCACGACCCACGGCGGTTCCGCCCTGGCCCACCGGCTCGTGCACGACCTCGCCGTCGCGCGGCGCGTCCCGCCCGGCGTCGTCAGCTGCATGATCGACACCGGTGCTGCGTCGCGGCTGACAGTGCGGTTCGGTGGCAGCGAGAACCACGTGGCCGTGCGGTTGAACGGCTGCCGCACCGTCACGCCGCAGGGCGAATCGGCCCGCTACGTCACCCCGGCGCTGCGCCGCGATCTGGCCCGGATCGCACCGGAGCGCTGGGAGCGGTACCTCACGGGATGATGTCGACGAGCGGATAGCGGGTAATGCTTGAATCATGAGCACGCCACAGAATCCGCCACCGGGACCGCCGCAGGGTCCGCCGCCCGGTCCGCAGGGGCCGCCTCCTGGCGGTTACGGGCCCGGCGCGGCGCCGGGGCAGCAGCCACCGGGCCGGGGTCCGGCACCCACGAAGCCGAAGCGGGCGATCAGCACCGGGCAGATTCTCGGCGGCATCCTGTTCGTCCTCGTCATCATCTTCATCTTCGAGAACACCGCGAAGGTGAAGGTGCGACTGATCGTTCCGCAGTACACGATGCCGGTGGCGCTGCCGATCGTGATCGCGGCCGTGCTGGGCGCGCTGATCGCGTGGTTGCTGCGCTACCGCCGTCAGCGCCATCACCCGTCCCGCACCTCGGGCCCCAAGAAGCCACCGCCCGGCGTCTGAGCGGTCCGTACCCTGGACGGGTGAGCGAGCAGTCCGCCACCGCAGACGAAGTACGTGCCGTCGCCGCGCGCGCCCGCGCGGCCGCCGCCGAGCTGACGCCGCTCAGTCGCGGCCGTAAGGACGTTGCGTTGCTGGCGATGGCCGACGCGCTCGAGGACGCGGGCGACACCGTCATCGCGGCCAACGCCGCGGATCTCGACGCCGGCCGGGCCGCGGGCGTGTCCGAGGCCTTGCTCGACCGGTTGCTCGTGGACCACGACCGGGTGGCCGCGATGGCGCAGGGGCTGCGTGACATCGCTGCGCTGCCGGACCCGGTCGGCGAGGTGGTACGCGGCTACGTCCAACCGAACGGGCTGGAGATCCGCCAGGTCCGCGTGCCGTTCGGTGTCATCGCGATGATCTACGAGGCGCGCCCGAACGTCACCGTGGACGCTGCGGGCCTGGCCCTGAAGAGCGGTAACACCGCGCTGCTGCGGGGATCAGGTTCGGCGTACCGATCGAATCTCGCGCTCGTCGACGTGTTGGCAGCGGCCGCGGAGAAGGCCGGGCTGCCGCGCGACGCCGTGCAGTTGGTGCCCGGCACGGATCGGTCGAGCGTCACCCATCTGCTCCGGGCCCGCGGCCTGGTCGACCTGATCATTCCGCGCGGCGGCGCCGGGCTGATCAACTACGTGGTCGAGAACTCGACCGTGCCGGTGATCGAGACCGGCGTCGGCAACGTGCACGTGTATGTCGACGCCGCAGCGGACCTCGACATGGCCGAGCGGATCGTCGTCAATTCCAAGACCTCGCGGGTGAGCGTCTGCAACGCAGCCGAGACGCTGCTCGTCCACCAGGCGATCGCCGGTGAGTTCCTGCCCCGGATCACGTCGGCCCTGCAGACGCACGGCGTCGTGGTGCACGGTGACGACCGGTTCGCGTCCCTGCCGGACGTCGAGCCCGCCACCGAGGACGACTGGGCGCGCGAGTACCTGTCCCTGGATCTCGCGGCGCGGGTGGTGGCCGACGTCGACGAGGCGACCGCACACATCCGCCGCTGGTCGTCCGGGCACACCGAGGCGATTGTGACGCGTGACCTCGACACGGCGCGCCGCTTCGTCGCCCGGGTCGATTCCGCCGCCGTAATGGTCAACGCGTCCACCCGCTTCACCGACGGCGGCGAGTTCGGGTTCGGCGCCGAGATCGGCATCTCGACCCAGAAGATGCACGCGCGCGGGCCGATGGGGCTCGCCGAGCTCACCTCGACCAAGTGGATCGTCACCGGCGACGGGCACGTGCGCTGATCGGCGTCTCGCCGGCTCGGTTCGAGCAGATGGTCGCCGACGCGCTCGACTCGCTCCCGCCGGAGCTGGGCCGGCTGATGCGCAACGTCGCCGTGGTCGTCGAAGCGCACGGCGGCGACGGGTCGCTACTCGGGCTCTACGAGGGCGTGCCGCTGACCGAGCGCAACACCGAGTATTCGCTCGTCCTGCCGGACCGCATCACCATCTTCCGTAAGGCGATTCTGGCTGCGTGCACCACCGAGGAGGACGTCGTCGCCGAAGTGCAGATGACCGTGGTGCACGAAATCGGCCACCATTTCGGTATCGGCGACGACAGACTGCGCGAACTCGGCTGGTAGCCCTTGACAAAGCTGCCCGCCGGGCGCACAGTCCCTAACTGTGGCCGGAGTACCTAATCGCGATAGGCGTGCCGAACGTCGTGAGGCAACGCGTCAGGAGATCCTCGCTGCCGCGTGGGAGGTGGCCCGGCAGAACGGCATCGCCGGATTGACCCTGCGGGAGGTCGCGCTACGCGTGGGCATGCAACCGCCGTCGCTGTACTCGCACTTCGAGTCGAAGAACGCCATCTATGACGCGATGTTCGCGCAGGGTTGGCAACAGGCGATCGACCACTTCGCCGTGGCGGGAGCCCGGTTGCCCGCCGATCCCCGACGACGACTGGAGTACATCGCAACCACCTTCTTCGAGTTCGCGACCGCCGACTCGGCGCGATACCTCCTGCTGAACGTGCGGGTGCTGCCCGACTTCACGCCGAGCGCCGAGGCCTACGCCGTCGCGGTCGAGTGCTTCGGACAGTTGCGGCGGGCACTGCGGTCGATCGGGATCACCCGCAACGGCGACCTGGACGTGTTCACGTCCCTGCTCACCGGCCTGGTGTCGCAACAGCAGGCCAACGAACCGGGTGGCACCCGGTGGCGCCGCCTGGTTCCCCGCGTCATGCAGATGTACGCCGATCAGCTCGGGCTGCCCGAGCGATCCACCCAGGGGAGGAAACGATGACCCAGCGCAAGTCCGCACTGGAACGACCCGTCGCGATGGAACTGGCGGCGACGGAGTACCGGCGCTGCGCCGAGCTGCTCCTGTCGCTGTCCGAGGGCGATTGGGCCGCACCGACCGAGTGCCCCGGCTGGGACGTGCGGCAGATGGCCGCGCACATGCTCGGCATGGTCGAGCTCGCCGCGTCGGTGCGTGAGAGCACGCGTCAGACCAAGCGGGCGACCGTCGCCGGCGCGTTCGATCTCGACGAGTTGACGGGCCTGCAGGTGCGTGAGCGCGCCGACTGGTCCGGCCCGCGCATCGCCGAGCGGTACGCCGGACGCTGGCCGGCCGCGCTGAAGGGCCGCCGCCGCACGCCGTGGTTCATCCGCCGCCGCTCGATCCCGCCGCTTCCCGTCAACGGCACGTCGGAGGTGTGGACGATCGGCTACCTCGTCGACGTCATCCTGACCCGGGACCCCTGGACCCACCGACTGGACATCTGCCGGGCGCTCGGCCGCGAGCCCGTCCTCACCGCCGATCACGACGGCGCGATCGTGAGCGACGTCGTGGGCGAGTGGTCCGGGCGCCACGGACGCGACTACACGCTGCACCTGACCGGCCCGGCCGGCGGCACCTGGCGGGCCGGCGTCGACGGCCCGGTGATCGAGTCGGATGCGGTGGAGTTCTGCCGCGTGCTCAGCAACCGGGCCGGGGACGTCTCGCTAGAGACCCTCATGAGCACCGAGGTGCCGTTCTAGGCTGGGCCGATGAGCATCGTCCCCGACTCCGGCTACGGCAGGCGCGTACGTGATCGGCTCGAGCACGAGACGCTGGTCTGGTTCACCACCGTGTCGGCCGACGGCACGCCGCAGCCGAACCCGGTCTGGTTCCTCTGGGAGCCCGACACGGAGTCGATCCTGATCTACAACGCGACCCACGCGAAACGCATCGGGCACGTGGCGGTGCGGCCGAGGGTGGCGCTCAACTTCGAGGCGGACGAACACGGCGGCGACGTGGTCGTCCTCACCGGCGTCGCCGAGCAGGCGCTCGATGTCCCGCCGGCGACCGGACACGAGACGTATCTCGCCAAGTACGCCGCGGCGATCGAGCGGATCGGCAGCGACCGGGAGAAATTCGCCCGCGACTACTCGGTGCCGTTACGGATCCGGCTGACCACGGTCCGGGGATTCTGATGCAGATCGACGAGGCGGTGGGCTTCGCCCGTGAGCAGCGCCGTTCGGTGCTCGCAACGCTCAAGCGGGACGGGCGGCCGCAGCTGTCCAACGTGTTGCACGTGATCCGCGACGACGGCCTCATCCGGGTGTCGATCACGGCCGACCGGGCGAAGTACCACAATCTGCGGCGCGCGCCGTGGGCCGCGTTGCATGCGACCAGCGCCGACTTCTGGCGCTACGCGGTGCTCGAGTGCGAGGTCACCCTCTCCGACGTCGCGGCGGGGCCGGACGACGCGGCCGTCGGCGAGCTCGTCGACTACTACCGGGCCGCGAACGGTGAGCACGACGACTGGGACGCCTACCGGGCGGCGATGGTGCGCGAGCGGCGCGTGATGGCCCGGCTGCGGCCGACCTACGCCTACGGCGGGGTCTGAGTTCGCAGGTACTGCGCGGTCGCCGCGTCCGCGGGATAGAAGGTCTCGATCGACAGCTCGTCGACGGTGACGTCGGTCGCGGTGCCGACGTGCGCCTCGACGCTGAACAGGGCGAGTTCCCGGTCGGCCACCCGGAGCCGCAGCGGCAGCACAACGCCGGGACGCTCCGGCGCGGTGCCGGAAGCGCCGCCCGGGTAGTCGCGCAGCTCCTCCTCGAGCGCGATCAGGCGCGCGTCACCGGTGTGCTGCGCGCGCCGGTGCAGCTGCCCGAGCAGGTGCGCGCGCCACTGCGTGAGATTCACGATCCGCGCGGCCAGCCCGAGCGGGTGCAGGCTGAGCCGCAACACGTTCACCGGCGCCGACAGCAGCTCGGGTGCGCAACCGGTGGTCAGCGCCGCGAGGGCCGAGTTGGCCTCGACAAGATCCCACCAGCGGTCCACGACGAGCGCGGGGAACGGCTCATGGCCGCGCAGCACCTGCGACAACGCTGCGCGCACAGGCACCAGATCGGCGTCGTCGAGTCCGCGCTGCGCGTACGCGGGCGCGTACCCGCCGGCGAGCAGGAGCTGGTTGCGCTCGCGCAGCGGGACGTCCAGCTGCTCGGTGAGCCGCATGATCATGTCCGGGGTCGGACGTGACCGGCCGGTCTCGACGAAGCTCAGGTGCCGGGCGGAGATGTCGGCCTGGATCGCCAGCGCGAGCTGGCTCAGGTTGCGCCGCTCGCGCCACTGGCGCAGCAGCCGCCCGACCGGTGGGAGCGCAGTCGTGGTCACCGGGGCAACGCTAGTTGGCTGGGCGTCCCGGCTCGATTACCTGCTGGGTAATCGACACGCGCCCGCGGCGCCCGCGAGCATCGTCGGCGTCCGAACCGAACGAGCCGAGGAGAACCACGATGTCCGACCTCAATGACCGTTATCTCGCCTGCTGGAACGAGACCGATCCGGCGGCACGCCGCGCACTCGTCGACGAGCTGTGGGCTGCGAACGCCACCTACACCGACCCGCTTGCCGATGTCGCCGGCCGCGACCAGATCGACGCCACCATCGCCGCGGTGCAGCAGCAGTTCCCCGGTTTCGTGTTCAGCACGGGCACCGCTGTGGACGCCCACCACAACCGGGCGCGGTTCACCTGGGGCCTCGGCCCGCAGGGCGCCGAGCCGGTCGTCGAGGGCTTCGACGTCGTCGTGCTCGACGCGAGCGGGCGGATCGCGGCGGTGCACGGGTTCCTCGACCGCGTGCCCGGCTGACGGCCGACCCCTTGTGCAGGCGCGCCGCCCGGCTCAGTCGTCGAGGTAGCGCAGCACTGCGAGCACGCGGCGGTTGTCCGTCTCGGTCTGCGGCAGTCCGAGCTTGAGGAAGATGTTCGCGATGTGCTTCTCGACCGCGCCCTCGCTGACCACGAGAGCGGCTGCGATGCCCGCGTTGGACAAGCCCTCGGCCATCCGCGCCAGGACATCGCGTTCGCGCGCGGTCAGCCTGTCGACGGCATCGCGCCGGCGGGACGCGCCGAGCAGTTGGCTCACGACCTCGGGGTCGAGCGCGGTGCCACCGGAGCCGACCCGTTCGAGCGCCTCGACGAACTCGCGTACGTCGGCAACGCGGTCCTTGAGCAGGTAGCCGACCCCGCGCGGGGCGCCGGCGAGCAACTCGGCGGCATAGCGGGTCTCGACGTACTGCGAGAACACCAGGACGCCGACCGCGGGATGCGAGTGGCGCAGCGCGAGGGCGGCGCGCACGCCCTCGTCGGTGAACGTCGGCGGCATCCGGATGTCCACCACGCACACGTCGGGCGGATCCGCGGCGACCGCCTCACGCAGCGCGTCGGCATCGGCGACCGCGGCGACGACGGTGTGCCCGCGGTCGGTGAGCAGCGTGGCCAGCCCGTCCCGCAGGATCGCGCTGTCCTCGGCGATCGCGACCCTCATCGCGGCAACTCCATCGGCAGGTCGACGGTGACTTCGGTCGGGCCGCCGGTCGGGCTGTCGACTGTCAGTGATCCGTCGACCGCGCGGACGCGTTCGGCGAGCCCAGCCAGGCCCGTCCCTGCGCCCACGACTGCGCCGCCCCGCCCGTCGTCCCCCACACTCACTACGAGCCGCGAGCCGCGGGTGGCTGCGTGGACGGTCACGGCGTTCGCACCGCTGTGCTTGGCCGCATTCGTCAGCAACTCGGCGGTGCAGAAGTAGGCGATCGTCTCGATGGCGCGATCGGGTCGGCGGTGCAGGCCCGCCTGCACCGTCACCGGAATCGCGCTGTGCGACGCCAGCGTCGCGATCGCGGCGTCCAGGCCGGTGTCGAGCACGGCCGGGTGGATGCCGCGGGCCAGATCGCGCACCTCGGCGATCGCCTCCTTGGCGGTGCGATGTGCGGTGTCGAGCAGCTCCTGCGCCCGTGCGGGGTCGCCGCCCTCGGCAAGTTTCTCGCGGGCCAGCCCGACGTTCATCGCCAGCGAGACCAGCCGCGCCTGTGTGCCGTCGTGCAGGTCGCGCTCGATGCGGCGCAGCGTGCCCGCGGCATCGTCGACGACCGCGGCCCGGGACCGCTCCAGCTCGCCGACCCGGCGCGCGGTGTTCGAGACGCCGACCAGGGCTCGCAGCGCGGCGTGGTCGACCCGCACGATGCCGCGGGTCACCCACGGTGCGCACAGGATCAGCACCACGCCGATGATCGCGAACAACACGATTCGGCCAGACGTGTCGATGAAGTAGGCCGACCCGAGGGAGGCGCCGCGGTGGCAGCGGCCGTCCGCGCCGGTCTGGCAGGGCAGGAACGGACGCCACACGGCGTAGCTGAGCGCCCCGAGCCCGTAGGCCCAGAACACTGTCGCCACCACGAACGAGGCGATCCCGAGCGGGAGCTTGAGCACGAGGTAGGTGCGCGCCTTCCAGGCGTCGCCGTTGCGCAGCTGCGCGCCGATCCAGCTGAGCACGCCGTTGCCGGGTGGCGGCCGAAGCGACCGGCCCGCAACGTCGGCGCCGGCCAGGGCGTTGGCGCTGCGGCGCACGGCGTCGGCGAGTGCGACTGCGGCGATGCCGGTGCCGGCGAGCAACGGCAGCCCGACGAAGGTCACCGCCAGGCCGACGCTCACCGACAGCGTCGTGACGACGAAGGTGAATCCCGCGATGCCGAACGGCAGCCCGAGCAACGCGTACAGCAGTTCGCTCCACGTCCGCCGGCTGATGAACACGGCGAACGGTGCGGGCATGGCGGACACGGCGGTCATTTGCGCCCCAGCCTCCCAGATCCGGCCGCAAAGGCGGGGACGGCGAGAATCAGCCTTGCCAACTTCATGGTGTCCAGGCTGGCCGCGCGCCGCCGCGATCGCGATGGAGCGAACGCCCGTCCCCGCGTGGGGTTAACCCCATACGATTGGCAGAACCACGCCCCCTCCACCAGACTGAATGTGACACGACGACTCGGACAATGGGGGATCCATGGGCTACTTCGTGACCGGTGCGACGGGGTTCATCGGCCGGTTCCTCCTGGCCGAACTGCTCAAGCGCGAGGGCACCATCTACGTGCTGTGCCGCGCCTCCTCACTCGACAAGCTGGACGACGTGCGCGAGCGGCTCGGTGCCGACGACGACCGCATCGTGCCGGTCATCGGCGACCTGTCGAAGGAGCGGCTCGGCGTCCAGGCCGAGGACATCGACCGCCTCACCGGCCAGGTCGAGCACTTCTTCCACCTCGCGGCGATCTACGACCTGACCGCGGACGCCGATACGCAGCGGGCCGCGAACGTCGAAGGCACCCGGCACGCGCTCCAACTCGCCGAGGCGGTGCACGCCGGGCACTTCCACCAGGTCAGCTCGATCGCCGCCGCCGGGCTCTACCACGGCGTGTTCACCGAGGACATGTTCGACGAGGCGACCGACGTCGACAACAACCCGTACTACGCGACCAAGCACGAGTCGGAACGAGTCGTGCGCGAGGAGTCGTCGGTGCCGTGGCGGGTGTACCGGCCGGGCATCGTCGTCGGTTCGTCCGAGACCGGCGAGATCGACAAGATCGACGGACCGTACTACTTCTTCCGCGCCATCCAGCGGCTGCGCAATCTCTCGCCGTCCTGGCTGCGCGGCATCGGTATCGAGGGCGGGCCGATCAACATCGTCCCGGTCGACTACGTCGCCAAGGCGATGGACTACCTCGCGCACCAGCCCGATCTCGACGGGCAGACCTTCCACCTCACCGACCCGAACCCGATGACGGTCGGGCAGATGACGAACGCGTTCGCGAAGGCGGCCAAGGCGCCGCAGTTCGCCTACAACCTCGACACCAAGCCGATCGAGGCGGCACTCGCGGCCGTCCCGAAGCCGCTGCGGTCGGTCGCGGCGCGGCTGCCCGGCGCGAAGCAGGCGAGCGATCTCGTGCTGGCCGAACTCGGCATCCCGCGCGAGGTGTTGCACTTCGTCAACTACCCGACCCGCTTCGATTCGACCAAGACGCAGGAGGCACTCGCCGGCTCCGACATCGAGGTGCCGCCGCTGGCGAACTACGCGCAGACGTTGTGGGAGTACTGGGAGCGCACCTACAGCCCGGACCGGCGCAAGGACCGCGCGCTGGCCCGCGCGATCAAGGGCAAGACGGTGATGATCACCGGCGCCTCGTCGGGGATCGGCCGGGCCACGGCGCTGCGGGTGGGCGCCGCGGGCGGCAAGGTGATCCTCGTGGCGCGCGGTCTCGACAAGCTCGAGCAGACCAGGACCGAGATCGAGGATCTCGGCGGCATCGCCTTCGTCCACCGCTGCGATCTCTCCGACATGAGCGACATCGAGCGGATGGCCAAGGAGGTCCTGCAGGAACACGGCCGGGTGGACGTCCTGGTGAACAACGCCGGACGCTCGATCCGGCGCTCGATCGCGCTTTCCTACGACCGGTTCCACGACTTCGAGCGCACCATGCAGCTCAACTACTTCGGCGCCGTCCGGCTGGTGCTGACCCTGCTGCCGGTGATGCGCCAGGCCGCGCCGGACGGCCGCAAGGGCGGGCACATCATCAACATCAGCTCCATCGGTGTGCAGACGAACACGCCGCGCTTCTCGGCCTACGTCGCGTCCAAGGCGGCCTTGGACGCGTTCTCGCGCTGCATCGCGTCGGAGGTGCTGCAGGACGGCGTACATCTGACGACGATCCACATGCCGCTGGTGCGCACGCCGATGATCGCGCCGACGACGATGTACGACCGGTTCCCCACGATGACCCCGACCGAGGCTGCGGATCTCATCTGCAAGGCGATGATCCGCAAGCCGAAGAAGGTCGGCACGGCGCTGGGCAATGTCGGCGCCCTCGCCTACCAGGTGGCGCCGCGCGGCGTCGACGTCGTCATGAACTACGGGTACAAGATCTTCCCCGACTCCAAGGCCGCGCGTGGTTCGGACCGCAAGTCCGACGAGCCGACGAGCGAGAGCGTCGCCTTCGCCCACATCCTGCGCGGCGTGCACTGGTAATCGGCGGCGTCGGACGCCGCCAATTACTATCGCGCCATGGCGCAACGGGTCGGCATCATGGGCGGCACCTTCGACCCGATTCACCACGGCCACCTGGTCGCCGCCAGCGAAGTGGCGAACCTGTACGACCTCGACGAGGTCATCTTCGTGCCCACCGGCGAGCCGTGGCAGAAGTCCGACCGGCAGGTCAGCCCCGCCGAGCACCGCTACCTGATGACCGTCATCGCCACGGCGTCCAACCCGCGGTTCTGGGTCAGCCGCGTCGACATCGACCGGGCCGGCCCGACGTTCACCATCGACACGATCCGCGACATCGCGGCGCAGCGGCCCGACGCGGAGCTCTACTTCATCACCGGCGCCGACGCCCTGGCGCAGATCCTGTCCTGGAAGGACGCCGAGGCTGCGCTGAAGCTGGCGACCTTCGTCGGCGTCACCCGTCCCGGCTACGAGCTCACCGATGCGCACCTGCCGCGGGACAGCGCCACGCTGCTCGACGTTCCGGCCATGGCCATCTCGTCCAGCGACTGCCGCGACCGGGTAGCTGCCGAACGGCCGGTCTGGTACCTCGTGCCGGACGGTGTCGTGCAGTACATCAGCAAGCACCGGCTGTACCGCTCGTGACCCGCCCGTAGACTGGCCTGTCGTGACCGCAACCGACGAGGCCGTCGAGACCGCCCAGATCGCTGCCCAGGCGGCGGCCGACAAGCTCGCCACCGACATCGTCCTCATCGACGTCAGCGAGCGACTCGCGATCACCGACGTCTTCGTGGTGGTGACCGGCAACAACGAACGGCAGGTCGAGGCGATCGTCGACGAGGTCGAGGAGAAGCTGCGGCTGCACGGCACCAAGCCGATCCGGCGCGAGGGGCGCCGCGACGGGCGCTGGGTGCTGCTCGACTACGGCGACATCGTGGTGCACGTTCAGCACGCCGAGGAACGCGTCTTCTACGCCCTCGAGCGACTCTGGAAGGACTGCCCGGCGATCCCGTTCGTCGACGCAACCGCCGGCGGATGAGCAAGCTCGTCCTGCTGCGACACGGCCGCACGGCCTGGAACGCCGAACGCCGATTCCAGGGGCACGCCGATCCGCCGCTCGACGAGGTGGGAAAGCAGCAGGCGTACGAGGTCGCCGGCGTGGTCGCCGCTCTGCACCCCGACCTGCTCGTCAGCTCCGACGCCGCCCGGGCGATGCAGACAGCGCACCGGCTCGCCGCCGCGACCGGTTTGCAGGTACGCATCGAGCCGCGCCTGCGCGAGCGCGGTCTCGGTCACTGGGAGGGCCTGACCCGCGACGAGGTCGCCGCCCGCCATCCGGACGAGTACGCCGACTGGGTGGCCGGGCGCGACGTCAGCCGGCGCGGCGGTGAGACCCGCGAGCAGGTCGCCGCGCGGGCGCTCGCGGCGTTCGCCGACCTGCCGGCGGTGCAGACGGCGGTGCTGGTGACGCACAGCGCGACGGCGATGGCGCTGTGCAACGGCCTCGTCGGCCTGTCTCAGCAGCTGCACGTGCTCGGACCGCTCGCCAACTGCCACTGGACCGAGCTGACCACCGAGACCACGGGGCACTGGCGGGTGCGCGGGCACAACCTCGGCGTCCCCGGCGTGGTCGTGCCAACGCCCGTTCATGCCGAACCGGGGGACGAGGCGTCCGACGCCGACGCGTAGCCCGGCTTAGGAGTATTCGCCGCTATCCGGGCGAATGTCGCCGTGACCGACGCCATAACGGATCCGTACCGTCGCATCGTCGGCGCCGATCTACAGTCAGCCCTGGTGCCCCCGCGCCCGGCGGCGACGGACGGCGTGCGCGGGGCGTGCACCCTTGAGGCAGGGCATTCCCGGGCGGGTTCGCTAGGATGAGGCCATGCGGAGTCGCCGACTTCTTCTCGGACGGCCGCGCTGATTCGATTTGCGAATCGACGCGGCTGAGCCTCTGCATTGCGCAGAGGCTCTTGTTCTGTCCGAGACAACCCCTGTTCAGGAGCACGCAGCGATGAGCACCACCGACGGCGCGGACGCCGACGTCCCAGCCTTCCGCTACACAGCGGCAGTCGCGAACGAGATCGAGACCGGTTGGCAGGCGCACTGGGCCGACAACGGCACCTTCGACGCCCCCAACCCCAGCGGCCCACTGGCCGAGGGTTTCGACCGGGTCGCCATCCGTCCGCACGCCTACGTGATGGACATGTTCCCCTACCCGTCCGGTGCGGGCCTGCACGTCGGCCACCCGCTGGGTTACATCGGCACCGACGTGTTCGCCCGCTACCTGCGGATGCGCGGCTCGAACGTGCTGCACACGATGGGCTTCGACGCGTTCGGCCTGCCGGCCGAGCAGTACGCGGTGCAGACCGGGCAGCACCCGGCCACGACCACCTACGGCAACATCGAGATCTTCCTGAAGCAGCTGCGCCGGTTGGGCCTGGGCCACGACGAGCGCCGTCGCGTTGCCACGACCGATCCTGCGTTCTACCGCTGGACGCAGTGGATCTTCCTGAAGATCTTCGAGTCCTGGTACGACCCGATCGCGGGCAAGGCGCGTCCGGTGTCGGAGCTGATCGCGGAACTGGACGCCGGCGAGCGAGAGCCGGCCGAGGGCACCAACTCCTTCGGCCGCCCGTGGGCCGAGTTGTCCGACGTCGAGCGCCGCCAGGTCGTCGACAACCATCGGCTGGCCTATCGCGCCGAGTCCACGGTCAACTGGGCGCCCGGCCTGGGCACCGTGCTGGCGAACGAGGAAGTCACCGCCGACGGCCGCAGCGAGCGGGGCAATTTCCCCGTCTTCAAGAAGCCGTTGGCGCAGTGGATGATGCGCATCACTGCCTACGCGGATCGACTGGTCGACGACCTGGACAAGATCGACTGGCCGGACAAGGTGCGCACCATGCAGCGCAACTGGATCGGCCGCTCCACCGGCGCGCACGTGCGATTCGCCAGTGGTGGCAGCGTGATCGAGGTTTTCACCACCCGCCCGGACACGTTGTTCGGCGCGACCTACGTGGTGCTGGCGCCGGAACACCCGCTGGTCGACACGCTGCTGCCGGCGTCGTGGCCCGAGGGCACCAAGCCGTCCTGGACGGGCGGTTACGAGACGCCGGCCGAGGCGGTCGACAGCTATCGGAAGACGGCCGCGGCGAAGTCGGAACTGGACCGGCAGTCCGACGGTCGGGCCAAGACCGGAGTGTTCGTCGGCGCCTATGCGACCAACCCGGTCAACGACGAGCAGATCCCGGTGTTCATCGCCGACTACGTGCTGATGGGTTACGGCACCGGGGCGATCATGGCCGTGCCGGGCCAGGACGAGCGCGACTGGGAGTTCGCCGAGGTCTTCGACCTGCCGATCGTGCGCACGGTGCAGCCGTCCGAGGGCTTCGACGGCAAGGCGTTCACCGGCGACGGGCCGGCGATCAACTCCGGCTTCCTGGACGGCATGGAGGTCACGGCCGCCAAGTCGACGATCAGCGCGTGGCTGGAGGAGCATGGGCACGGCCGCGGCGCGGTCACCTACCGCCTGCGTGACTGGCTGTTCTCGCGGCAGCGTTACTGGGGCGAGCCGTTCCCGGTGGTCTACGACGAGACCGGCCTGCCGATCGCGTTGCCCGAGTCGATGCTGCCGGTCGAGCTGCCCGAGACCGACGACTTCTCGCCCAAGTCGTTCGCGCCCGAGGATGCCGACTCGACGCCCGAGCCGCCGCTGGGCCGGTTGAGCGACTGGGTCGAGGTCGAGCTGGATCTCGGCGACGGGCCCAAGCGCTACCGCCGCGAGACCAACACCATGCCCAACTGGGCGGGCTCGTGCTGGTACGAGCTGCGCTACCTGGATCCGACCAATCCCGACGTGCTGGTCGACCCCGAGGTCGAGCATTACTGGATGGGCCCGTCGGCCGACCGTCCGCTGGGCGGGGTCGAGCTGTACGTCGGCGGGGTCGAGCACGCCGTGCTGCACCTGCTGTACTCGCGGTTCTGGCACAAGGTGCTGTACGACCTGGGCTATGTCAGCTCGTCCGAACCGTTCCACCGGCTGGTGAACCAGGGTTACGTGCAGGCCTATGCCTACGTCGACTCGCGCGGCGCCTACGTCCCGGCGGACGAGGTCGAGGAGACCCCGGACGGCTACGTCTGGAACGGCCAACCCGTCCAGCGTGAGTACGGCAAGATGGGCAAGTCGCTGAAGAACGTCGTGACGCCCGACGAGATGTTCGATGCCTACGGTGCGGACACGCTGCGGTTGTTCGAGATGGCCGGTGGGCCGCTGGAGCAGTCGCGGCCCTGGGACACCAAGGCCGTCGTCGGCCCGTACCGGCTGCTGCAGCGCATCTGGCGCGTCGTCGTCGACGAGAATTCCGGCGCGGTGCACGTCTCGGACGACTCGATCCCGGAAGAGCTGAATCGGCTGTTGCACAAGACGATTCACGCGGTGCGCGAGGGCTATGACAGCCTGCGGTTCAACACCTCGATCGCCCGGATCACCGAGTTGAACAATGCGCTGACGCAGGCCTACCCGCACGGCGGTGCGCCGCGGGCGGTGGCCGAACCGCTGGTGCTGATGCTGGCGCCGTTGGCGCCGCACCTGGCCGAGGAACTGTGGTCGCGGCTGGGCCACGACGTGTCGCTGGCCTGGGCGGACTTCCCGGTCGCCGACGAGGCGCTGCTGGTCGACGAGACGATCGAGGTGCCGGTGCAGGTCAACGGCAAGCTGCGGTCGAAGATCGTTGTTCCGGCCGACGCCGACGTGGCGGCACTGGAGGCGGCCGCGCGGGCCGACGAGCGGGTGCTCGCGGCGCTGGACGGTCGCGAGACCCGGCGCGTCGTCTCCGTTCCCGGTCGCCTGGTCAACTTCGTGGTCTGATCTGCCGGTGGGCGGCGTCGCGATCGTCACCGACTCCACGGCCTACCTGCCGGCGTCGGTAGGCGATCGCGTCCGCGTCGTGCCGTTGCGGGTCCATCTCGGGGCGCGCACCTTCATCGACGGGGTCGACGTGACTCCGGCGGACGTGGTGCGCACGCTGCGGGCGAAGCAGACGGTGTCGACGTCGCGGCCCTCGCCGGCCGAGTTCGCCGAGGCCTACCGCAGCTGTCTGGACGCCGGCGCCGACCACATCGTGTCGGTGCACCTCGCCGCGGCGCTGTCGGGCACGTGGGAGTCGGCCGTGCTCGCGTCGCAGGACTTCGGCTACGGGGTAGTGCGCGTCGTGGATTCGCGCGGCACCGCGGCCGGACTGGGATTCGCCGTCGCCGCAGCGGCGTCGGCGGCAGAGGCCGGCGCGTCGGCGGCCGAGGTGCAGCAAGCGGCGACGGCGGTCGTCGACCGCACGCGCACGCTCTTCTACGTCGACACTCTCGAGTACCTGCGCCGCGGCGGCCGGATCGGGGCGGCGACCGCGCTGCTCGCGACCTCGCTGTCGGTCAAGCCGCTGCTGCAGATGGTCGAGGGCCAGATCGTCGCGCTCGAGAAGGTGCGCACGCCGACCCGCGCGCTGGCGCGCCTGGTGTCACTGATCGCGGACGCGGCGGGACCCGGCCCGGTCGACGTCGCGGTGCATCACCTGGCCGCGGCCTCCCGGGCGGAGGCGGTCGCCGCCCAGCTGCAGATCGCGCTGCCGACGATCCGGAATCTGTATGTCGCCGAGCTGGGCCCGGTCCTCGGCGCGCACCTCGGCCCGGGCGTGATCGGCGCGGTGCTGGTCCGGCGCGAGAGCTGACCCCACCGACATTTCCGCTCTCGCCGTCCACAGCCGGCTCGGCCGTCCACAGTTCGCGGATCCGGCCACGGAGGGCGCGCCGGGCTGCCTAGCGTCGCCGGGGTGGGTGGAGCGGGACGGCCGGGACGCGGCGAACGGGCCAGGGTGGCGGCGCGCGTGCGGGCGCTGGTCGGCACGGCGACGTCCGGTCCGGCCGCGGCCGAGAACGATCTCGCCGAGGGTGGGCTGCCCGAGGCCGAGCCGTTCACGACGGCGCCGCCGGCGGGCCGGGCGGGGGCCTGGGTGCCCGGCATGCGGCCGCCCGTCCGGCACGGTCCCGACCCAGCGGAGGGGTGGCGCGCGAGGCTCCGGTGGGACCCGGGACGCCGCGGCGTGGCCGCGCTCGGGCTCGCCCTGGTCGTCGTGGTCGCCGCGACCGGCTGGTGGCTCGCCGCGGGGCACCCGAACGCGGTGCCGATCACCGCGACCGGTGCCGGTTCGTCGGCCGCCGCGGCGAGCGCGCCGTCGTTCCCCTCGCAGGTGACGTCGGTGGGGGCATCGGCGCTCCCGTCCGCAGCGACGACGCCGGGCTCTCCGGTCGTCTCTCCGGCGGTCTCCACCACGGCCGGCGCCGTGGTGGTCGACGTCGCAGGCAAGGTGCACCGACCGGGCGTCTACACGCTGCCGAGCGGCGCGCGGGTCTATGACGCGCTGCGCGCGGCCGGCGGTGTGCGAGGGCACGCCGGCACGCTCACCCTGAACCTGGCCGCGCCGCTGCAGGACGGCGAGCAGATCGTGGTGGGCGTGCCCGGCGTGCTCGGGCCGACCGCCGCCGTGCCGGACCCGATGAGTGGGGCGACCACCGGGTCCGGCGCACCGGCTGCGCCGGTGGACCTCAACACCGCCACGCTCGAACAGCTCGAGGCGCTTCCCGGTGTCGGGCCGGTGCTGGGTCAGAACATCCTCGACTGGCGCGCGGGCCATCAACAGTTCACCAGCGTCGACCAGCTGCGCGACGTCTCGGGGATCGGCGACGTGCGGCTCGCGCAGCTGCGGCCCCTGGTGACGATATGAACGCGGGTGGCGCCGACGTGCGCCTGGCGATCGGGGTGGCGATCGCCTGGCCGGTGCTCGCACTGTGCAGCGGGTATTCCGCGACGACCGCGCTGGTCGTCGCGGGCCTGGCCGTCATCGCCGGCGTGATGGGGCTGCGCCGCGGCCCGGGCGTGCTGCGCCTGGTGGCCACGGCCGGGTTCTGCACCGCGCTGGTGCTCGTTCCCCTCGCCGGCCGGCTCTGGGCGGCGCGGGCGTCACCGCTGGCGCGGCTCGCTGCGAGCCACGCGAGCGTCACGCTCGACCTGACCACGACCGGCGATCCACGGCCCCTCGCAACGACCGGCGTGGCTGGTGCGCCCCGGGTGGCGGTGCCGACCGATGCGGCCGGCGGCTCGGTGCTCGTGCTCGCCCCCGCGGGACAGTGGCGCGACGTGCTGCCGCAGCAGCGGGTGCAGGTGTCCGGCACGCTGGCGCCGTCCTTGGACGGGCCGCTCGCCGGGGCGACCCTGTTCGCCGACCAGCCACCCAGACTGACCGGCCGGCCACCGTGGTGGCAGCGTGCCGCAGGGGCCGTGCGTGCCGGACTGCGCCGGGCGTCCGACGTGCTGCCGCCGGAGGAGCGCGGGCTGCTGCCGGGACTGGTCGACGGCGACACCGCGGGACTCGACCCGGTCCTGACCGAACGGTTCCGCGTCGCCGGGCTGACCCACCTGGTCGCGGTGAGCGGCACGAACTGTTCGATCATGGTCGGTGCGCTGCTGCTGGTGCTGCGCCGGGCCCGGGCCCGGCCCGGGTGGTGCGCAATTGCCGGCGCGGTGATGGTGGTCGCGTTCGTCATCGTCGCCCGGCCGTCGCCGAGCGTGCTGCGCGCGGCGGTGATGGCGATGATCGCCCTGGTCTGCCTGGCCACCGGCCGCCCCCGGTCGGGCGTGCCGATTCTCGCCGCCACCACGCTGGCGCTGCTCGGCTACGACCCGCTGCTGGCCGTTGACGCGGGCTTCGCGATGTCGGTGCTCGCGACCGCGTCGTTGCTGCTGCTCGCGCCGGGCTGGGCGATCGCGCTGCGGCGCCGCCGCGTGCCGGCCGGGCTCGCCGAAGCGCTCGCCGTCGCCACTGCCGCGCACCTGGTGACGGCACCGGTCATCGCCGCGCTCTCCGGCCGGATCAGCCTCGTCGCGGTGCCGGCGAACGTGCTCGCCGAACCCGCGGTGCCACTGGCTACCGTGCTCGGGTTCGGCGCCGCCGTGGTCGCGCCGGAGTGGTCCGGCGGCGCGCAGGGCCTGGCCTGGCTCGCCGGGTGGCCGTGTCGCTGGCTGGTCGGCGTCGCCGACCGGCTCGGGGCGCTGCCCGGCGCGCGGCTGCCCTGGTTCGGCGGGCTGCTCGGTGCCCTGACCCTGCTCGCCGCCACGGTGGCACTCGTCGTGCTGGCAGCGCGGCGCGGGCTCGGCCGGTGGCTCGCCGCCGCCGTGGTGGTCGCGGTGCTCGTCCAGGTGCCGGTCCGGTCCGCGGTCACTGCGTGGCCCCCTCCGGGGTGGGACCTGATCGCGTGTGACGTCGGGCAGGGCGACGCGCTGGTGCTCAACGCCGGACCGCACACCGCCGTCGAGATCGACGCCGGCCCCGATCCCGTGCTGATCGATCGTTGCCTGCGTGAGCTCGGCATCGACTACGTCGCGCTGCTCGCCTTCACCCACTACCACCTCGACCACGTCGGCGGCCTGGCCGGCGTGCTGCACGGCCGGCGGGTGGGGCGCGTGATCACCGGGCCGCTCGCAGACCCCGCGACCGGCGTCGATCTCGTCGCGGGACTGCTCGGGGCGCACCGGCTCGCCGTCGCCGCGCCGCCGGTCGGGGCGCGGTTCGCGATCGGCCGGGTGCAGGTGCAGGTGCTCGGCCCGGCTGCGGCCTTCCACGACACCCGCTCGGATCCGAACAACTCCTCGCTCGTGCTGCGCGCGAGCGTCGGCGACGTGAGCATCCTGCTGCCCGGCGACGCCGAGATCGAGGCGCAACAGGCGATGCTCGCCGCAGGCGTCGACCTGCGGGCCGACGTGCTCAAGGTGCCGCATCACGGGTCGGCCTACTCCGACCCGGCCTTCCTGGCGGCGGTGCGGGCGCGTGTCGCGGTGATCAGCGTCGGCCGACACAACGACTACGGCCATCCCAGCCCGATGCTGCTCGGCTACCTCGGCCGGCTCGGGGCTCCGGTGCGGCGCACCGACCAGGACGGCGACGTCGCCGTGGTCGGCGACCGCGCGAACCTGACCACGGTCGTGCACGGCATCGACACGGTGACCGCGGCGAGCCTGCCGGCTGGTGCCCTGTCGGGTCGACCGTCGTCGGCCGGTCCTGGAAGGATGGTGGCGTGGCCGAGCGACGGGGAAGCAGTGCTCGTGGCGGTGCGACGCGAGCGGCCCGGCCGGCGCGTGTCCTGTCCGCCGACGACATGCCGCAGCCCGTGCCGCCGCTGGTCGCGGTCGTGGGTGATGAGGAGCTGCTGGTCACCCGGGCGATCGCCGCGGTGTCGGCCGCCGCCCGCCGGGACGACCCGGAGGTCACCGAGACCGAGCGGGCCGGATCCGAGATCGAGGGTCCGGAGCTGCACGAACTGCTCGGGCCGTCGTTGTTCGGCGACAGCCGGCTGGTCGTGATCCGCAACGCCCAGGATCTGCGGGTGGCTGCGGTGGCCGTGCTCAGCGGCTACCTCGACACCCCGGCCGAGGGCACCACGCTGGTGCTCCACCACCCCGGCGGCGCGAAGGGCAAGGCCGTGCTCGAGGCCGCGCGCGCGGCCGGCGCCGGTGAGATCACCTGCGCCAAGCTGACCCGGCCGGCCGAGCGTGCCGACTTCGTCCGCGCCGAGGTGCGCCGGGCGGGTGGGCGCATCGACCCGGCGGCGGTGACGGCGCTGCTCGAGGCGGTCGGCAGCGACCTGCGTGAGCTCGCCGCCACGGCAGGCCAGCTGGTCAGCGATTCCGGCGGCACGGTCGGGGTCGACCTCGTCCGCGCCTATCACCACGGCCGCGCCGAGGTGTCCGGCTTCGCGATCGCCGACCTTGCGGTTGTCGGCAACGTCGCGGGCGCCCTCGAAGCGCTGCGCTACGCGCTCGACCTCGGGGTGCCGCACGTGGTCATCGCCGACGCCCTGGCCGACGGGGTCCGCACCGTTGCCCGGGTCGCCTCGGCCGGGCGGACGAGCAACGAGTTCCATCTCGCGAACCGGCTCGGCATGCCGCCGTGGAAGGTGAAGCGCGCGCTCGGCCAGAGCCGGGGCTGGACCGAGCCCGGCATGCGCCAGGCGCTGCACGCGGTGGCCGTGCTCAACGCCGATGTTAAGGGCGAGGCGGCCGACCCGGCGTACGCGCTCGAACGGGCGGTGCTCAGGCTGGCGGCGGCAAAAGCAACGGCACGCTGAGGCAGTGCCTCAACGTGCCGTGAGCTGTGCGGCTCGGGTCAGAGCGCGTTGACGCGCTTGGCCATCGCCGACTTGCGGTTGGCGGCCTGGTTGGCGTGAATGACGCCCTTGCTCGCGGCCTTGTCCAGCTGACGCGACGCGGTGTTCATCGCCGCCAGCGCGGTCTCGCGGTTGCCCGCCGCAGCGGCCTCGCGGAAGTGACGCACCGACGTCTTCAGCGCCGAGCGCACGCTCTTGTTGCGCAGCCGGGCGGCCTCGTTGGTGCGGATCCGCTTGATCTGGGACTTGATGTTCGCCACGTAACGCCTCTAAAGCCTCGGATGTCAGGATTTCTCGGGTCTGTGCGCCCTGGGAGCCGGCGGAGCCGGTCTGCGGGCAACCTCGCCAGATTACCAGCGGGCCCGGTGCCCGCCCAAATCCGGGCTCAGGGCTTGCGAACGGTGACCAGCTCGAACTTGGTGTAGAGGTACACGCGCTCGCCGTCCTCGCCGCTGACGGCGTCGGAGACCGGCAGGTCGCCGGCCTCGTCGTCGCCGGCCACCATCGCGGTGCCGTCGGTGAAGTAGACGCCGCCGTCCACCGGCAACAGGTCGGTGAGCTGCACCACGACGTAACGCCCGCCGAGCGACTCGACCAGCCCGGTGAGGTCGGCGCTCGCGGAGGTGGTGTCGGCCGCGGACCGGTAGACGGCGCTCACCTGCTGCCAGTCGCCCTCGCCCGGGGACGTGTTGACCAGGTCGCCGACCTCCAGCTGCATTGCGGGGACGCGGAACTCGGCGACGGCACGGGGATCGGCGGGTGCACTCATGCAGGCCATCCTGCCCGATGGCCCGGTGCGGCGGCGATGTGGCCGCGACGAAGACTCAGAACGGCAGCTGGGGCTGTGGCGGTCCGTGCGCCGGATCGACGCCGTCGAACAGGCTGCTGATCGACTCGCCGCCGTGGATGCGGTTGATCGCCTCGGCGAACAGCGGCGCCACCGAGCGCACGGTGAGCTGGTCCCAGTCGGCGTGCGCGTCTTGCGGCACCGTGTCGGTGGTGACGACCTCGGTGATGGACGGGTGCTCGCGCAACCGCTGGACCGCCTTGCCGGCGAACAGCCCGTGGGTGCAGGCGATCGCGGCGCTCGTGCAGTCCTGCTCGGCGAGGCGGTCGAGCAATTCGACGATCGACCCGCCGGTGGCGATCTCGTCGTCGAGCACGATCGCGCGCTTGCCCCGGACGTCGCCGACGATGGCGTCGATCACCACCCGGTCATCGGCAAGGCGTTGCTTCGAACCCGCGGCGACCGGCAGGCCGAGCAGCCGCGCGAACTGCGTGGCGGTCTTGGCGTTGCCCAGGTCGGGGGAGACGACCACGGTGTTGTCGAGGTCCTGGCCGCGGAAGTGGTCGGCCAGCTCGCCGATGGCGGTCAGGTGATCGACAGGGACGGAGAAGAAGCCGTGCACCTGCGGCGCGTGCAGGGTCATCGTGAGCACCCGGTCGGCGCCGGCGGTGACGAGTATGTCGGCGATCAACCGTCCGGCGATCGAGATGCGCGAGGCGTCCTTCTTGTCCGACCGGGCGTAGGCGTAGTGCGGGATCACCGCCGTCACCTGCGAGGCGGACGCGCCCCGGGCGGCGTCGAGCATCATCAGCAGCTCCACCAGGTGCTCCTGGGTCGGCGGCACCAGCGGCTGCACGACATAGACCTCGCGCTGCCGGCAGTTCTCGCCGATCTGCACCCACACGCAGTCGTTGCTGAACCGTTTGATGTCGACGGGGGACAGCGGCACGCCGAGATGCCCGCAGACCTGCTCGGCGAACCCGCGGTGCGCGTTGCCGGAAAGCACCACGATCTCGGCCATGGGGTGCAGGCTATCTTGACGCGCACGGGGCGCGAGGATCGTGGAGGGACCTAAACCTGTAGGCAAAATCATGACGCGTCGGCAGTCGTCGTTCAAGAGGCGCGTCAACGCCGTCCTGGCCAGGGTGTCCGGCTACCGCCTCACCAGGGTGACGCCGAACTCGCCCGCAAACGCGGAGGGGCGACCGTCGCCTTCTGAACGCGCACCGGCCGATGCTCGCAGCCGACTCGAGCGCACCCGCGCGTTGCACCGGCTCGATACCGACTGGTACGAGTCGAGCCGGCACGAACTGGATCACATGTACGACCGCCTGGTGCCCGGCGGCGTGCTGCTGCTGGACGACTACGGCTACTGGGAAGGCCAGCGTCGAGCCACCGACGAGTGGCTGGCGCGGACCGACGAGCCGCTGATGCTCTTCCGCATTGGGAAGGGGCGCGCCGGCGTCAAGCCGCGGCGTTGACCGGCCGGCGGCCTGCGGTGGTCGGGGGCACGAACGACGACATGCGACCATGGAGGCAAGCTCGAACGCCCTGACAGGAAGTCTCTCTTGTGACCGCTTCGCCGACGATCGTCGGACGCACCGATCCGGCCCGCATCCGAAATTTCTGCATCATCGCCCACATCGACCACGGCAAGTCCACGTTGGCCGACCGGATGCTCCAGCTGACCGGCGTGGTCGACGCGCGCCAGATGCGCGCCCAGTACCTCGACCGCATGGACATCGAGCGCGAGCGCGGCATCACCATCAAGGCCCAGAACGTCCGCATGCCGTGGGCGAGTGACGGTGTCGAGTACGTGCTCGACATGATCGACACGCCGGGGCACGTCGACTTCACCTACGAGGTCTCGCGCAGCCTGGCCGCGTGCGAGGGCGCGATCCTGCTCGTCGACGCGGCACAGGGCATCGAGGCGCAGACGCTGGCGAACCTCTACCTGGCGCTCGAGAACGACCTGCAGGTCATCCCCGTCCTCAACAAGATCGACCTGCCGGCCGCCCAGCCGGACCTGTACGCCGCCGAACTCGCGCACATCATCGGCTGCGAGCCGTCGGAGGTGCTGCGGGTCAGCGCCAAGACCGGCGAGGGTGTCGGCGAGCTGCTCGACGTCGTCTGCGCCCAGGTTCCGCCGCCGACCGGCGATGCCGACGTCCCGCCGCGCGCGATGATCTTCGACTCGGTGTATGACATCTACCGCGGCGTCATCACCTACATCCGCGTCGTCGACGGCCACTTCACCCCGCGCGAGCGGATCAAGATGATGTCGACGGGTGCGACGCACGAGCTGCTCGAGATCGGCGTCATCTCCCCGGAGCCGAAGCCGACCGAGGGGCTCGGCGTCGGCGAGGTCGGGTATCTGATCACCGGCGTGAAGGACGTCCGCCAGTCGCGGGTGGGCGACACCGTGACTGATGCCGGCAAGCCCGCGACCGTGTCGCTGGGCGGTTACCGCGACCCCAAGCCGATGGTCTACTCGGGCCTGTATCCGATCGACGGCTCGGACTACCCGCTGCTGCGCGACGCGCTGGACAGGCTGCAGCTCAACGACGCCGCGCTGGTCTACGAGCCCGAGTCGAGCGCGGCGCTCGGGTTCGGCTTCCGGTGCGGATTCCTCGGCCTGCTGCACCTGGAGATCACTCGCGACCGACTCGAGCGCGAGTTCAACCTGGACCTCATCTCGACCGCGCCGAACGTCGTCTATCGGGTGACGCTCGAGGACGGCGAGGAGCACGTCGTCACCAACCCGTCCGACTGGCCGGCGGGCAAGAAGATCGCCGAGGTGCTCGAGCCGGTCGTCAAGACGACGATCATCGCGCCGAGTGACTACATCGGCGCGATCATGGATCTGTGCCAGGACCGCCGCGGGCAGCTCGGCGGCATGGACTACCTGTCCGAGACCCGCGTCGAGCTGCGCTACACGCTGCCGCTGGCCGAGATCATCTTCGACTTCTTCGATCAGCTCAAGTCGCGGACCAGGGGTTACGCGAGCCTGGACTACGAGCTGTCCGGCGAGCAGGAATCGGACCTCGTCAAGGTCGACATCCTGCTGCAGGGCGAGCCGGTCGACGCGTTCTCGGCGATCGTGCACAAGGACAAGGCCTACGGTTACGGCACGTCGATGACGGCCAAGCTGCGCAAGCTGATCCCGCGGCAGCAGTTCGAGGTGCCGATCCAGGCCGCGATCGGCTCGCGGGTGATCGCGCGCGAGAACATCCGCGCGATCCGCAAGGACGTCCTCGCCAAGTGCTACGGCGGTGACATCACCCGCAAGCGCAAGCTGCTGGAGAAGCAGAAGGAAGGCAAGAAGCGGATGAAGATGGTCGGGCGGGTCGAGGTGCCGCAGGAAGCCTTCATCGCTGCGCTGTCGACCGGGGACGTCGCCGAGACGAAGAAGTAGCGCAGGCAGACGTGAGCAGCCCCGAAGAGGATCTGGTGTGACCAAGCCCGGCAAGGACGACTCCGCGGCGCGCGCGAGCGCTGCCCGCTACTACGGACGGGTACGGGCCGCGATGGCCGGTGCGTTCCGTCCCACGGGCAGCCGGGAGCGGCTCAGCCGATCGGCTGCCAAGCACGCCCGCCGATCGGAGGTCTACGCGCGGACCGACGCGGCCACGGCCGACCTGCTGCCGCGGATCACCTACGGCGGTGACCTCGACCAGGCCGTGCTGGCCACCGTCCGCGACCTGATCGCCGCACCGTCGCTGCAGCGGGCGCGCAGCTTCGCCCAGGTCATCCAGCGGCGTCGCGGGCTCGGCGACCTCGGCGACATCGCGATGGCCCTGGTGACCATCGCCGATCCGATGCCGCACACGGCGTGGACGCTCCTGCAGCGCAACGAGCTGGACTACGTGCTGCAGACGGTGCCGGCCGAATACTTCCGACTCGGCTTCGAGATCGACCCGGAGGGCACCCGCGAGGTGCTGCGGCAGGTCCTCCACTCCCGCGCCGCGGTACGGGCCGACGCCGCGGACTGGCTCGACATCGCCCGGACGAGTTTCGTCACCGGTGCCGAGGACCTGTGCGCCGAGGCCCTCTCCCGCGCAGAGCGACAGCTCCGTCAGTCGTCCGCGGGCGCGGACACCGAGGCGCTGCGGGCCGACGCCGCCTGGTTGCGTTCATGGCTCGGCCGCGCGGGTCGGATCGTCGAAACGGTGCCCGGCGAGATCGCGCTGGGTGTCCTCGACTACACCCGTCCCGACGACCACGGCAGCCAGGACATCTCGTCCGACGACGCCTTGAACAGCCTCGCCGCCCTGGGGCACGTGGTCCGGCGCTCCGGGCTGCGCTTCACCGGCGAGCCGGAGCTGGTCGAGCTGGCGAACACCGCACGCGCGCGGGTACCTGCGGCGCGCGAGGTGGCCGGTGACGAGGCGACGATCCGGCTCTGCCGGGTCGACCGCGACGCGTCGTCCTACGCGGCGATGCCCGACGGCACCTGGCTGCTGGCGTCCGGGGAGTACGCGGAGCGGGTGGCGGGCCTGCGCTACGGGCTGCCCGTCGACGGCCGGCTGCGACCGATCTTCGTCGGCGCCGCGTTCGGCACGCAGGCGCTGGCCGCTCCGGGCGCAGTCGAGTACCTGCGCCGGTACGCGCCGATCGGCTGCCGCGACTGGAACACGGTCGCGCTGCTGCAGGCGGCCGGGGTGCCGGCCTTCTTCTCCGGCTGGATGGAGAGCACGCTCGACGTGCTCGGCGGCAGCACGCCGGACGAGGCGGAGCGCGGCCCGGCCCGGACCGGGCTCGGCGCCGCCGCGATGCGCGAGCTCGACGGGCTCGCCGGGCGCTCGCGCGTCAGCACGTCGCGCACTGGGGAGTA
>DATBTJ010000115.1:0-29672 GCA_036559305.1 Jatrophihabitans sp.
CGTGTCCTCGACGACGCTGTTCGAGGGCCGGATCCTGTCGGTGCGCGAGGACGTCGTGCGCATGCCCGACGGCAGCCAGGCCAAGCGCGAGATCGTCGACCACATGGGCGCGGTGGTGATCGCCGCTGTCGACGACCAGGACCGGATCGTGCTGGTGAACCAGTACCGGCCCGCGGTGCGTGCGCGCCTGGACGAGCTGCCCGCCGGGCTGCTCGACATCGACGGTGAGCCTGCGGTCGAGGCCGCGCGCCGGGAACTGGCCGAGGAGGCGCAGCTGCAGGCGCGCACCTGGCACACCCTGCTGGACCTGTACTCCTCACCCGGATTCTCCGACGAGGCGGTGCGCGTCTTCCTCGCCCGCGACCTCGACGAGGCGCCGCGCCCCGACGGCTTCGTCGTCGAGCACGAGGAACTGAGCATGGCGGTGACGCGCGTGCCGCTGGACGAGGCGGTCGACCGGGCGCTGGCCGGTCGGATCAGCAACTCCGCCGCGGTTGCCGGCGTGCTCGCCGCCGCGGCCGCCCGGGCGAGCGGCTTCCGCGGCCTGCGCGCTGCCGACGCGCCCTGGCCCGCCAAACCGGGCCGATGACCGCGGGACCGCGACTGGCCCGCCGGCTCGAGCCGGCCCGGGTGGTGCGGGCCTACCTCGATCACCTCGCGGTCGAGCGCGGGTCGGCCGCCAACACCCTCGCCTCGTACCGGCGCGATCTGGGCCGCTACCTCGCCTTCCTCGACGGGGCAGCCGTCACCTCGATCGCCGAGGTCCGTAGCGAGCACGTCACCGACTTCCTCGCCTACCTGCGCATCGGCGATGCCGACCATCCGCCGCTGTCGGCCTCGTCGGCGGCCCGTGCGGTGATCGCGGTGCGCGGGCTGCACCGCTTCGCACTCGTCGACGGCCTGGTCGAGGTGGACGTCGCGCACGACGTGCGGCCGCCCACCGCGCCCCGCCGGTTGCCCAAGGCGATCGCCGTCGATGACGTGGAACGCCTGCTCGAGGCCGCCGGTTACCCGGGCACCGCGCTGGCGCTTCGCGATCGTGCCCTTCTGGAACTGCTCTACGCCTCCGGGGCGCGGATCTCCGAGGCGGTGGGGCTCGCCGTCGACGATCTCGACCTCACCGAGCGGACCGTGCTGCTCTCGGGCAAGGGCGGCAAGCAGCGCCGGGTGCCGCTCGGGTCGTTCGCCGCGCGGGCGCTCGAGAACTACCTGGTGCAAGGACGTCCGGGCCTGGTCGCGGGCGGCACCGGCACGCCGTCGCTGTTCGTGAACTCGCGCGGCGGCCCGCTCTCGCGGCAGTCGGCGTGGGTGGTGTTGCGCACCGCGGCCGAGCGGGCCGGGCTGGCCGGTGGGATCTCGCCGCACACCCTGCGGCACTCGTTCGCGACCCACCTGATGGAGGGCGGCGCGGACGTACGGGTGGTGCAGGAGCTGCTCGGCCACGCGTCGGTGACGACCACCCAGATCTACACGCTGGTCACCGTGGACCGGCTGCGTGAGGTGTACGCGACCGCGCATCCACGTGCGCTGGGGTGACCGCTCGCGTGGGGTAGCCTCGCGTCGTCGGACGGGCTGGTGCGGTGGAGGTATGACGATTCATGGATATGTCGACATCCTCGGGTGACGAGCCGGGATCGGGCGAGCTGTTCGCCGTGCATCCGGCGACCCGGACCCCGTCGGCAGATCCCGCGATCGCCCGCCGCAAGCAGGACCTGCCCGACCCGTCGCCGCCGGAACGGCACGGCCCGGCGCGCGTGATCGCGCTGTGCAACCAGAAGGGCGGCGTGGGCAAGACCACGTCGACGATCAACCTGGGCGCGGCGCTGGCCGAGTTCGGTCGGCGCGTGCTGCTGGTCGACTTCGATCCGCAGGGCGCGCTGTCGGTCGGTCTCGGCGTGCAGCCCCACCAGCTCGACCGCACCGCCTACAACCTGCTGATGGAGCGCGGGGTCACCGTCGACGACGTCCTGCTCAAGACCGGTGTCGCCGGCATGGACCTGTTGCCCAGCAACATCGACCTGTCCGCAGCCGAGGTGCAGCTGGTCAACGAGGTCGCCCGCGAGCAGACCCTCGCCCGGGTGCTCGCCCCGGTCGCCCACGACTACGACTTCGTGCTCATCGACTGCCAGCCGTCACTGGGGTTGTTGACGGTGAATGCGCTCACCGCCTCGCACGGCGTGATCATCCCGTTGGAGTGCGAGTTCTTCTCCCTGCGCGGGGTCGCGCTGCTGATCGACACGATCGACAAGGTGCGCGAGCGGCTCAACCCGGCGCTGACCCTCGACGGCATCCTCGCCACCATGTACGACGGGCGCACGCTGCACGGTCGCGAGGTTTTCGCCCGGGTGGTGGAGGCCTTCGGCGACACGGTGTTCGACACGGTGATCACCCGTACCGTGCGCTTCCCCGAGACGACGGTCGCCGGCGAGCCGATCACGAGCTGGGCGCCGTCCTCGGTCGGCGCCAAGGCCTACCGCAACCTGGCCCGCGAGGTGGTGGCGCGCTCGGCAGCGGCCGCCGGGGCGTCGGCGTGAACACCGGAAGCGAGCTGCTCATTGCGCCGCACGGTCACGAGGGTCGGGACGTGATGTCATCGTGAACCGCCGGGCGAGCCTGCCGGGCGCGGCGGAGCTGTTCCGCACCACGGCGCATCAGGTCGACCCGCAGCCCGTGCCGCCCGCCCACCCGGGCGTCGGTGCGATCGCCGCCGCCCCCGAGCCGGAAACCGCGCCGCGCGCTGCCCGGCCCTCGCGCCGGATGCGGTCCGTCGGCGAGCGCGCGCCGTCCGGGCGCGAGCGGCACGAGGAGAAGATCACCGTCTACCTCTCGCCGGAGGAGCTGCTGGTGCTGGAGGCGGCCCGGCTGCGCCTGCGCGGCGAGCACGGGTTGGCGGTCGACCGCGGTCGGATCGTGCGTGAGGCGGTGGCCGTGGTGCTCGCCGATCTCGAGGCCAAGGGCGAGTCGTCGATCCTGGTCCGCCGCCTGCGCGAGCAATGAAACTCTCCGCCGAGGATGCCGTCGAGATCGAGGCCCTCAGCACCGAGCCGGCTGCCGAGCCCGCCCAGGCTGTCGAGCCGTCCGGCCGGACGACGTTCAACGTCCGGCTGGCGAATTTCGAGGGGCCGTTCGACCTGCTGCTCAGCCTGATCAGCAGGCGGCAGCTGGACATCACCGAGGTCGCGCTGTCGCAGGTGACCGACGAGTTCCTGTCCTACCTCGGCGGGATGGCGCAGTGGGACCTCGGCCAGGCGACGGAGTTCCTGGTCGTCGCGGCCACCCTGCTCGACCTCAAGACCGCCCGGCTGCTGCCGGCCGCCGAGGTCGAGGACGAGGAGGACCTCGCGCTGCTCGAGGCCCGCGACCTGCTGTTCGCCCGGCTGCTGCAGTACCGCGCCTACAAGCTCGCAGCCGCCTACCTCGGCGAGCTCGAGCGGGCCCAGGGGCGGCGCTACGGCAGGTCGGTGGATCTCGAGCCGCGGTTCGCCGCGCTGCTTCCTGAGGTGGTGCTCGGGCTCGACCCGCAGCGCTTCGCCGACCTCGCGGCGGCGGCGATGGCGCCGCGGCCGGTGCCGACCGTGTCGGTCGACCACGTCCACGCCCCCAAGGTGAGCGTCCGCGAGCAGATGTCGATCCTGCGGGCCCGGCTGCACCGGCTGCCCGGCGGGGGCTCGGCGACCTTCCGTAGTCTCGTAGCCGATTGCGCCACAAGGCTGGAAGTGGTCGGCCGCTTCCTCGCCCTGCTCGAGCTGTACCGCGAGGGGGTGCTGGCCTTCGACCAGGCCGCCGCGCTGGCGGAACTGCGGGTGCGGTGGACCGGTGCCGCGGACGCTGCTCCCGCCAGTGACGAGGACGCCGAGGAAGCCGTCGACGAGGACTACGGATGAGTGACACCCCGATGAACGAGATCGACTCCGCCGGCGAGCAGCCCGTCGTGGTCGAGACCGAGACCGAGGCCGAAGCCGAGGCCGAGGTCGCCGCGCCGGAGGAGGAGATCGACGACACCGGCGCGCCCGCGCTCGAGGACCCGGGCGAGCTCGACGCCGCCGTCGAAGCGATCCTGTTCGTCGTCGATTCACCGGTCGACGCCGCGGCGCTCGCTGCGGCACTGCAGGTTCCGGTGCCCGGGATCGAACAATCCCTCGACCGGCTGCGGGCGGGCTACGACGAGCGTGGCGCCGGGATCGAGCTGCGTGAGGCCGCCGGGGGAGTGCGGCTCTACACCCGTCCCGCGGTCGCCCCGCACGTCGAGCGGTACCTGCAGGACGGCCAGCGCAGCCGGTTGTCCCAGGCGGCCCTCGAGACGCTGGCGGTGATCGCCTACCGGCAGCCGGTCACCCGCGCCCGGGTCTCGGCGATCCGGGGCGTCAACGTCGACGGCGTGGTGCGCACCCTGCTCGCCCGCGGGCTGATCGTCGAGGTGGGCACCGAGGCCGAGTCCGGCGCGGGGCTGTTCCGGACCTCGGAGCTGTTCCTGGAACGGATGGGTATGCAGTCCTTGGACGAGCTGCCCTCACTCGCTCCCATGCTGCCGGAACTGTCCGGCCTCGAGACCGACGAACTGTGAAGTCGAGGTCGACACTCTGAACGCCAGCTATGACCAGGGCGTGCGCCTGCAGAAGGTGCTCGCCGCCGCGGGCATCGGATCGCGCCGGGTCTGCGAGGATCTCATCGCGGCCGGTCGGGTCAGCGTCGACGGCGTCCCCGTCGCCCAGCTCGGGATGCGCGTCGACCCGCAGACCGCCGTCGTGCACGTCGACGGTGCCCGCATCAACGTGCGTGCCGACCTCGTCTACCTGGCGCTGAACAAGCCGCGCGGGGTGCTGTCGGCGATGACCGACGAGCGTGGGCGGCGCACCGTCGGCGATCTGGTCGCCGACCGTGACGAGCGGTTGTTCCACGTCGGGCGGCTCGACGCCGACAGCGAGGGCCTGCTGCTGCTCACCAATGACGGCGATCTCGCCCATCGGCTGATGCATCCGTCCTTCGGGGTCAGCAAGACCTACCTGGCCACCGTTCCGGCACCGGTCAGCCGCGACGTCGGCCGGCGGTTGCGCGCCGGCATCGAGCTCGACGACGGCCCGGTGCGGGTCGACGCGTTCCGGGTGGTGCAGACCTCGGGCGGCCGGGCCATCGTCGAGGTGGTGCTGCACGAGGGCCGCAAGCACATCGTGCGCCGCCTGCTCGCCGAGGTCGGCCACCCGGTCGAGCGACTGGTACGCACCGCCATCGGCCCGGTGCGACTGGGCGGGCAGCGGGCCGGCACGTTGCGCCCGCTCACCCGTGAGGAACTGGCCGGCTTGCATCGACTTGTCGACACCTCGGCATAGCGACACTGACGAAGGAGTGGACATGGCGGTGCGAGCCATCCGCGCAGCGATCCAGATCGACGGCAACGACCGCGAGCAGATCCTGGCCGGCGCGTCGGAGCTGGTGCGGGAGATGCTGCACCGCAACGACCTCACCAACGACGACCTGATCAGCATCGTGTTCACCGCGACGCCCGATCTCAACGCGGAGTTCCCGGCCTATGCCGCGCGGCTGATGGGCATGACCGACGTCCCGCTGCTCTGCTCGACCGAGATCGCGGTCCCCGGCGCGATGCCGCGGGTGCTGCGCCTGCTGGCGCATGTGGAGACCGATCGCACCCGCGCCGAGATCGCGCATCCCTACCTTCGTGGCGCGGCCGCGCTACGCCGGGACCTGCCGCAGTAGGACGTTCGGCCGCGCCGGCAGGCGTCCCACCGAGGTGCCGGCGGGAGCGGTCCGTATCCTGAGATCCCGTGACCCCGACCGTGACGTTCGCCGGTGTGATCGCGCTGGACGGCCCGTCGGGCACGGGTAAGTCCACGGTCGCCCGGGGGCTGGCCACCCGCCTCGGCATCCGTTACCTCGACACCGGGGCGATGTATCGCGCGGCGACCCTCGCTGTGCTGCACGCGGGCATCGACCCGCAGCAGGCCGACAAGGTCGCTGCCGTCGTGGAGGCTGTCTGCATCCAGGTCTCGACCGACCCGCAGGCGCCGGCGGTGCACCTGGACGGCGTGGGCGTCGACGCCGAGATCCGTACCGCCGAGGTCACCGGCGCGGTCAGCGCCGTCGCGGCGGTGCCGGCAGTGCGCGCCCGACTGGTCGCGACGCAACGGGACCTCATCGACGCCGGCCCGATCGTGGTCGAGGGACGCGACATCGGCTCGGTGGTGTGGCCGGCGGCCCGACCCAAGGTGTTCCTGACCGCCCGGCCCGAGATCCGCGCCGGGCGCCGGGCCGGCGAGCTGGGCGGCGCCGACGCGAGCGCGATCGCTGCCGACCTGGACCGCCGGGACCGACTGGACAGCAGCCGGGCCAACAGCCCGCTGGTGCGCGCGGGTGGCGCGGTCGTGCTGGACACCTCCGACCTGGAGATAGACGAAGTGATAGAGCAACTTGTCGACATGGCGATGAATTCATGAGCGAACCGAGCGAACCGAACGAACCTGTCGACGCGCAACCGGTCCCCGTCGTCGCCGTGGTGGGGCGTCCCAACGTCGGCAAGTCGACGCTGGTCAACCGCATCCTGGGCCGCCGCGAGGCGGTGGTGCAGGACATCCCGGGCGTCACCCGCGACCGGGTCGCCTACGACGCGGTCTGGGGCGGGCGGCAGTTCACCCTGGTCGACACCGGCGGCTGGGAACCCGATGCACGCGGGCTGCAGGCCATGGTCTCGGCGCAGGCCGAGCGGGCCGCCGCGACCGCCGACCTCGTGCTGTTCGTCATCGACGGCCGCACCGGGGCCACCGAGACCGATCTGATCGTCGCGCGCACCCTGCGCCGGGCGAAGCGGCCGGTCGTGCTCGCCGTGACCAAGGTCGACGACGAGCGGGGCGAGTCCGACGCGTCCGAGCTGTGGTCCTTGGGGCTCGGTGAGCCCTACCCGGTGAGCGGGCTGCACGGCCGGGGCAGCGGCGACCTGCTCGACGCCGTGCTCGAGGCGCTGCCCGACGCGCCGCGTGAACCCGACGACGAGACGGGCGGCCCCCGCCGGGTCGCGCTGATCGGCCGGCCGAATGTCGGCAAGTCCAGCCTGCTCAACCGGCTCACCGGCGAGCAGCGCTCGGTCGTCGACGCCGTGGCCGGCACCACCGTCGACCCGGTCGACAGCCTGGTCGAACTCGACGGCGAGATCTGGCGCTTCGTCGACACCGCGGGGCTGCGCAAGCGGGTGCGGCAGGCCAGCGGCATGGAGTACTACGCCAGCCTGCGCACCGCGGCGGCGATCGAGGCCGCCGAGGTCGCGGTCGTCCTGCTCGACGCGTCCGACACCCTCAGCGAGCAGGACCAGCGCGTCATCACCGAGGTCGTCGAGGCCGGCCGTGCGCTCGTGCTCGCCTTCAACAAGTGGGACCTGCTCGACGAGGACCGCCACGACCAGCTCGAGCGCGAGATCAGCCGCGACCTGGCCCGGGTCGCCTGGGCGCCACGGGTCAATGTCTCGGCGAAGACCGGTCGGGCGGTGGAACGTCTCGCGGGCCACTTGAGGGTGAGCCTCGAATCGTGGGATCGGCGCATCCCGACCGGCCGGCTGAACACCTGGCTCGGCGAGGTCGTCGCCCGTACCCCACCGCCGCCGCGAAGCGGCCGCGCGCCCCGGCTGCTGTTCGCCACCCAGGCCGACACCCGTCCGCCCCGCTTCGTGCTGTTCACGACCGGTTTCCTGGAGGCCGGCTACCGCCGATTCATCGAACGCAGGCTGCGCGAGGACTTCGACTTCACCGGCACGCCGATCGAGATCTCGGTGCGCGTCCGGGAGAAGCGCGGCGCTGCGATAAAGTGACGCCGACAATCGCACGACCGGGACGTGGCGCAGTTTGGTAGCGCACTTGACTGGGGGTCAAGGGGTCGCAGGTTCAAATCCTGTCGTCCCGACGGTCAGAGGCCAGGGAATCCGGGGGCTACGGCCCTCGGACCGTGGCCAGCGATCTTCCCCGGCTGACCGTGGCGAACTGTGGACCGCGTCGAGCGGTCCCGGCTTGTTGCCCAACGCGTTCGGCCGTCCCGACCAGGCTCAGCGCGCCGTCGAGCGGTACTCCGACGAACATCCCGACTTCGTCCTGAACGACTGACAACGCCGGGACCGGGCGGACACACCCCCGCACGCCGACCCGGCCCCGACTCCCCGGACGGCCAGCGCTGCACACACGAGAGTGGGTTGTGCGCGCGGCCCAGGTCCGGTTGCCACAACTGTGAGCCTGTCGGAGAGATCGATACAAGAGGCCATCGAACGTCACGGTTTGGCTGATTTTGGCTTTGCTTGAGAGTTTGACCAGTTCCCGATCGCGCGCTCACGCTGGTCGGTAGGCCGGACGCGACACGTCGATCGTTTGTCTGTCGGTGGCGATCCGCAACGGTCGCGTCCGGCCCTCACCGACAGGAGGCGCGGTGCGATTATGAAGGACAGCGAACCCCGCTGGTGGCACGAGCCACGACCGGCTACCCCTCTCCAGGTTCGACCTAATCGCCGAAACCGGCCGGGACGATCACCCGTTGTGGGTGACCTTCGGATTGCTGATCGCCACCGGGGCGGGTGGTCTTGCTGTGCTGGCGGCAGCAGGTCAAACGGCCTGAGAGGCACATGTACGCCACCTTTGGTCGTCCGAGCCGTGCGCGGTCCGGAGTGATCGAGCGCGACGCACCGCCATCACAAGCGTCGGAGCCGAGCATCCCCTCCTTGAGATGAAGCTCGGCCCCGGCGGCTCACGGACCTCCGGACGCCAAGGACGCCGCGGTGATCCGTTCCAAAAACTGTGACCCACTCAAGGAGATCAACTCAAGCGACCAGTCGACTTCGAGGTATCTTGACAAACAAGCGACCCTCAAAAACCTTGAGAAGTGACCTCTTGCGGTGCTGTGGCATCGCGCGGAGCCTTAGGGACGAAGGTCCTGGGGGCCAGGCTGTCTAGCCCAGACCCCGCTTCAGTCGCCGCCGATCGGCGGTCCGCCAGGACGCTCGGTGCGCCATGCATCGAGGCTGTCTCTGGGGGGATCACCACATGACGAGCCACGATCAAACCAACGACAAGACTCTGCACGAATACCCGACCCCAGGTAGCGCCGACGCCGTCACACTCGGCTGCTCCTGTAGTGCCAGACGCAACAACTACGGCTTGCGGCCTCCCTTTGCCGTCGGGACGCATATCGGCGGTTCGACCGGGGGCTGGCTGATCGCGCGGGATTGCGCCTTGCACGCGGCCTCTGCGTACCGGGGTGCGCTCGTCGGCTAGGTGGTCGACCCATCCGTGCCGCTGCGGGGAGCGATCGGTGCCGGAAGGCTCTACCGCCGAGCCTTAGCGCCCGGAGACTCGACGAAGAGCCACGGATCAGCGGCAAGGGAGGGTTCTCGACCATGAGCCACGCCACAGAGCAGGGCCGTAAGGAACAGGCGGCCCTCGCCACAATCATCGAACGGCTGAGCCGACGGTTCCCGGAGTTGGCCAGAGACGACGTGCACCACGCCGTGCACGGCAAGTACAGCGATTTCGACCAAGCGTCGATCCGCGACTTCGTGACGGTGCTCGTGGAGAACTTCGCGCGTGGCGAACTGGAGAACCGGGCCCGACAGCGCCGCGCCTAAGAACATCCCGCCCGACCTCGAACGCGGGACAAAGCCGGGACCTTGGTCATGTCAGGGCGACCCAGGACGGGGGCACGCTCACGTCATCATGTGCTGGACCAACCGCCGCACCCTCGTGTGCAATACCGAAGCGCCCGTCAGGGCGCGCAACTTCTGCGCCAACGTGGTCAGCCTGCGCCTGGGGCATCCGTGGATCGACGCGCCGACGTATGACATGAGGCTGGTCGCGAGCGAGTTGGTCACCAATGCGCTCAACGCAGGGTGTACCGACCTGAGATTGATGATCACGCTGCATCGCAGCCGCGTGCGGGTCTCTGTCTTCGACAACGCACCCGGCCTGCCTCGCCTCGTGGACGCCGGACCGAACGACGCCAGCGGACGGGGTCTGGCCATAACGGCGGCGCTCGCCCTTGAGGTCGGCCTTGAACGCGCATCGATAGGCAAAGAAGTATGGGCCGATCTGCCAGTCGAGCCAGGCCTATTCGGCGACGAGACGCCCGAGTGGTGTGACCAACCGCCGCCCCTCGAACGAGTGGTGTGAGAGCCTTGCTGTGGCAGCTGCGATACGCCGGGCCGATCCCAGTTCGCGCGTTCGGCAGAGATGCCGTGCAGCGCGCCGACGGCCTCGACACGGTCGTCGTGGGCGAGTGGAACCCCGACGAACGAACTGATGCTGCTGCTCTATGCCGCACTCGACGAAGACCGGGATCTCGAATCGCTCAAACAAGTGCCGAGTCCGGCTGACGACCTCCGACCTCGCGCCTGCGCCTGCGCCTGCGCCTGAACGATTGACTCGTACGCTTGACTGAGCCGACATCGCAAGGGTGAGCACGGCGGCCCGCCCAACGGATGCATGCCGTGCCAGGTGCTCCCCACCGACACCCCCCCTTGCGATGTCGGCCTCTATCGCATCAATATTCTCCGGCGCGCCGATAGGGACGTTTGCCTCGTTCATCCACTGGTTCGTGGACGAACCACGTCAGCGGCGGTGGCGTGACCGTCCCGCAGATCGGCTCGTTCTCCACCGAGGCGACATTCACCAAGAACACGAAGATCCAGCGGCATATCCACGGCACGACGTGGTTGTGCGGCTCGCGCGGTGTCGACTGGTTGCGCGCCAACGAGGCGGCCGTGCACGGGCTCATGACCGCGCCGTGCCGTCCCGCGCCCGGGAAGCCGTGCTGAAATGACTGACACCATGACCACCGCGCCGAGCCCGACCACGCCACGTGCACCGCGTCGGCTCCTGGTCGTGCTGACGGTGCTCGCCGTGATCGTCGTCGGCGGTGGCGCGCTGTGGGCGTGGCGTACGAGCGACTCGACCGGCGCGGGGAGGGTGGTCAACCCGGTGGCGGGAACGCAGGCGACATCTTGCCTACCGTGCCGACCGGTACGCCCGGGTACGAGCAGATCTACCCGCTGTGCACCACGGGCGGGCCGGTCACGATCACCAGTGTCACGCCGGTCGGTGCGACCGGTCCGGCCTCGATCCAGTGGGGAGTCCACCACGGGCTTTACACCGGGGTGGACGCCGGAAACGGTCCGCTGGGCAAGATGCCGGGCTTCGCGCACCGCGCTGTCACCGAGAAGTGCGGGCAAGGGGACGCTGGGCTCTACGCCTACCTCGGTTTGAGCATGACCGCGAGCAAAGGCGCGGTCGGTGTGCAGTGGTTCAAGGTCAACTACAACGGCGGGCCCGCCCACGTTCCGTTCTCGTTCGAAACCTGCCCTGGGAAGGTCTGCCCGCCCTTGCTGAAGAACCACCGCGGTTGAGGGCCAAGATCATGGAGGGTCCTACGCGCTGCCCAGCTCGCCAGCCCTGGGAACAGCAGAACATCGGTCCGTGGATGCGCCAACGGCGCGGCGAGACAGGCTGACCACCGCCGAGCCCGACGACCCAGGTGCTGTGGATCTCCGAGAGGGGGTCCACGGCCCTTCCTATGTCAACGTCGATCTCCGGGATCCCGCCGGAGTCTCACCAAACGACCTGTCCGCGCCGGACAACGCAGGCCAGCAGATACGCCGGACCCCGCCAAAACTCTGGGGCTTGTTACAGTTTTTGGTCAGGGCCCCCGCCAGTACGGGCCGCGAATTTGCCTGGGGGTCAAAGGGTCGTGGGTTCGAATCCCGCCGTCCCGACGAGTTTCCTACCGGTGGACGGGAGGCACGCATGACTACTGCCTCCCGCACCGGGCCCGCCGCCTCGCGGCAGGTGCTCACCGTCCCCAACGCGCTCAGCGTGGTGCGCCTGCTCGGCGTGCCGCTGTTCCTGTGGCTGCTGCTCGGTCCGCATGCCGACGGCTGGGCGCTGCTCGTGCTGGCGCTGTCCGGCATCAGCGACTGGGCCGACGGCGTGCTGGCGCGCAGGCTGAACCAGTACAGCGACCTCGGTGCGCTGCTCGACCCACTCGCCGACCGGCTCTACATCCTCGCCACGCTCGCCGGGCTCGTGCTGCGGCACATCATCCCGCTGTGGCTGGCGATCGTGATCGTCGGGCGCGACCTCGTCGTCGGCGTCGCCCTGCTCGTGCTGAACCGTCGCGGGATCGCACCGCCGCAGGTGCATTACCTCGGCAAGGCGGCGACATTCTGCCTGCTTTACGCCTTCCCGTTGCTGCTGCTCGGCTCGCACCCGGGGACGCTGTCGGCGATCGCCCGTCCCCTCGCCTGGGCGTTCACCATCTGGGGGACCGGGCTGTATCTGTGGGCCGGCGGGCTCTACCTGCTGCAGGCGGCCCGGTTGGTACGCACGACGCAGCCGACCGGGGCGCCCCGATGAGCTCTGCCGGACAAGGACCGCGCCACGTCACGACCCAACAGCTGGTCGATCTCGTGCTCGACCCGCGCGACCCGGGGTACGAGGCGGCCGCCGCCCGGCACGCCGGCACGGTGCGACGTCGGTGGTACGACCAGCCGCTGGTCGCCGCGGGCGCAGTGGTGGTCGGTTTCGTGCTGGCGGTCTCGTGGGTGCACACCCACCGCTCGGCGCCGCAGGCGGCCAAGGTGCACGACCAGCTCGTGTCGCAGGTGCGCACCGCGGAGTCGACCGTGACCGACCTCACCCGCACCGCTGCCGGTCTCAGCGCCGAGCTCGAGCGGGTGCGCAGCCGGGCGCTCGCCGGTTCGGGCCGGCTCGTGCGCACTCTCGACCGCGAACAGCTGCTCGCCGGGCTCACCGCCGTCCACGGGCCGGGCCTCGAGGTCACCCTCGCCGAGCCGAAGACGAGCAGCACGCCGACCGATGCCGCCGGGCGAGCCACCCGCGGTCCGACGACCACCCCACATATCCTCATCGACCGTGACGTACGCAGTGTGGTCAACCAGTTGTGGTCCGACGGCGCCGAGGCCATCGCGGTGAACGGGATCCGGCTGACCACCACCTCGGCGATCCGGTTCGCCGGCGACGCGGTCCTGGTCGATCTGCTGCCGATCTCCTCGCCCTACCGGATCGACGCGATCGGCAACCCGGACACGTTGATCACCGGGTTCGCCGCGAGCGACGTCGCGAGTCGCTACCAGACGATGGCCAGCGCCCGGGGCATCGGCTTCAGCTTCACCCAGCAGTCCGCGCTCGATCTGCCCGGCAGCGCGAACACACCGCTGCGGTACGCCCGGGTCGCGAAGTGATCGGTGCTCTCGCCCTGGTCGTGGGCATCGTCGTCGGGCTCATCCTGCGCCCGACCGTGCCCACCTGGCTCGAGCCGTACCTGCCCATCGCGGTCGTTGCGGCGCTCGATGCGGTCTTCGGTGGCGTCCGGGCGCAACTGGACGACGTGTTCGACGCGAAGGTCTTCGTGGTGTCGTTCGTGTCCAACGTGCTCGTTGCGGCGTTGATCGTGTACCTCGGCGACAAGCTCGGGGTCGGCAGCCAGCTCTCGACCGCGGTCGTCGTCGTGCTCGGCATCCGCATCTTCGGCAACGCGGCGGCGATCCGTCGCAGGGTGTTCCGTGCCTGAGCGGGCCGGGCGACGACGCCAGGCGTTCACCGCGATCATCGCGGTGCTGACCGCGCTGCTCGGCTTCGCGATCGTGCTGCAGGTACGGCAGAACTCGGGCAGCGACAATCTCGCCAACCTGCGCGAGGACGACCTCGTCGGCATCCTCGACGACCAGAACGCGCGCGCGGACCGGTTGCGGCAGCAGATCGCCGAGCTCGAGGATTCGTTGCGCCAGTTGCAGAACAGCGGCGATCGTTCGGCTGCGGCGCGCCAGCAGGCGATCCAGGACGAGCGGGCGTTGTCGATCCTGCTCGGCACGGTGCCTGCTGCCGGGCCGGGCGTCCAGGTCACCGTCGCGGACCCCGCCGGCAAGCTCGGGCCCGAGGATGTCCTGGACGTCGTGGAGGAGCTGCGCGGCGCGGGTGCGGAGGCGATCCAGTTCGGCAACGTGCGGGTGTCGACCGACACCGCGTTCACCGGCAACCCCGGCCAGGTGAGCGTCGACGGCACCGCGGTGACCGCGCCCTACGTGGTGCTCGCCATCGGTGATCCGAAGACGCTGGACACCGCGCTGAACATCCCCGGCGGTGTCGCGGACGCGGTGCGCAACGCCGGAGGGCAACTGCGCGTCGACGAACGCGCCTCGCTCACCATCGAGGCCACCCGCACCCTCCCCACGCCGCACTACGCGTCGCCCACCGGGCATTGATCGCCCGCCTGCGCGCGTCGGTAGGGTTCGCAGTTGTCCGGCTCGACGACGTGTGTGCGATGAAGCGAGGAAGTGGATGTCCGAGGTTCCCGACGACCTGAAGTACACCGCCGACCACGAATGGGTGCGCACCGGCGACGCGGGCGCGGCAGTGCGGATCGGCATCACCGACTACGCGCAGGAAGCCCTCGGCGATGTCGTGTACGTCACCTTGCCGGACGTGGGCGCGAGCGTGACCGCGGGCGCCGCGTGCGGCGAGATCGAGTCGACCAAGAGTGTGTCGGACCTGTTCGCCCCGGTGACCGGCACCGTCACGGCGCGCAACGATGCGCTCGACGACCAGCCCGAGCTGATCAACTCCGCGCCGTACGGCGACGGCTGGGTCATCGAGATCGAGCCGGCCGACCCGGCCGAACTGGACGGCCTGCTCGACGCCGGTGCCTACAGCTCCTTGGCGGGCTGAGCAGACTCGTCATCCACCGCTTCTCACGCTGTATCCACAGCGCTGTCAACAGCTTGTGCCCACTGTTGTGCCCAGGTGATCGTGCTGTCCACAACACCGTCCACAGTCGTGCACAATCCCGTGACGGCTCACTCTCTACTCTCGATTGACCCTCGCCTCGCGACGGGCCTACGCTCGGCCAACCGCGATCGAGAACCCCCGCTGCACCGGCCGGGCGGGTCGCGCGTCAAGCCGTTTGAAACGCTTGCCAAGATTGATCGATCGACTCCTGTCGTTCCGACCGAAGGGCGAACAGTGTTCTGCACCGCGTGTGGCACCGAGAATCCTCCAGGCAGTCATTTCTGCGCCAACTGCGGCACGGAACTGCCGGCCGCGACAGGCGGTGGGTCGAGCGGCGGCGCCGATGTCACGCGCACCATCTCGACGACCGGGTCGTTGCCCGAGGCCGAGAGCGACGCGTTCTCGACCGAGGCGCACCAGGGCGCGGTCGATGCGCTCACCCCGGGATCGGCGCTGCTGGTGGTCAAGCGCGGCCCCAACGCGGGCAGCCGATTCCTGCTCGACCAGGACGTCACCACGGCGGGTCGGCACCCGGACAGTGACATCTTCCTGGACGATGTCACCGTGTCCCGCCGACATGCAGAGTTCCGCCGCGAAGGCGATGGCTTCACCGTCCACGACGTCGGATCGCTCAACGGCACCTACGTCAACCGCGAACCGATCGACGCGGTCGCGCTCTCGGGCGGCGACGAGGTGCAGATCGGCAAGTTCCGGCTGGTCTACCTCACCGCCGCGGTGCGCGCTGCGGCTTCCGGGCGGCAGGCGTGAGCAGCGCGGCCGCACACGGGCGCGAGTCGGCGACACTGACGATCGGTGACGTGCTCGCGCACTTGAAGCCGGAGTTCCCGGACCTCACCATCAGCAAGATCCGCTTCCTCGAGGGGGAGGGGCTCGTGCAGCCCCAGCGCACCCCGTCCGGGTATCGCAAGTTCTCCACGGCCGACGTGTCGCGGCTGCGCTACGTGCTCGCCCAGCAGAAGGATCACTACCTTCCGCTGAAAGTGATCAAGGAGCAGCTCGAGGCGATCGACCGCGGGTTGGTGCCGGCGGGCTCGCCCGGCACGGCGACCTCGGCACCGCGCGTGCCGCACATGTCCATCGCCTCGATCGAGGACAACGCGCCCACCGCCGAGCACTTCCGGCCGGCAGCTGCGGCGATTCGCCTGTCCCGCGAGGAACTGCTCAACGCCGCGGGCCTGCGCAGCGAGCAGCTGTCCGAGCTCGAGCAGTTCGGCCTGATCAGCAAGCGCCCCGGCGGCCACTACGACGACGACGCACTCTCCGTGGGGAAGATCGTCGGCGAGCTCGCGCGGTTCGGGCTCGAGGGACGTCACCTGCGCGCCTTCCGCAACGCCGCCGAACGCGAGGTCGGACTGTTCGGCCAGGTCGTCGGGCCGATGTCGCGCCAGCGCGGGAACGACGCCAAGGCGCGCGCCGAGGAGACCGTCCGCGAGCTCGCCGCGCTGTCGGTGCGACTGCACGCCGCACTGGTGCAGATCGGGCTGCGCGAGGTCATCGGCGGGAGCTGATCGCAGCCTGGCGCGGTGTAGCTTTGACACCTGAACCCAGGACAGTGTTCGACCGCCGGACGGAGGTGATCTCGATGGCGATGCACGCGATGCGTGTGGTCGGGGTCCGCGTCGAACTGCCGGCGAACAACCCGGTCGTGCTGCTGCGCGAAACCGACGGTGTTCGTTATCTGCCGATCTGGATCGGCGCCGCCGAAGCCTCCGCGATCGCCTTCCAGCAGCAGGGTGTGCAGGCCGTCCGCCCGCTCACCCACGACCTGCTGCGCGATGTCATCTCGGCCCTGGGGCACCGCCTGGAGGCCGTGCACATCACCGAGATGCGCGATGACATCTACTACGCCGAGTTGCGCTTCACCGGCGGGGTGGCGGTGAGCGCCCGGCCGTCGGACGCGATCGCCCTCGCGTTGCGCTGCGACGTCGAGATCCTCGGCAGCGACGCGGTGCTCGAAACCGCCGGCGTCGAGATCCCCGACGAGCAGGAGGACGAGGTGGAGAAGTTCCGGGAGTTTCTCGACAACATCTCCCCGGACGACTTCGCCGCGGATGGCTGATCCGCGCAACTCTCGACCTAAACGTGAGGGTTATCGTCGGCGCGTCGCGTTGACCCGCGTGGGTGCCCGGACCTACCGTCAGGTGTCCGCGAATCACCCCGGTGGGATTCACGGCTTGCGGGGGCAGGAGGAACAGGCGTGGACGACGGTATGAGCGTTGACGACGAGGGCGCGGGTGCCCCGTCGGGACATGCGCGGCAAGGATCGGTGCGACACCCGATGCAACCCGTACAGGATGCGCTGTTCGACGACCCGAACAGCCCACCCACCGACGGCGAGTTGATCGGCTACCGCGGCCCGACCGCGTGCTCGGCGGCCGGCATCACGTACCGCCAGCTCGACTACTGGGCCCGCACCGGCCTGGTCGCACCGACCATCCGCTCGGCGTCCGGCTCGGGCAGCCAGCGGCTCTACTCCTTCAAGGACATCCTGGTCCTCAAGGTCGTCAAGCGGTTGCTGGACACCGGCGTCTCGCTGCAGAACATCCGCACCGCCGTCGACCACCTGCGCGCCCGCGGCGTCGAGGACCTCGCCGGCATCACCCTGCTCTCCGACGGCGTCACGGTGTACGAGTGCCACTCCTCCGAAGAGGTCGTCGATCTCCTGCGCGGCGGGCAGGGCGTGTTCGGCATCGCGGTCAGCGGCGCATGGCGGGAACTGGTCGGTTCGCTGGCGAACCTGCCCGGCGAGCGGGCCGACGGCGAGATCGGTGAGAGTGCCCCGACTGCCGAGGACGAGCTGTCGCGTAGGCGACTGCGCAGGACCGCCTCAGCCTGACAAACTCCGCGCCGGGACACTTTTCCGGCGGGGACGCCGGTGGCCGTCAGGGAGGGCGCCGCGGTGAGAGCAGCCAACGACACGGTCTTCGGTCGTGTCGTTCGCGTGGCCGCGGGGGTCCTCGCCGTCGTGCTGATCGTCGGGGGCGCCGCCACCTGGGCGCTGCTGCACTCGGCCCGGCAGGTCGACCGGCTCGCCGAGGGCTACGGCCCGGCTGCCGACGCCAACGCAGCTGTCCTCATCCACATGCTCGACGCCGAGACCGCGATCCGCGGTTACGCCTTGACCGGTTCGCCGGCCGCGCTCACTCCCTACCGCAATGCCCGGACGAAGGTGCTGCGGGAGCTGATCGCGGTGAGCCACGACCTGCACGCGGTCGGCGACGGCTCGGTGGACGCCTCGCTCGCCGCCGAGCGCCGCTGCGCCCGGACCTGGCTCGACAGGGTGGCCCGGCCCGCAGCGCGCGACGCCGCCGCCGCCCGGCACACCAGCAAGGCGAGCGCGGCCCGCGTCCGCTTCGACGCCTTCCGCCGCGCCAACACCGCAGTGGCGGCGCGACTGGACGCCGCGCGCGCCGGCCTCAGCGACGACAGTCGCTCGCTCTCGGACCGGGTCGTGCCGGCCGTCCTGGTCGCCACCGCCCTGGTGCTGCTCGGCTCGGTGTGGTTCGCGGTGCGCGTGGCGCGCGCGGTGGCCGGGCCGTTGCAGGCGTTGTCGGGCGTGGTGGGCCGCCTCGAGAGCGGCGACCTGAGCGCCCGGGCGGACGACTCGAGCGGTCCGGTGGAGGTTCGCACCGTGGCCGCCGCGGTGAACAGCCTGGCCGTCGAGCGAGCCGGGTCCATCGACCGCGAACGCGAGGACGCCCGGTTGCGCGCCGAGGTCCGCGAACTGACCGCGGCGGTGCGCATCGGCCAGGACCCGCAGACCACGGTGGCGGCGTTGGCCGCGGGGTTGGGCAGGGTGTTCATGGTCGACCTGGCCTGGGTGTTCACCTTCGACGACCCCCGGGCCCCGGCGGTGGCCGCGCTGTGGCGCGGGGACTCGCCGGACGGGCCGCTGTCGACCCGGGGCGCCGACGACCTGATGCTGCACGGCCTGGCCCACCGGCTCTGGCATGCCGACAGCGTGGTCGGGACCGATGACCACGCCCAGTCGGGAGCGGGACCGATCACGGCGCCGGAGCAGCTAGGCGCGGTCCGCTCGTCAGCGGTCGCGGCGGTCGGGGAGGGCAGCCAGGCGCTGGGCATGATCTGGCTGGCGAGCACCGGTGAGCGCACGTGGACCAGTGCCGAGCTCGGTCTGGTGCAGCACATCGCGGCCGAACTCGCCCAGAGCCTGGTGCAGAATCATCTGCTCGCCCAGCAGCGGGCCGCCATGCGCAAGCTGCGTGAGGCGGACGAGGCGAAGACCGCGTTGGTCTCGACGGTCTCGCACGAGCTGCGGACGCCGCTGACCTCGATCATCGGCTACCTCGACCTGCTGCTCGACGGTTCCGCGGGCGATCTCGAGCCCGAGGTCGCCGAGATGCTGGCTGTGATCGAACGAAACGCCACGCGGCTGCGGGAGATGATCGAGGACCTGCTGCGGCAGTCGGAGATGGCAGTCGACCGGCGCACGGACGAGCTGCGCCGGATCGACCTTGCGCTGGTGCTGCAGGACGTCGAGGAGACGATCGCGCCGCTGGCAGCCAACGCTCGACTCGACCTCGAGACCCTTCGACCGAACACCGGCAGCCTGGTCGTCGACGGCAACGTGCGCGAGCTGACCCAGGCGGTGGTCAACCTGGCCGCCAACGCGGTGAAGTTCACCGCACCCGGTGGCCGGGTGAGCGTGTCCGCCGGGCGCGCCGGCACCGACGCCGAGATCCGGGTCAGCGACTCGGGAATCGGTATCCCGGCCGATGAGCTGCCGAACCTGTTCGAGCGCTTCTTCCGGGCCCGCAACGCGCGCTCGGCGGTCATCCCGGGCACCGGTCTCGGCCTCGCGATCGTCGCCGACATCGTCGCGCGCCACCACGGCCGCGTCGACGTGCAGTCGACGCTGGGCGTGGGGACGACTTTCCTGATCCGCGTGCCGCTCGCCGCGGGCTAACGCCGCGTCGGGTGGACCCTCGCTTCGAAGATCGCTTCGACCTCGACCGGACGAAAGCCCAGCAGGTCGTTGATCGCGCGCATCCACCGGTTCGCATCGTCGCTGCTCGTGGTGACCCGGTGCACGCGCAGGGGATCGCGCAGGTGCGCGAGGCAGGCGGCCTTCACCGCCGCACCCAGGCCGCGACCTCGGTGCGCCGGCTCGACGTAGGTGCCCTCGACCTCGGCGGCCCGCTCGGCATTCGGGGGTACGACGACGCCGGTCCACGCAGCCACCTCGCCGTCAGGAGCCAGCGCGAGCGTCTCGACGGTGATTCGACCCTGGGCGCTGCGCCGACTCAACTCGTCCGCGTAGTCGGCAGGCAGCACCGGCGTCGGCTCCCACGCGAGGGTCCCGTTCGGGGCCCCGGCGTCGACGCGCCCGATCAGCTGCCCCACCGCCTCACGCAGCACGTCCGGAACGCCGTCGACGAAGGTGGTGATCTCGTAGCCCGGCCGCGGTTTCCAGGCTCGGAAGAGCAGCCGTGTCCAAAGACAGTTCGACGACCGTCTCGGTCGAAGCCAGGGCGAACCCGAGCGGCGCCGCGAAGGCCTCCGACAGCCTGACGAGGGCGTCTCGGTCGGGTCGGTAGGCGCGCGACACGACGCGCTCGACCGGGCCGCGAAGGCTCGCCAGAGCCGCCCGCACGAGAGCGGTGCCGACGCCGCGGCCCCTGGTAGGTCGGATCGACATCGGCGAACACCCAGCCGGTGGCCGGGGTGTCTGCCGCGACCATGATCCGGCCGACACCGGCCAACCGGGCACCGTCGCGCGCGCCGAGCAACTGCACCGACCACCCGCCCGGTTCACTGATCGACTGCATGCGCGCGGCGATCGGCAGCGGGGTCCACGACGGGCGCACGGCACGGGTGGCGCGCGTCTCCACGTCCACCGCCGCCCGCAGGGCGTCCTGGTCGGTGATGTCGATCGGCTCCACGTGCACGGGAGGACCCTACGAGCCGGCCGGCTGGTACCGTCGGATCCGGCCGTCGATCCCGCGTGGGAGAGCTGGGTACACAGCGCGAGCTGAGCACGCAGCGCCGAAGGGGCAACCTCCCCGGAACCTCTCAGGCACCCGGACCACGCGGAGCAGGCCACTCTGGAGGCTTCGCGTCCGACAGAGGGGGAAGCCGTACGCCGGCCCGGCGTGACGGTTTCGCCCGACGACGGTTGGATCGAAGTTGACCGAGACCCGTTCCGAGTTCGACGCAGCCGCACCCTTCGCCGACCGGCACATCGGTGTGTCACCGGTAGCCGACCAGCAGCGGATGCTCGAGACGATCGGCTACACCAGCATCGAGGACCTGCTCGCCGACGCGGTGCCGGCGAGCATCCGCGAGAAGCTCTCGCTCGCGCTGCCGCCGGCGGCCTCCGAGGCCGCCGTCGCCGCCGAGCTGCGCGCCCTGGCCGGCCGCAACCAGGTGCTGACCTCGATGATCGGGCTGGGCTACTACGACACGATCACCCCGCCGGTGATCCGTCGCAACGTCCTGGAGAACCCGGCCTGGTACACCGCCTACACGCCCTACCAGCCCGAGATCAGTCAGGGCCGCCTCGAGGCGCTGCTGAACTTCCAGACGATGGTCGAGGACCTCACCGGCTTGCCGGTGGCCGGCGCCTCGATGCTGGACGAGTCGACCGCCGCCGCCGAGGCGATGGCGCTCGCGCACCGCGCGGTGAAGAAGGGCGACACGTTCCTGGTCGACGTCGACGCGTTCCCGCAGACCCTCGACGTCGTGCGCACCCGCGCCGTCCCGCTCGGTCTGAAGGTCGTCGAGCACAATTTCGCAGCGCCGCTGCCCGAGGGCGAGGTCTTCGGGGTGCTGGTGCAGTACCCGGGTGCGTCCGGCGCGGTGCGCGATCTCGCGCCGATCGTCGAGGCCGCGCACGCGCGCGGCGCGCAGGTCGTCGTCGCCGCCGACCTGCTGGCGCTCACCCTGTTGAAGACCCCGGGGGAGTTCGGGGCGGACATCGCGGTCGGCACCACCCAGCGCTTCGGCGTGCCGCTGGGTTTCGGCGGCCCGCACGCGGGCTATCTCGCCGCACGGTCCGGACTGGAACGGCAGCTGCCCGGCCGGCTGGTCGGTGTCTCGGTCGACGCCGACGGCGCACCCGCCTACCGGCTCGCCCTGCAGACCCGCGAGCAGCACATCCGTCGCGAGAAGGCGACCTCGAACATCTGCACCGCGCAGGTGCTGCTCGCCGTGATCGCCTCGATGTATGCCGTCTACCACGGCCCGGACGGACTGGCCGCGATCGCGCGTCGGGTGCACCGGTACGCCGCCGCGCTGGCGTCGGGTCTGCGGGCCGGTGGCGTCGACGTCGGTGACGGCGAGGTCTTCGACACGGTCACCGCGTCCGTCCCCGGCCGGGCGGACGAGATCGTGCGCGCCGCCGGCGAGGCCGGGATCAATCTGCGGCGCGTGGACGCCGACACGGTGTCGATCGCCTGCGACGAGGCGACCACCCGCGAGCACCTCGATGCGGTGTGGGCGGCCTTCGGGGTGACCGCGTCGGTCGACGACCACGCGGGGGACGCCACGCTGTCGCTCACCCGCAGCAGCGAGTTCCTGACCCACCCGGTGTTCCACGCCCACCGCAGCGAGACGGCCATGCTGCGCTACCTGCGCCGCCTCGCCGACCGCGACTACGCACTCGACCGCGGGATGATCCCGCTCGGGTCGTGCACCATGAAGCTCAACGCCACCACCGAGATGGAGCCGATCAGCAACCCCGGCTTCGCCCAGGTACACCCGTTCGCGCCGGCCGACCAGTTCGCCGGCTACACCCAACTGTTCACCGATCTGCAGGGCTGGCTCGCCGAGATCACCGGCTACGACGCGATCTCGCTGCAGCCCAACGCCGGCTCGCAGGGCGAGTTCGCGGGCCTGCTCGCGATCGCGAACTACCACCGGGCCAACGGCGATCAGCACCGCACGGTCTGCCTGATCCCGGCGTCGGCGCACGGCACGAACGCCGCGTCCGCGGTCATGGCCGGGCTGCGGGTCGTGGTGGTCAAGACCGGCGGCGAGCAGGGCGAGATCGACCTCGCCGACCTGCGCGCCAAGATCGCCGAGCACGCCGACTCGCTCGCCGCGATCATGGTCACCTACCCGTCCACGCACGGCGTGTTCGAGGACCACATCGGCGAGATCTGCGCGCTGGTGCACGACGCCGGCGGCCAGGTGTACGTCGACGGTGCGAACCTCAACGCCATGGTCGGTCTCGCCCGTCCCGGCAAGTTCGGCGCGGACGTGTCGCACCTGAACCTGCACAAGACCTTCTGCATCCCGCACGGCGGCGGCGGCCCGGGGGTCGGGCCGATCGGTGTGCGCGCGCACCTCGCGCCCTACCTGCCCAACCACCCGTTGCAGCCGGCGGCCGGACCGGAATCGGGCAGCGGCGCGATCGCGGGTGCGCCGTGGGGTTCGGCCTCGATCCTGCCGATCACCTGGGCCTACATCCGGTTGATGGGTCCGGACGGGCTGACCGCGGCCACGGGCGCGGCGATCCTGTCGGCGAACTACGTCGCCCGCCGCCTGCACGAGCACTTCCCGGTGCTCTACACCGGCGCGAACGGGCTCGTCGCGCACGAGTGCATCCTCGACCTGCGTCCGATCACCCGGGAGACCGGCGTGAGCGTCGACGACGTCGCGAAGCGGCTCGTCGACTTCGGCTTCCACGCACCGACCATGTCCTTCCCGGTGGCCGGGACCCTCATGGTCGAGCCGACCGAATCGGAGGATCTGCGCGAGCTCGACCGGTTCGTCGCCGCGATGATCGCGATCAAGGGTGAGATCGACCAGGTGGCTGAAGGTCGGTGGCCCAAGGACGACAACCCGCTCGCGAATGCCCCGCACACCGCGCAGTGCCTGACCGAGGCGTGGGACCACCCCTACGAGCGCGCGCTCGCCGCGTACCCCGAGGGCGTCGACCCGCGGTCGAAGTACTGGCCGCCGGTGCGGCGCATCGACGGTGCGTTCGGCGACCGCAACCTGGTCTGCGCCTGCCCGCCGGTGGACGCCTACGCCTGACTCCCGTCAGCGGCGGGCGACACCGCGGATCGTCGGGCGCACGGTCGGTGACGAGCGCGGCATCGCCTCGTGGACGAGCCACTCGACGGTGAGGTCGGACTCGGCGAGCGGCTGCTCGGTGCGCCGGTTCGGATGGCAGCCGGCCGCGAGATAGCGGTGCGGCAGCTCGAGCACGTCCTGGACGCCGGCGAGCAGCCGGTTGTCGGTGCTGCGGACGTGCTCGATGAACAGGTACCGCCCGCCCGGACGCAGTACGCGCGCGATCTCGGCGAGTGCCGCCCCCGGGTCGGGGATCGTGCAGTGCACGAACGTCGCGACCACAGTGTCGACGCTCGCGTCGGGGAACGGCAGGCGCTCCGCGCCGGTGCGGACGAGTTCCCACGACCCGACGGCCGGCGGATGCGCGGTCAGCTCGGCGCGCAGGTGCGCGATCATGTGCGGGCTCGGCTCGGTGACGACCAGGTCGGTCACGGCGCTCGGGTAGTGCGCCAGGTTGTGGCCGCCGCCCGCGCCGAGCTCCACGGTGCGACCGGATGCGGTGGCGAGGAGTTGACGGCGCCGCTCGGCCTGCCCGGCGCGTTCGGACAACCCGACCAGCTTCGGGTAGTACCAGGCGAACAGCCGCTCGTTCAGACCGAACGGGTCACGCACGGATCAACCGTGCCAGCTCGGCGCTCATCATGATCATCAGCTGCTGAAGTCCCTTCACCGGACGCACCATCACGGTGAAGCTCGTGAGCCGACCCGCGTCGTTCCAGCGCATCATGTCGACGCCGTGCACGACGACGCCGTCGAGTTCGGCCTCGAACTCCAGAACCGCACTGGACGGGCCGTACCACTCGTCGACGTAGCGCACGGTCGGCCCGAGCACGGTCATGGCGGCCGACAGGTAGAGCGTCGTCGCCGCCCGCCCGACCTGCGGGCTGAACACCGCGGGGGAGCGAAACACGACGTCGTCGGCGAGCAGCGCGCCCAGCTGAGCGAGCTCACGCGAGGCGACGAGCTCGTGCCAGGCGCGGACCGGCTCGGGTTGCATGGTGGTCATCGGTCCACTGTGCCAGGGCGCCTGCTGCCGATCAGGCTGCCGCTGTCAGGGCGCGGCGGGTGAGGACGCGTGCCAGGTGTTTGCGGTAGTCGGCGTCGGCGTTCATGTCGACCACCGGCGAGGTGCCCTCGGCTGCGAGTTCGGCCGCCTCGCGCGGCGACGCGCCGTCGGTGAGCGCCGCCTCGACCGCGGTGGCGCGCAACGGGGCGCTGCCCATGTTCGCCAGCGCCACTCGTCCGGCGACGGTGGCGACCCCGACGATCGCCCAGTCGTTCGCACGGCGGGTGAACTTCTCGTAGTGCGCGCCGCCCGCACCGGTGCGCGGAACACGGATCTCGACGAGCATCTCGCCGTCGGCGAGCGCGGTCTCGAAGTAGCCGGTGAAGAAGTCCGTGGCGGCGATCTCGCGCTGCCCGTCCGGTCCGAGCGCGACGAGCGTGGCGTCCGAGGCGAGGACGGCGGCGGGCAGGTCGGCGGCGGGGTCGGCGTGCGCCAGCGAGCCGCCGATCGTGCCGCGGTTGCGGATCTGCGGGTCGCCGACGAACGCGGCGACCGTCGACAGCAGCGGCGCCTCGGCGTGCAGCACGTCCGAACGCAGGAGGTCGCGGTGCCGGGTGAGCGCGCCGATGGCGACGGCGTCACCGTCCACCCGCACGTAGGAGGCGTCGGTGATGCGACGCACGTCGATCAGCACCGAGGGCACGGCCAGGCGCAGTTTCATCATCGGCAGCAGCGAATGCCCGCCGGCGAGCAGCTTCGCGTCGTCGCCGTGCTCGGCGAGCAGGTCGACCGCGTGCCGGACCGAATCCGCGCGGACGTAGTCGAACGCCGCGGGGATCATGCCGACACCTCCCGCGACGCGCGCAGCACCGCGCGCACGATGTTGTGGTAGCCGGTGCAGCGGCACAGGTTGCCCTCGAGGCCGGTGCGTACGTCGGTCTCGGTCAGCTCGCCGTCGGCGTCGTCGATCAGCGCGACCGCGGCCATCACCATGCCCGGTGTGCAGAAGCCGCACTGCAGGCCGTGCTCGGCGCGGAAGGCGCGCTGCACCGGGTGCAGGTCGTCGGCGCCCGCGGCCAGCCCCTCGAGCGTGGTCACCTCGGCGCCGTCGACCGATGCCGTGAGGACGGTGCACGACTTCACGGCTTCGCCGTCGACGTGCACGGTGCAGGCGCCGCACGAGGTGGTGTCGCAGCCGATGTTGGTCGCCCGTAACCCGCACACGTCGCGCAGGTAGTGCACGAGCAGTTGCCGTGACTCGACCTCGTCGCTGCGCGCCGTGGCGTTGACGGTGATGTTGACCTGCATCAGTGCAACTCCTTGATCGCCGTCCACACCCGCATCGGGTGCGTCGGCATGTCGATGTGGCGCACGCCGAGGTGTGCGACGGCGTCGACGACGGCGTTCTGCACCGCCGGCGTGGCGCCGATGGTGCCGGCCTCACCGATGCCCTTGGCGCCGAGCGGGTTGTAGGTCGTCGGGGTCTCGGTGGTGACGAGGTCGAAGCTCGGCAACTCGGTGGCGGACACGATCGGGTAGGACGCGAGCGTGTTCGTCGTCGGGTTGCCGTCCTCGTCGTAGAGCACCTCTTCGAGAAGCGCCTGCGCCGCGCCCTGGGCGAGCCCGCCGTGGCGCTGACCCTCTGCGAGCAGCGGGTTGATGACCGTGCCCGCGTCGTCGAGCGCGACGAGCTTGACCAACCGCGCCTTGCCCGTCTCGACATCGACCTCGGCCACCGCCACGTGCGCGCCGAACGGATAGGTCGGGCCGGGGGCGGAGAACACGCTGCGCACCTTCAGCTCGTGCTCGCCGGCGAGATCGGCGAAGCTGACGCCGCTGCCGGGCACGCCGCGCACCGCGACCCCTGCGAGGTCGTGGTCGACCTCGAGGTCGGCGACGCTGACCTCGAGCCGGTCGGCGGCGAGCTGCTTGGCCTGCTCGACCAGTTCCTGCGCGGCCTGGCGCACCGCCGCGCCGCCCTGCTGCAGGCTGCGCGAGCCGCCCGTCCCACCGCCCTTGGGCACGAGGTCGGTGTCGCCCCACTTGACGGTGATCTTGTCGATCGGGATGCCGGTCTCCTGGCTGGCGAGCATCGCCCACACCGTCTGGTGCCCCTGGCCGTGCGGGGAAGTGCCGGTCAGGATGGTCGCGCTGCCGTCGGCGTGCACCTCGAGGGTCGCGTTCTCCTTCGGCGGACCGGACTCGTCGCCGCCGCCGGTGATCTCGACGTACACCGACAGGCCGATGCCCAGCTGCAGCGCGTCGCCGCGCTCGCGTCGGGCGCGCTGCTCGGCGCGCAGCCCGTCGTAGTCGGCCGCGGCCAGCACGGTGGACAGCGCAGCGGGGTAGTCGCCGGAGTCGTACGTAGCGCCGCCCTTGGATGTGAGCGGCTCGGTGAACGCCGGCAACAGGTTGCGCCGGCGCACCTCGGCGGGGTCCATACCGATCTCGGCGGCGAACAGGTCCATCGCGCGCTCGATGGCGGCGGTCGCCTCGGGCCGGCCCGCACCGCGGTAGGCACCGACCGGTGTGGTGTTGGTGACGACGCTGGTGAAGGAGGTTTCGAGCCGGTCGATGTCGTACACGCCGGGTGCCATCAGCAGCGTCAGCGTGGGCAGCAGACCGCCGAACTTCGGGTACGCGCCGGCGTCCTGCAGCACGTGCAACCGGTAGGCCTCGACGCGGCCGTCGCGGGTGCCGCCGATGGTGAGCGTCTGCACCTGAGCGCGGCCGTGCGTCATCGCGACCATGTTCTCCGAGCGCGTCTCGACCCAGGTGACCGGACGCTCGAGGCGCTGCGCGAGCCGCGCGACGAGTGCGTGCTCGACGTCGGCGCCGAATTTCGCGCCGAACGCGCCGCCGACGGCTGGGGTGATGACGCGGATGTTGGCGATCTGCTCGTCGAGCATGCCGGCCAGCGATCGCTGGGTGCCCTGCGCGCCCTGGTTGGGGATCCACGCGGTGAGCCGGCCGTCTGTCCAGGCCGCGGCGCCCGCGCGTACCTCGAGCGGAGCGACGGCGACGCGCTGGTTGAGCACCTCCTGGGTGACGACCACCTCGCAGCCGGCGAAGATGTCCTGTTCCGTGGCGTCCGTGGGCGAGCTCGCGAAGCAGACGTTCGTGCCGACCTCGGGGAACAGCACGGTCTCGTTGCGCTCGGCGTCCTTGGGATCGACCACCGGCGGCAACGGCTCGTACTCGACGTCGACCAGCTCCGCCGCGTCCTCGCCCTGGTAGCGCTGCTCGGTGAGCACCGCGGCGACCGGCTGGCCGACGAAGCGCACGACGTGCTCTGCCAGCAGCGGCTGACCCATCGCCTCGGGGTACATCGGCAACGGCGGCCGCTGCGCCACCGGATCGGCGAGATCGTCGGCGGTGAACACCGCGACGCAGCCCGGCTGTTCGAGCGCCGCCCTCGTGTCGATCGCGGTGATGCGTGCGTGGGCGATGGGGGAGCGGACGATCGTCAACCGCAGCGCGCCGTCCAGCAACGGATCTTGGAGGTCCTCGGTGTACACCGCGCCGGTGGTGAGGAACTGCGGGTCTTCGACGCGTTCGACGCGGGTGCCGAGGATGCTGCCGCGCGGAAGGTCGGTTACCGAACCTGTCACATCCTGCACCCTAGGCCGCTTGGGACGTCCCCGGTTTGCGGGTCAGCGCGAACACCCGGATCTGCCGGTCGGTGCGGCCGCGGTACACCGTGTAGGCCTCGGCGAGCTCGCTCAACAGGTGATAGCCGTCCTCGGCGGCCTGACCGCTGAGCAGCTCGGCACGCACCGGGATGCGCTGACCTCCCATGATCACGACGGCGTCCGGGTTCTTGAGCAGGTTCCCTGACCAGGCCGGGTGTTTGGCCTGGCCGAAGTTGCTGCCGACGACGACGAGCCGGTCGCCGTCGCGGACGTAGATCAGCGGGGTGATCCTGGGCAGCCCGCTCTTCGCGCCGGTCGTTTCCAGCAGCACGGTCGGCGCCCCGACCGGGCCTAGCAAGGTGAACCGGCCGCTCGTGCGCAGTAGCAACCGGCGGTCGAGGGGGGTCACGGTGCGCAACAGCCACGATCCGCCTCGCGTCGAAGCGAACTTGATCGCAGGACGGCGCAGCCGACTGCTCTCCGACCCCCACCGCACGTCCGGGAAATCGCTCACGGGCACTCACTCCTCCTCGGCCGGTGGCCGTCCGACGATCATCGCCGCGCGCAGGTCCGGATCGAAGGCGGCGGCGGTCACAGCATCCAGTTGCGCGCCCAGGCCGTCCAGCACCCGGGTGAAGAACGCCCGTGCGGCGACCGCGAACACGACGTCGGCGATGTCGGCGTCGGTCAGTCCCGCCGCACGCAACCGGTCGATGTCGGCCTGCTCGATCGAGGCGGCATCGCCCGCCACGCGCGTCGCGAACTCGTAGACCGTGCGGTCCTGGTCGGCGAGGGTGGACCCGCTCGGATCACGCGCGATCGCCTTCATCGTCGGTTCGTCGCCGCACACGTCCCGCAGGAACGTGGAGTGCGCCGCGGTGCAGTAACTGGAGCGATTTTGGCGGGCGGCGGCGATCGTGGCGATCTCGAAGCGCCGCCGGTCCATGCCGTTGCGCACCGCGGCGTTGAGCGCGTTCCAGGCGGCGGCGACGTCCGGGCGGGTCGAGAACGCCGGGGCGTAGTTCGGCAGGAAGCCCCAGGCGCGGCGCTGCTGGTCGTAGTACTCCGCGACCGGGCCGTCGGCGGCGTACTCGGGCACCGTGTCGATGAACATGGCACCAGTGTCGCCACTCAGCGCCGCGAGTGACAGAGGGTCTTGCCGTCGGGACACAGGTAGTAGGCGACGCCGCGCTCGAG
>DATBTJ010000116.1:0-5294 GCA_036559305.1 Jatrophihabitans sp.
TCTCGACTCCTTCGCCGGCGCCGGCGCCGAGATCCTCGTCGACCGGCCGCGCACCGCGATCGCCCCGCTCAAGGAGAAGGGCGCGGTCTGGCTCGAGGTGATGGCGACCGCGCACGAGGAGGGCCTCGAGTCGACCGCCACATTCATGATGGGGACGGGCGAGACCAACGCCGAGCGCATCGAGCACCTGCGCCTGATCCGCGACGTGCAGGACCGCACCGGCGGGTTCCGCAGCTTCATCCCGTGGACCTACCAGCCCGAGAACAACCACCTGAAGGGCCGCACGCAGGCGACCAGTCTGGAGTATCTGCGCCTGATCGCGGTGGCCCGGCTGTTCTTCGACAACATCAACCACCTGCAGGGCTCGTGGCTGACGACAGGCAAGGACATCGGCCAGCTGACCCTGCACTTCGGTGCCGACGACCTCGGCTCGGTGATGCTGGAGGAGAACGTGGTGAGCAGCGCCGGGGCGCGGCACCGCAGCAACCGCACCGAGCTCATCGAGCTGATCCGCGGCGCCGGACGCATCCCGGCCCAGCGCGACACGCTCTACAACCACCTGCTCGTGCACCGCGATCCCGCCGACGACCCGGTCGACGCCCGCGTGCACTCGCACTTCAGCTCGACGGCGCTTCCGCTCGTTCCGGCGTCCTAGGGCACTAGGCTCGGAAGGCGTGTCCATCGCCGTCGCCATTCCGCTGGGAGTGGCGTCCGCGCTGGTCTACGGCACCTGCATCGTCTTCCAGCACCGCGAGTCGCACAACGAGGGCGAGGAGAGCGCCCACAACCTGCTGCGGCTGCTGCGGGAGCCGCGCTGGCTCGCCGCGGTGTTCGGCGACTTCTTCGGGTTCCTGCTGAACGCGACCGCGCTCGCGCTCGGGCCGGTCGTCGTGATCCAGCCGCTGGTCGTGCTGATGCTGCCGGTCGCGCTGTTCGTCGGCTGGCTCACCGGCGGCCCCCGCCCGCACCGCATCGACTACCTCAGCAGCCTAGCGGTGGTCGCGGGACTGAGCCTGTTCCTCGCGATCATCGGACGCCCGGGGGCCGGGCACGCACCCCGGGCCAGGTGGTTCCTCATCACCGTGCTCGTCGTCCTGGCGGTCGGCATGCTCCTGGCCCTGGCCGCACGCAACCGCCGGCCGAAGGTGCGAGGCGTGGTCTACGGCGCCGTCGCCGGCATGTACTTCGGCACGCTCGGCGTCATGGTCGACGGTGGGTCCGACGTCGTCGCGCGACGCGGGTGGATCGGGCTGGTGACCACCGGGCGCGGCATCATCCCGCTGATCGGCATCGTCATGCTGGGCGTGGCCGGCATCGTGCTCACCCAGATCTCCTTCCAGGTCGGCCAGCTCGCCGCGACGCTGCCGGCGAACACCGCTGTCGACCCGTTCACGGCAGTCCTGATCGGGGCGCTGCTGCTGCACGAGCACATCCCGCTCTCGGTCCCGCACTTGATCGGCTACGCGCTGTGCCTGGCTGTGGTCACCCTGGGCGCGATCCGGCTTGCCAGCAATGCCGTCACACCATCGGTCTCGGCGCCGCCACCGGCTGACACAATGGCCGGGTGAAGGCAACCCTCGACAAGGCGCCGCGCGAAGTCGCCGCGATGTTCGACGGGGTCGCCCGGCGCTACGACCTGACCAACACGGTGCTGTCCGCCGGGCTCGACCGGCACTGGCGCACCCGCACCCGACAGGTGCTCGAACTCGGGGCGGGCGACCGGGTGCTCGACCTCGCCGCCGGCACCGGCGTCTCGACCGCCGAGATGCAGCGCGGCGGGGCGAGCGCGGTCGCCTGCGACTTCTCCCTCGGCATGGTCCGCGCCGGCCGGGCGGCCCGCGGGCGGCGCTCGGTCGCGTTCGTCGCCGGTGACGGCATGCACCTGCCGTTCGCCGATGCGGCCTTCGACGCCGCGAGCATCGCCTTCGGCCTGCGCAACGTCGCCGATCCGCAGCAGGCGCTGCGCGAGCTGGCCCGGGTGGTGCGTCCCGGCGGCCGGCTGGTGGTCTGCGAGTTCAGCCGGCCCACCTTCGCGCCGTTCCGCTTCGTCTATCTGAACTATCTGATGCGGGTGCTGCCGTGGATCGCCCGCCGGGTCGCGGCCAACCCCGAGGCCTATGTCTACCTCGCCGACTCGATCCGGGCCTGGCCCGCGCAGGACGAGTTGGCGCGCACGATCGCGAGCTGCGGCTGGCAGGACGTGCGCTTCCGCAACCTCACCGGCGGCATCGTGGCACTGCATGTGGCGGAGCGTTACCGTCCCGAGAACGCAGGGTAGGAGCTCAGCGGCGCGGCCACCGCGGCCGTCCGGCGAAAGGAGCGGTCAGTGGACGACGACGACACGACGACGGGCACCTTCGACGAGGACAGCGGAGCCGACGGCGGTGCCGACGCCCAGGCCGACAAGGACAGCGGCGCCGACGCCGGCGCGGACGCCCAGGCCGACAAGGACGGCGGGGCCGACGGTGGTGCCGACGCCGAGGCCGACAAGGACAGCGGGGCCGACGGCGGAGCCGACGCGGGCGCATAACTGCGTGAGCGACTTCCCAAAAGTTGTCCGTGTGTCGCGAGGCAATGACGACGCGACACACGGACAACTGCGGGCGTTGGCGCGCTGCACCGCCCTCCCGGCTGCGCAGTTCGCCGAGCTGCACTGGGGACGTGCGCCGCTGCTCACCCGCGCGGCTGAGCTGGGACGGGATTTCACCGACCTGCTGAGCCCGGACGCGGTCGACGAGCTGGTGTCGCGGCGCGGGCTGCGCACGCCGTTCCTGCGGATGGCCAAGGACGGCACCGTGCTCGCGCCGAAGCAGTTCACCCGCGGTGGCGGCGCGGGGGCGGGGATCGCCGATCAGGTCGCCGACGACAAGGTGCTCGCCCTGCTCGCCGAGGGCGCCACACTCGTGCTGCAGGGGCTGCACCGCACCTGCCCGCCGCTGGTGTCCTTCGGCTCGCAGCTGGCCGACGAGCTGTGCCACCCCGTCCAGATCAACGCCTACATCACCCCGCCGCAGAGCCGCGGGTTCGCTGCGCACTACGACGTCCACGACGTGTTCGTGCTGCAGGTCAGCGGCCGCAAGCGGTGGCGGCTGCACGAGCCGGTGGTCCGCAACCCGCTGGAGAACCAGAACTGGGAGAAGTTCCGCGACCGGGTCGCCGCGCGGGCCGAGACCGAGCCGCTGCTTACCACCGTGCTCGAACCGGGCGACGCGCTGTACCTTCCGCGCGGCACCATCCACGCCGCCGAGGCACTCGGCGAGACGTCGATCCACCTCACCGTCGGGGTACACCCACTGACCCGCTACACCGTGGTGCAGCGGCTGCTCGAGCTCGCCCAGCACGAGGACGCTCTGCGCACCTCGCTGCCGATGGGCGTCCGCAACGACAACCCGGCGGTGCTGGCCGAGGAATTCGACGAGATCATCCAGCACCTCGAGTTCTACCTGGCCGGATCCGGCGTCGAGGACGTCACGTCGTTCCTGGCCGACCGGTTGCGGCAGCAGACCCGGCCCGAACCGCTCGCCCCGCTCGCCCAGCTGGCGGCAGCCGATGCACTGCTGCCGGACACCGTGTTGCGAGTCCGCGACGCGCTGGAGGGCTACACCGATCAGGACGACGAGCACGTCACCATCACCACGATCGACCGCACGCTCACGTTGCCGGCCGCCGCGGGTGCAGCAGTCGAGACGGCGCTGTCCGGCAAGCCGTTCACCGCGTCGGAGCTGCCCGGTCTCGACGCCGACGACCAGCTCGTCGTGGCCCGTCGGCTACTGCGCGAAGGCGTGATCGTCACTGGCTGAGCGGGGTGTGCGCCGCGGACCGCAGCCCCGCGAGTCGATCAACCGGTGTGCGCTGCACGCCCAGCTGCGCGGCGACCCGATGCTCGGCACCGCCTTCCCGGCTGCGCGCGTCCTGCTGATCGAACAGCCCGGGGCGTGGGGACGGGCCGGACTTCGCGAATCCGCCTTCGACGCGGCAACCGCCACCGAACTCGAGGCCCGGGCTGCGGCCGCGCAGGTGCGGGTGCTGGCGATCCGCCGGCCCGGGCGCACCCCGCGCGGGCTCACCCGGCGGTGGGCGCTCGCCGACACCCGCGACGGCAGCCACGAGCTGCGGTGGGGCGAGTATGGCCGCGACGCCGACCTGCTCGACCTGCCGCTGGACGGTTCGGCGGGCACGCCCGATCACGCGCCGCTGTACCTCGTCTGCGCGCACAGCCGGCACGACACCTGCTGCGCGCTGCGCGGTCGTCCGGTGGCGGGCGCGCTCGCCGCGCAACGGCCGGGACGGGTGTGGGAGTGCAGCCACATCGGCGGCGAGCGGTTCGCGGCGAACGTGCTCATGCTGCCCAGCGGGTTGATGTACGGCCGGGTGCTGCCGTTCGCGGCCCGCGAGTTCGTCGCCGCGGCCGAAGCGGGCGAGGTGATCGGCGCGCTGCTGCGCGGGCGGATCGGCTACCTGCCGGTGGCGCAGGCGGCGCTCGCCTTCGGCTACGAGCACCTCGGTGTGCGCCGCGCGAACGACCTACGGGTGTTGCGGGCGAGCCGGATCGTCGACGACCAGGCCACCGTCCGGCTGGCCGGCCCGAGCGGCGAGCTCGACGTGCTGGTGCAGGTGAGCACGGTCGCCGCCGACGGGCTGACCTGCGCCAACCCGGACCCGGGACACTACTTCGCCTACCGGCCGGTCCAGATCACCCCGGCGGACGGCTGAGGGGCAGGTCAGTGGTCGGTGTGACCCGCGGTGTAGCCGCCGGCGTCGAGGAAACGCTGCCGCGAGCGCTCGATCTCCTTCTCGGCGTCGACCCGGCCGACCCACGACGCGCCCTCGACGGACTTGCCGGGCTCGAGCTCCTTGTAGACCTCGAAGAAGTGCTGGATCTCGAGCCGATCGAACTCCGGCACGTGGTGGATGTCGCGCAGGTGCTCCAGCCGCGGGTCGGTGGTCGGCACGCAGAGGACCTTGTCGTCGCCGCCCATCTCGTCGGTCATCCGGAACATGCCGATGGCCCGGCAGCGCACCAGCACGCCCGGGAACAGCGGGTCGCCGTGCAGGATGATCATCGAGTCGAGCGGGTCACCGTCGTCACCGAGGGTGTCCTCGATGTAGCCGTAGTCGGCGGGGTACTGCGTCGAGGTGAACAACGTGCGGTCCAGACGCATCCGGCCCGACTCGTGGTCGACCTCGTACTTGTTCCGGCTACCGCGCGGGATCTCGATGAGGACGTCGAACTCCACGGTGGGGCTCCCTTTCAGCGGGCGATGACCGACATAGTCTGACGCATCGTGAGAACG
>DATBTJ010000117.1:0-13726 GCA_036559305.1 Jatrophihabitans sp.
GCGATGCCGTTGCGCTGCGACCCGTCGCGGTACCGGAACGAGACGGCGCCGGCCTCGGCATCCGTGCCGCCGGCGATGATCATGAACGGCACCTTCGCCTTCTGCGCGGTCCGGATCTTCTTCTGCATGCGGTCGTCGGAGGTGTCCACCTCGACCCGAAGCCCACGCGCGGACATGCGGGCGGCGACGTCGGCGAGGTAGCCGTTCTGCTCCTCGGTGATCGGGATGCCGATCACCTGGACGGGCGACAGCCACGCCGGGAAGGCTCCCGCGTAGTGCTCGATGAGCACCCCGATGAACCGCTCGACCGAGCCGAACTTGGCCGAGTGGATCATCACCGGTCGCTGGCGCGTGCCGTCGGCGGCCTGGTAGTCCAGCTCGAAGCCGCGGGGCTGGTTGAAGTCGTACTGCACGGTCGACATCTGCCAGGTGCGACCGATCGCGTCGCGCGCCTGGACGGAGATCTTCGGCCCGTAGAAGGCCGCGCCGCCCGGGTCGGGGACGAGTTCCAGACCGGACTCGACCGCGACCTGCTCGAGGATCGAGGTCGCGGCGGCCCACTCCTCGTCGGTACCGATGAACTTGTCGCGCTTCGAGTCGTCGCGGGTGGACAGCTCGAGATAGAAGTCGTCCAACCCGAAGTCGCGGAACAGGCTGAGGCAGAAGTTGAGCAGGTGCTTGATCTCGTCGGGCGCCTGCTCGGGAGTCACGTAGGAGTGCGAGTCGTCCATCTCCAGCCCGCGCACGCGGGTCAGACCGTGCACGACGCCAGACTTCTCGTAGCGGTAGACGTGCCCGAACTCGAACAGGCGCAGCGGCAGCTCACGGTAGGAGCGGTTGCGCGAGCGGTAGATCAGGTTGTGCATCGGGCAGTTCATCGCCTTGAGGTACATGCGACCGGAGTCGGTGTCCAGGGGCGGGAACATGGTGTCGGCGTAGTACGGCAGGTGGCCGGAGGTGTGGAACAGTTCCTCCTTGCTGATGTGCGGGGTGCCGACGTACTCGAAGCCCTCCTCGATGTGGCGCTGCCGCACGTAGTCCTCGAGCGCGCGTTTGAGCACGCCGCCCTTGGGGTGGAAGACCGGCAACCCCGACCCGATCTCGTCGGGGAAGCTGAACAGGTCGAGTTCCGCGCCGAGCTTGCGGTGGTCGCGCTTGGCCGCTTCGTCCAGCCGGTAGAGGTAGCCCTTGAGGTCGTCGCGTGCGGCCCATGCGGTTCCGTAGATGCGTTGCAGCTGCGGGTTCTTCTCACTCCCCCGCCAGTAGGCGGCGGCGCTGCGCATCAGCTTGAACGCCGGGATGCGCCGCGTGGTCGGCAGGTGCGGGCCGCGGCACAGGTCGGTCCAGACGCGCTCGCCCGACTTGTTGTCGAGGTTGTCGTACATGGTCAGCCCGCCCGAGCCCACCTCAGTGGCCTCGTCACCGCTGGCCGAGCTCTTCAACCCGATGAGTTCCAGCTTGAACTTCTCGTGCGCCAGTTCGGTGCGTGCGTCGTCGTCGTCGATGGGACGGCGCGCGAACCGCTGCCCGGCCTTGACGATCTCGCCCATCTTCTTCTCGATGGCGGCGAGGTCGTCCGGGGTGAACGGGCGATCCGGCAGGAAGTCGTAGTAGAAGCCGTCGGTGATCGGCGGGCCGATCCCGAGCAGGGTGCCCGGGAACAGTTCCTGGACCGCTTGCGCGAGGACGTGCGCGGTCGAGTGACGCAGCACCGCGAGGCCGTCGGGGGACGACGCGGGCACCGCGATCACGTCGGTGTCGACCTCGGGAACCCAGGCAAGGTCGCGCAGCACGCCGTCCGGATCGCGGACGACGACCGCGCCGTCGCGGCCGTTGAGCTCGGCGCCGGCCTCCCGCAACGCGTCGCCGGCCGTCGTCCCGGCCGCGACCCGGATGGGCAGGGCTGGGGTGGCGGGAACGGCACTGGCGGACACGCGGTCTCCTTCGGGGACGGGTTCGGGGTCGAAGCGACCCCGTACGGAATGCTAGTGCCGCGCTTGTCGCGCCCCGACCGGTTATCGCCGTGCGGCCGCGACCGCGTCCTCGGCGCTGATCTTGGGTACGCTCCGGCGGCCCGCCCGCAGCACCCTCGGAGCCCCCATGTCGCAACCGCCCGGCGGTCCCCCGCCGCAGCCCTGGTCGCAGCCGCAGGGGCACCAGCCGCCGCTCCCGTACGGCGCGCCTCAGGGCGGAGCGCAGTACGGCGCGCCCCAGTACGGACCACCGCAGCGGTACCCGCAGCCGTACGGGCCGCAGTTCCCCCAGCAGTACCCGCCGAAGCCGCCCAAGGGCAGTCTGGCCCCGCTGTTCATCGCGCTCGGCCTGGTCGTCGTCGCTGCCGTCGTGATCGGCATCGTCGTCCTGGTCAACAGCGGGGGCACCGCCACCGCCGGCAGCCGACCGGCGGCGACCGCGGGTGGACCCACCCTGTCGCCGCAGCGCACCCTGCCCGCGCTCAAGACCGCGTGCACGCACGCGCTGGCGAAGGACATGGCGGCGCTCGTCCCGAACCACGAGCCGTTTCGCGACCAGCAGGTCTCTGCCTTCACCGGCTTCCAGCTGCTCAGCTGCAACGTCAGCCCGACGATCACCGGCCACGAGCAGGTCTTCCGGTCGTTGAACGTCGACATCTCGCGGTACCTCGTGACGTCCGGGCTGCCCGCACCGCAGCAGCGTTGCGCGGCAGAGCTCGCCACCCGCGCTCGCGCGTTGCGCAGCGCGGGCAACGTGATGCGCAGTGTGCCGAACATCGGTGACCGGACCATCGGCGCCGTCGAGAAGTTCAACGGCGGGGCCGCGGCCACGGTTGCCGCCTGCCGGGGCGACCTGGAGATCGATGCCAGCTACCGGCTCGCGCCGCTGCAGGGACCTGCGCCCTCCGAGGCCGTCGTGCTCACCAGGACCACGCGATTCCTTCGCGCGGCCTTCGCCGATCTGAAGGGCTGACCGCATGCCACTGTTCGAGTTCGAGGGCACCCGCCCCAAAATCGCCGACGACGCGTTCATCGCGCCCACCGCCACGATCGTCGGGGACGTGACGATCGAGGCCGGCGCCTCGGTCTGGTACGGCGCCGTGATCCGCGGCGACGACGGGCCGATCGTGCTGCGCGAGCGGTGCAACGTCCAGGACGGTTCGGTGATCCACACGACCCCGGGCGTGACCACCGAGATCGGCACCGGCGCGACCGTCGCGCACCAGTGCGTGGTGCACGGTGCCGTGCTCGAGGACGAAGCGCTGGTCGGCAACGGCTGCGTCGTGCTCGACGGCGCACGGATCGGCGCCGGATCGCTGGTCGCCGCGCTCTCGCTCGTCCCGGCCGGACTGCAGGTGCCGCCGGGAATGCTCGTGGCCGGCGTACCCGCCGTGATGAAGCGGCCGCTGGCCGGCACGCCCGCCGAGGCGTGGGTCAAGCTGAACCCGACCTACTACCCCGCGCTCGCCCAGCGGCACCGCTCCGGGATCCGTCCGATCTGACAGAGGCGGCGCACCGTGATCGCCCCTAAGATCACCGCATGACCAGCTACGGCGCGCCCCCGCAACAACAGCAGCAACCGCCCCAGCAGTCGCCCGCCGGCTGGTACGCCGACCCGCTGGGCCGCCACCAGCTGCGCTATTACGACGGCATGCAGTGGACCGAGCACGTGTCGTCCAACGGCCAGACGATGATCGACCCGCCGGTCGGCCAGGGGCACATCCCCACCGTCGACCGCGCGCCGGAGAAGGTCGTGCGCGATGTTCAGCGCGCCGGGCAGGCGGGCGTTGCGAACTTCCAGGGCGGCGGGTCGATCTTCACCGAGCCGGTGCTGGTGGTGAACCAGAAGGCCAAGCTCATCGAGATCAACAACGAGTACGCGATCTACGACCAGAACGCCCGCCAACTGGCGGCGGTGCGCGAGGTCGGACAGAGCGGGTTGAAGAAGGCGGCGCGCTTCCTCACCAGCTACGACCAGTTCTTCACCCACCAGCTGCAGATCGTCGACATGTTCGGCACCGTGCTGCTCGGGCTCACCCGGCCCGCGAAGCTGGTGAAGTCGCGCATCATCGTCACCGACCCGTCCGGCGCCGAGGTCGGCCAGATCGTGCAGCAGAACGCGATCGGCAAGATCCGGTTCGGGCTCGAGTCGGGCGGCCACTCCTACGGGCTGATCCAGGGTGAGAACTGGCGGGCGTGGAACTTCCGCATCGAGGACCACACCGGCACCGAGGTCGCCCGCGTCACCAAGACCTGGGAGGGCCTGGCCAAGACGATGTTCACGACCGCGGACAACTACGTCGTGCAGATGCACCGTCCGCTCGAGGACCCGCTGCGGCTGCTGGTGATCGCTTCGGCGCTGAGCATCGACACCGCGCTGAAGCAGGATTCCCGCGGCTGGGGCTGATCGTCACTGCGCGCCCCAGCGGGTGAGGTCGTCGGGAGTGTCCAGGTCGGTGGCGTCGCCGCCGACGGGCACCTCGTCGACGAGTTCGGGGTGTGCGCCGAGCAGGGCACGGGCGCCCTCGTCCGGACCGGCGAGTTCGAGCGCGGCGCGCCATTGCGCCGGGCTCATGACAGTCGGGTGACCTCGCTGCGCTCCGTACCGACCGATCGCGATCCGGCCCGGGCGCCAGGCGGCAACGACCGCGCGCACCGCGTCGGCGCCGATGCCCGGCGTGTCGACCAGTAGCACGGCGAGCACCTCGGCCCCCGCCGCGGCGTCGACAGCCAGTTCGAGTGACGACCGCATGCCGCGGTCAGGGTCGGGGTTCACAACGGCGCCGGCGCGGGCCACCGTCGTTCCCTCGCGAACGACCGCGATGACCGACTCGCAGCCGCCGTCCCGCAGCGCGGCCACAGCACGGTCGAGCAGGCACTGACCGTCGACGACCAGCTCGGCCTTGGGCCGTCCCATCCGCGTGCCGGCGCCCGCAGCGAGCACAGCCCCCGCGATCGTTGCCACGTCCACGAGTATGTCCGCAACCACACGGTGGGATGCTCGAGGTATGACGTTCGCCGACCCCGCTGCCGTCGCCCGTGCCCTGGACGAGGCGGGCTACCTGCCCGATGACGGAGTCGCGACCGCCGCGTTCCTGGCGATGCGGCTGTCCCGGCCCCTGTTCCTGGAGGGCGACCCGGGGGTGGGCAAGACGGCGCTGGCGCAGGCCCTTGCGGCGATCACCGATGCGCCGCTGGTGCGGCTGCAGTGCTACGAGGGCATCGACGCGAGCCAGGCCCTCTACGACTGGGACTTCCCGCGCCAGGTGCTGCACCTGCGCGCGGCCGGCGACGACGCGGACCGCACCCAGCTCGAGGCGTCGCTCTACGACCGGCGCTTCCTGGTCGCGCGGCCGATCCTGCAGGCGCTCGAGACCACCCCGTCCGTCCTGCTGGTCGACGAGGTGGACCGCGCCGACGACGAGTTCGAGGCGTTCCTGCTCGAGGTGCTGTCCGACTACGCGGTCACCGTCCCCGAGCTGGGGACCATCCGCGCCGGGAGCCCGCCGCTGGTGGTGCTGACCTCCAACCGCACCCGCGAGGTGCACGATGCGCTCAAGCGCCGCTGCCTCTACCACTGGGTGGCGCACCCGTCGTTCGAGCGCGAGGTCGAGATCGTCAGGCGTCACATCCCGGACGTCAGCGAGCAGTTGGCCCGCGACGTCGCCGCAGTCGTGGGCGGCCTGCGCAACGCCGACCTGCTCAAACCTCCGGGCGTCGCCGAGACCATCGACTGGACGCAGGCGCTGCACGTGCTCGGCGCCGACCGGCTCGAGGGCAGCCGCGCGATCGCCACCATGGGCGCCGCGGTGAAGTACCACGAGGACCAGGTCCGCGTGGAGCGTGAACTGCTGCCCGAGCTGATGGCCCGCCTCGCATGACAGTGGTCGGTTTCAACGGCAGGGGTCAGTTGCAACTCACCACCGTGAGGACGGATTGACCACCGTCGGGGCGGTGGACGTGGTGGGCGCGCTCACCGGATTCGCCCGCGCCCTGCGCGCCGCCGGGGTGAACGCCGACCGCACCCGGCTCACCACCGCACTCGCGGCACTCGGCGAGATCGACCCCGGGAACGCCGACGACGTCTACTGGGCGGCGCGGCTGGCGCTGTGTTCCGAGCCGGACGACCTGCCTCGCTTCGACGCGCTGTTCGACATGTGGTTCCGCGGCGCGCGTCCGAGTGTTCCTGCATCGGCCGGGTCGATGCAGCAGCGCGAACTCAGCCCGCTGGCCGCGCTGTCCCGATCGACCGACGCCGGCGAACAGAACGAGCAAACCGACGACGACGTGCTGCGCACCGCCGCGAGCGAGACCGAGATCCTGCGCCACCGCGACCTCGCGGCGCTGACCGGCGCCGAGCGTGCGGAGGTGCACCGCCTGATCGCGCTGCTCGCCCCGCGCGTCGGCACCCGGCGCACGCTGCGCCGTAGCCCGCGCGGCAACGACCGGGTCGACGTGCGGCGCACCGTCCGGCAGTTGCTCAAGGACGGCGGCGAGCCCGGCGTGCTGCGCTGGACCGGACGCCGCGAGAAGCCGCGCCGGCTCGTCCTGCTGCTCGACGTCAGCGGCTCGATGGCGCCCTACGCCGACGCGCTGCTGCGGTTCGGCCACGCCGCGGTGCGTGCGGCGCCCGCCACGACCGAGGTGTTCACCCTGGGCACCCGGCTCACCCGGGTGACGCGGCAACTGCGGCTGCGCGACCCGGATCTAGCGCTGGCCGCCGCCGGCAACGCGATCCCGGACTGGAGCGGGGGCACCCGCCTCGGCGACGCGCTGCGCGCGTTCCTCGACATCTGGGGGCAACGCGGCATGGCCCGGCGGGCGGTCGTGGTCATCGCGAGCGACGGCTGGGAGCGCGGTGACGCGCGCCTGCTCGGTGAGCAGATGCATCGCCTGGCCCGGCTCGCGCACCTGGTCGTCTGGGTCAACCCGCATCGCGGCAAGCGCGGTTTCGCGCCCGTGACCGGAGGTATGGTGGCGGCCCTGCCCCACCTCGACGAACTCATCGCGGGGCATTCCCTCGAGGCGCTGAAGCACTTGGCGGAGGTGATCGGACGTGCGTGACGTCCTTACCGACCTCAATCGCTGGTGGGCGGCCGGCGAGACGGTCGGGCTCGGCACGGTGGTCGGGACATGGAAGTCCTCGCCCCGGCAGCCCGGAGCAGCCATGCTCGTCGGCCCCGACGGCACCGCGGTGGGCAGCGTGTCCGGCGGCTGCGTCGAGGGCGCGGTCTACGAGCTCGCGACCTCCGCCCGTGACGACGGGAGCGCGGTGCTGCAGCGCTACGGCGTCAGCGACGACGACGCGTTCGCGGTCGGCCTCACCTGCGGCGGAATCATCGACGTCTTCGTCGAACGAGTGAACCGCGACAGCTTCCCCGAACTCGGCGGCGTCGCCGACGACATCGACAACGGCCGTCCGGTCGCCGTCGCCACCATCATCAGCGGCGACCCGGGGCTGGTCGGCCGCCGGTTGGTCGTGCGTCCCGATTCGACCGAGGGGACGCTCGGCAGCGACCGGCTCGACGACGCGGTACGCGACGACGCGCGCGGGCTGCTCGTGCAGGGCACCACGGCCACCGTCCACTACGGCCCGCACGGCGAGCGGCGCCTGGACGACCTGGCCGTGTTCGTCGCCTCGTACGCCCCGAAGCCGCGCATGATCGTGTTCGGCGCGATCGACTTCGCTGCCGCGGTGGCCCGGGTCGGCTCGTTCCTCGGCTACCAGGTCACCGTCTGCGACGCGCGCGAGACGTTCGCGACCGCCAAGCGCTTCCCGGACGCCGACGAGGTCGTGGTCGAGTGGCCGCACCGCTACCTGGCCCGCACCGAGGTCGACGAGCGCACGGTCATCTGCGTGCTCACCCACGACCCGAAGTTCGACGTGCCGCTGCTCGAGATCGCGCTGCGCCTGCCGGTCGCCTACCTCGGCGCGATGGGCTCGCGCCGCACGCACGACGACCGGGTCAAGCGGCTCAAGGAACTCGGCCTCACCGACGCCGAACTCGCCCGGCTGCACGCACCCATCGGCCTCGACGTCGGCGCCCGCACGCCCGAGGAGACCGCGGTGTCCATCGCGGCCGAGATCGTGGCGGCCCGCTGGGGCGGTTCCGGGGCGCAGCTGCGGCGCACGGACGGCCCGATCCACCGCAGCAGCGGATCGCCTGCGGCGTAGCCGGACCCGGTTGCGCTGCAGCGTAAATGCAGCGTCGTAATCGTCGTCACATGGCGATAGCGTCCGAGTGGGAAACAGCTCGGGACGTGGAGGCGCGATGACGAAGATCAGTGTCAGGGTCGACGGGGTGTCCTACTCCGACGAGGTGGAGCCCCGCACGCTGCTGGTGCACTACCTGCGCGAGCAACTCGGCAAGGTCGGCACCGTCGTCGGGTGCGACACGAGCAACTGCGGCGCGTGCACCGTCGACCTCGACGGCCAGAGCGTGAAGAGTTGCTCGGTGCTCGCCGTCCAGGCCGACGGCGGCGAGGTCGTCACCATCGAAGGCCTTGCCGAGAACAACACGCTGCACCCGATGCAGCAGGCCTTCCACGACAATCACGCGCTGCAGTGCGGGTACTGCACGCCCGGCATGATCATGGCCGCGCGCGACCTGCTCAAGCGCAACCCCAACCCGAGCGAGGACGAGATCCGCGAGGGCATCGAGGGCAACCTCTGCCGCTGCACGGGTTACGTGAACATCGTCCGAGCGGTCCAGCAGGCGGCGGGAGCGAAATCATGACGGCGGTCGAAGAACGTCGTGCGGCCGAGATCGGCCAGTCGCGGAGGCGCAAGGAAGACCATCACCTGATCACCGGCGCAACGACGTGGACGGACAACCTCACCCTGCCCGGCATGCTGCACCTGGCGATGCTGCGCAGCCCGCTGGCGCACGCCCGCATCACCGGTGTGGACACCAGCGGGGCCAAGTCGCGCCCCGGCGTTATCGGGGTGTTCACCGGCCAGGACTTCAAGGACTCCCAGGGCAGCCTTCCCTGCGCGTGGGCGCCCGAAGGCCTGGTCAACGTCAACACCCCGAGCATCGCCGTCGACCAGGTCAATTTCGCCGGCGAGATCGTCGCCGTCGTCGCGGCACGATCGCGGACCGAGGCGCAGGACGCGCTCGAGGCGATCGAGGTCGACTACGACCCGCTGCCCGCCGTCACCCACATGGAGGCCGCGCTCGCCGACGGCGCCGACCTGGTCCACCCGGCCACCGAGTCGAACCACATCTACCGCTGGGAGTTCGAGTCCGGCGCCGCCGGCACCGGCGACCCGATCCAGCAGACGATCGACAGCGCCGAGGTCACCGTGCAGCGCCGGTTCATCCAGCAACGGTTGATCCCGGCCTTCATGGAGCCGCGCGCCACGGTGGTGCAGCCGATCAACGGCGGTATCACGATGTGGACCTCGACGCAGATCCCGCACATCCTGCGGACCCTGCTCGGCGTCACCGTCGGCATCGAGGAGCACAAGGTCCGGGTGATCGCACCGGACGTCGGCGGCGGGTTCGGGGGCAAGATCGCTGTGATGCCCGAAGAGGTCTTGTGCACCTTGATCGCGCGGGCACTGAACAAGCCGGTCAAGTGGTGCGAGTCGCGCTCGGAGTCGCTGCTGTCGGCCCACCACGGCCGCGATCAGATCCAGGACATCACGATCACCGCGAAGAAGGACGGCACGGTCACCGGCCTCGACGTCCACCTCTTCGCCGACATGGGCGCCTACAACCGGCTGTTCGGACCCAGCGTTCCGGTGCTCGGGGCGTTCATGTTCAACGCGATCTACAAGTTCGACGCCTACCGGTTCGTCAGTGAGGGCGTCTACACGACCAAGACGCCGACCGACGCCTATCGCGGGGCGGGCCGTCCCGAGGCGACCTTCGCCATCGAGCGGATCATGGACGAACTCGCGGTCGAGCTCGGCATGGACCCGATGGAGCTGCGCCGAAAGAACTGGATCAAGCGCGAGGAGTTCCCGTTCACCACGGTAGCCGGCCTCACCTACGACAGCGGTGACTACGACGCAGCGACCGACAAGGCGCTCGCGCTGATGGGCTGGGACGAGCTGCGCCGCGAACAGGCCGAACGCCGCGAGCGCAAGGACCCGGTGCAGCTCGGCCTGGGCATCTCGACGTTCACCGAGATGTGCGGCCTGGCGCCCTCACGCGTCCTCGGCTCGCTGGCCTTCGGCGCGGGCGGTTGGGAGCACGCGTCGGTGCGCATGCTCGCGACCGGCAAGGTCGAGGTGGTCACCGGTGCCAGCCCCCACGGGCAGGGGCACGAGACCGCGTTCAGCCAGATCGTCGCGGACAAGCTCGGCGTCGCGTTCGAGGACGTCGAGATCATCCACGGCGACACGCAGTCCTCACCCAAGGGCCTCGACACCTACGGGTCGCGGTCGCTCGCGGTCGGTGGCGCGGCGATCGTCAAGGCCGCCGACAAGGTCGTGGCGAAGGCCCGCACGATCGCGGCACACATGCTCGAGGCGAGCGAGGACGACCTGGAATTCGAGGACGGCTCGTTCTCGGTGAAGGGCTCCCCCGGCTCGTCGGTGGCATTGGGTGAGATCGCGTTCGCGACCTTCCTCGGTCACAACCTGCCCGACGGCATCGAGCCCTCACTCGACGCCGACGCCACGTATGACCCGGTGAACTTCTCCTTCCCGCACGGCACCCACCTGTGCGCGGTCGACATCGACACCGAAACGGGCTTCACCAAGATTCGCAAGTACGTCTGCGTCGACGACATCGGCAAGCCGATCAACCCGTTGATCATCGAGGGCCAGGTGCACGGCGGGCTCGCGCAGGGCATCGCGCAGGCCCTGTTCGAGGAGGCCGTCTACGACGAGTCGGGCAATCTCACGACGGGGACGTTCGTCGATTACACGGTGCCGTCGGCGGCCGACCTGCCGACCTTCGTCACCGACCGCAACGAGACGCCGTCGACCTACAACGACCTCGGCGTCAAGGGTGTCGGCGAGGCCGGCACGATCGCCTCGACGCCGGCCGTGATCAACGCGGTCGTCGACGCGCTGCGTCCGTTCGGCGTGAACGACATCCAGATGCCGGCGACGCCGGAACGCGTGTGGCGCGCGATCCACGGCCAGGAGAAATCCGGCCGGGCCGAAGGGGGCACCAACGCCTACGGCGGTGCCACGACCGATGGAGGTGCCCTGTGATCCCGGCGTCGTTCGACTACGCGCGTCCGACTTCGGTGAGCGAGGCGGTGTCGGCACTCGGCGCGGCCGGTGAGGACGGCAAGGTGCTGGCCGGTGGGCAGTCGCTCATCCCGGTCCTGCGGCTGCGGCTGGCCTACCCGTCCACCATCGTCGACGTCGGCCGGATCGAGGAGCTGCGCGGCGTGCGCGACGACGGCGACGCGATCGTCATCGGTGCGATGACCACGCACGACTCGGTCATGAACGACGCGCTGGTACAGCAGCACGCGCCGTTGATCGCGCAGGCGACGGCCACCGTCGCCGACCCGCAGGTGCGTCACCGCGGCACCTTCGGCGGTGCGCTGGCGCACGCCGATCCGGCCGGCGATCTCGGCGCGGTCGCGCTCGCCCTCGACTGCGAGTTCGTCGCGCACGGCCCGTCCGGCGAGCGGCGGATCGCGGCGAGCGACTTCTTCGAGGACTACCTGACCACAGCGTTGTCGGCCGAAGAGATCCTCACCTCGATCCGGGTGCCGAAGCTCGGTGCCGGCTGGTCCTCGCACTACGAGAAGTTCAACCGGGTCGCGCAGGCGTGGTCGATCGTGGCAGTCGCTGCGGTGGTGAAGCGGTCGAACGGTTCGATCGAGCAGGCCCGGGTCGGGCTGACGAACATGGGCTCGACCCCGCTGCGGGCGAGTGCGGTCGAGGCGGCGCTCGCCGGCGCGGACGCCTCGGCCGAAGCGATCGGCGCCGCGGCCGAGCACGCCGCCGAGGGCACCAGTGCGCCCAGTGATCTGTCCGGCAAGGCCGACTACCGTGAGCATCTGGCCCGGGTGCTGACGAAGCGGGCCGTTCTCACCGCGTCTGGAGTCTAGGTTGCAACTCGAGCATTCCTTCACCGTTCCGGTCGGCATCGACGACGCCTGGAAGGTGCTGCTCGACATCGAGCGCATCGCGCCGTGCATGCCGGGTGCCGCGCTCGACAGTGTCGACGGCGACAACTTCACCGGGACGGTGAAGGTCAAGCTCGGGCCGATCGGGCTGACCTACAAGGGCAAGGCCGGCTTCGTCGAGAAGGACGAAGCCGCGCACCGGGCCGTGATCAACGCGCAAGGTCGTGACGCCCGCGGCAACGGCACCGCGTCGGCCAAGGTCACCGCGACGCTGACCGAGCACGGTGCCGAGACGCAGGTCGACGTCGTGACCGACCTGGACATCACCGGCAAGCCGGCCCAGTTCGGCCGCGGCGTGATGGCCGACGTCGGCAACAAGCTGATCGGCCAGTTCGCCGATTGCCTGGCCGGCAAGCTCAGCGGTGGCGGGGCGGCCACCGAGCAGCCGGCAGCTGCCCCGGCGGTCGAGCCGGCCGCCGAGGCCGCCGCGACGATCGAGCCCGCTGCCGCGGCTGCCGAGCCCACTGCCGAGCCCGCTGCCGCGGCTGCCGAGCAACCCGCCCCGGCGCCGCGGTCGTTCGCCCGGGCCGAGGTGGAGCCCATCGACCTGCTCGAGCACGCCGGCCCGGCCGTGGCCAAGCGCCTGATCCCGGTCGCTGCCGCCATCGTGCTGCTGCTGATCATCCTGCGCCTGCGCAAGCATTGACATCGCGCAAGCGCTGAACCCGCACGCCCGCTCCGTCTCCCGCGACCATTGACCGGGCTACCTGACCACTGTCGCGGGGCGTGCCGAGTCGGCGGCCTGCAGCGCGCGCCGGTTGCGGCGCACGGACGAGATCAGCGCGGCCACGATGAACCCGATGCCGAGCGCACCCGTGAGCCACTCCGGGACCTCGTGCGCGATGGACACGATGAGCACCGTGGCGAGCGCGCCGATCGCCCACATCGCGCCGTGCTCGAGATAGACGTAGCGCGCGAGCGAGCCGGTGCGCACCAGGTAGATCGTGATCGAGCGGATGAAGAACGCCCGACACCGAGGCCGAGCGCGATGATCACCGGGTCGGAATTGATCGCGAAGGCACCGACCACGCCGTCGAAGCTGAACGACGCGTCGATCACCTCCAGGTAGAGGAACAGGAAGAACGCGGCTTTACCGGTTGCGACGGCGAGCCCGGACGGACCACCGTCGCTCTCGCGCTGCATCCGCGACTCGAAGTACGAGCCCAGCCCGTTCACCGCGAGATAGGTGCCGAGCCCGAGCAGGCCGCTGAGCAGCACAGTCGCCGTCTTGCCCTCGGGCGCGAGCAGCGCGCCGCCGGCGACGAGGGTCGCGACGGCGACCAGCACCGACATGCCCTCGACGCGTCCGATGCGTCCGAGCGCCCGCTCGACGGCGACGATCCACTGCAGGTCACGCTCGGCGAGGATGAAGTCCAGGAACAGCATCAGCAAGAAGATGCCGCCGAACGCCGCGATCGCCGGATGCGCCTCGTGCAGCAGGTAGCCGTACGTGCCGGGGGTGTCGGGGTCACCCTTTTCCAGGGCCAGCCGCACGGCCTCGATCGGCTCGAGCGAGGCCGTCACGCCGACGATCAGCAGCGGGAACACCAGCCGCATGCCGAAGACCGCGACGACGACACCGACGGTGAGGAAGATCTGCTGCCAGAATCGGCTCATCCGAGCCAGGATCGTCGCGTTCACCACCGCGT
>DATBTJ010000118.1:0-4954 GCA_036559305.1 Jatrophihabitans sp.
TCACCTTCGTGGCCGTGCTCGTCGCGCTCGGGCTCGCCGGCGCCACCTCGGCCCGCGCGGGCGGCAGCGACGTCCGACACGCCGTGCTGCGTGTGGTCATCGGCGGCGCGATCGGCCTGGCGTTCACCTTCGGCGTCGGCCACCTGTTCGGTACGGCCATCGGCTGAGGCCGCGCAAATTTCCAGCCGTCGGTCCAGGCCTCAGCCCAGCGCGTAGCCCAGCGCGGCCAGCGCGAGGCCTGCGACCAGGGTGAGGACGAGATAGCCGAGCGCCAGTGCGCGCGCCCGGAGCTCGGCGACCTCATAGGCGAAGGTCGACCAGGTCGACAGCGCGCCGCAGAACCCCGTGCCGACCAGCGCCGCCACAGCCGGCGACAGCGAGCCCGCGCCGGTCACCACACCGAGGACGAAGGACGCGACGAGGTTGACCACGAGCGTCCCCACCGGCAGTTCGGTCCGGGTGCGCCGCTGCAGCGCCCGGTCGGTCAGGTAGCGCGTCGGCGCGCCCACCGCGGCACCGAGCGCCACCCACAAGGCGATCACCGGCGCACCAGCGCGGCGCCCGCGACGACGCCGCTCACGCAGGCCACCACGGTTGCGAGCAGGTACCCCGCGGCGCGGCCCCAGCAGTGCTGCTCGAGCAGCTGGACGAGGTCGACGGAGAAGGTCGAGAAGGTCGTGAACCCGCCGAGCAGGCCCGTCCCCAGCAGCGGCCGGGCCAGCCGCGGCGGGCGCGCCAGACCGGCAAGCGTCGCCAGCAGCACCCCGATCAGCGCGCAGCCGACGAGGTTGATCAGCAGCGTCATCCACGGAAAGCCGCTCGGGCCGTGCGGGGCGAGCAGTCCCAGCCCGTACCGCGCCTCGGCGCCCACGATCCCGCCGAGGGCCACCGCGAGCACGACGTCCCACTCGAGGGGGCGGCCGACCGGGCCGACGTCCGGGTCGACGGTCACCCGCCGAGACTAATGGTCGATCGCGACGGCCTCCCCGGCCGCCGTCAGGGCGGCGTCATCGGCCAGTGACCGCTTGACCACGGCCAGTGCGATCGGCCCGAGTTCGTAGTGGTGCACGGCGGTGCCCAGGAAACCGACCGTCCGGCCCCCGGCCTCGACCGGCGTACCGGGCGCCGGCAGCTCGTCCGACTCGCCGGACAGGTGCACCAGCACCAGCCGCCGCGGCGGCTTGCCCAGGTTGTGCACCCGGGCCACGGTCTCCTGCCCCCGGTAGCAGCCCTTGTCGAGGTGGACGGCGCTGCCGATGAAGCCGATCTCGTGCGGGATCGTGCGGTGGTCGGTCTCGAACCCCAGCCGCGGACGCCGCGCCTGGACCCGCGCGGCCTCGAACGCCCAGATGCCGGCCGGCGCCGCGCCCGCGTCACGCAGCCGGGCGAGGTACTGGTCGCGGGCCTCGGCGGGGACGAGCAGGTCGGCGGCGTCGCTGCCGGGCCAGGGCATCCGGCGCACGAAGCCGCCGCCGTCAAGGGCGACCGCGCGACCCTCCTCCGGCACCGGCAGCCCGGCCGCGGTGAGAACGTCGGGCGTCGCCGGCCCGACCACGCTGAGCACAGCCCGGTCGGCGGACACGTCGGCGAGCTCGACACGCTTCAGGAACCGCATCTTATGCAGGTAGTCGAGCACCGTCGGGGCGGAGCCGGGTTCGGTGTCGATCCACACGACGCCGCCCAGTTCGACCAGCTGCCAGTGCTGCTCGACGTGCCCGTGCGGGGACAGCACGAGCGCCTCGGTCGCAGCGCCGTCGGCGAGCGCGCTCAGGTGCTGCGAGCAGATCGTGTGCAGCCAGGACAGCCGATCCTCGCCCGTGACCTGCAGCACGTCGCGGTTCGAGCGGTCGACGACGCCTGCCGCGGTCGCAAGCGCACGCTGCTCGCGCAGCGGGTCGCCGAAGTGCCACGGGATGGCGGCGTCGATGCCGGGAGCGGTGACCGTCATATCTGGTTCATCGTCCTGCGCCGGTGGTTTGTTCCGCGCAGCCGGCGCACCGGCCGAACACGGTCAGGTGCGCGCGGTCGAGCCAGAACCCGCGCTCCTCGCGTAGCCGCCGCTCGAGCTCGTCGGCCAACCCGTCCGGCGAGTCGACGACCGTGCCGCAGTCGTGGCATACGACATGGACGTGGTCGTCCTCGGCCGGCCGGTAGGCCGGCGCGCCGTGATCGAGATGGGTGTGCCGCACCAGGCCGAGCTCCTCGAACAGCTCCAGGGTGCGGTAGACCGTGGCGAGGTCGACCTCGGGGACGGCGTCGGAGATCTGCTCGGGAGTGGCGTGACCCAGCCGGCGCACGGCGCCGAGCACACGCGCCCGTTGCGGGGTCGAACGCAGCCCCCGGGCGTGCAGCCGCTCGACGAGATCGGGGCCGCCGGCCGGCGCGTGCTGGTGTCCGGACACGCCGTCCATGGTAGTTACCGCCTCGGTAGGTTGGGCCGGGTGACGCAGATGCTGCTGGCCGTCCTCGGCGCCGGGATCGTCGATCCGGCAACGCCGGTGATCCGGGCCGACGACCCGGGACTCACCCGCGGCGACGGCTGCTTCGAGGGCGCGCGGTTGCTGACCCGCGCGGACGGCACCCGGTACGCCGCCAAGCTCGACCGGCACCTGGCCCGGATGGCCCGCTCGGCCGCCGCGCTCGAGATCGCCTTCGACCCGGCACCGTGGCAGGAGCTGGTCGCGGTGGCCTGCGCCGCCTGGACGGGTGGCGACGAGGCCGCGATCAAGTTGGTGCTGACTCGCGGCACGAACGGACAACCATCAGGTTTCCTGACCGTCGTTGCACTGGACCCGGACTGGGCCCGCCAGCGCGTCGAAGGGATCCGCGTGGCCGTGCTCGACCGCGGATATCCCGCCGATGCCTTCACCGACACGCCGTGGCTGCTCGGCGGGGTGAAGACGCTGTCCTACGCGGTCAACATGGCGGCCATACGCGAGGCCGCCCGGCGCGGCGCCGAGGACGTGCTGTTCGTTTCCTCCGACGGGCACGTGCTGGAGGCCCCGACCGGTACCGCGGTCTGGGCGAGCGGCGACACGTTGCACACCACGCCGCGCGGGGCGACCGGGATCCTCGCCGGCACCACGCAGGAGTTGCTGTTCGAGCGGGCCGCGGAGCAGGGCTGGCAGACCGCGCACACGCTGGCGAGCGTCGCCGATCTGCATGACGCGGACGCCTTCTGGTTGATCAGCAGCGTGCGCGGGCCCACCGAGGTGATCGAGCTTGCCGGGCGTCCTCGGCAGCGCCGTCCCGATCTCGACGGCGAGATCAAGAAGCTCTCCGGCTTCTGATCGAAACCCCGTTGTGGACCTACCACCTCCGTCGTACGGTGTCAGGACACGAGAGAGGAGGTGGTCCGAAGTTGTATACCTGTTGGACACGTGAGGTGGCTGTCCGCTAGCCGCTAGAAGCAACGGACTTGCGTGGCATTGGCCCGTAGGCCTCCTCTCGAGGCGGCGAGCAATACCAGGCAGCTACCCGGCCCCGAGCCGTCGGCCCGTCCAGCCGACCCGTCCATCGCGGCGCGACAGGCTCGGGGCCGACCCATGCCCGGGGTCAGGTGTCGATCAGGTGCGCGAGCCGGTAGATCGGACGGGCGGTGCGCGAGACCATCCCCTGCTCGGTCAGGAACGCCATGATCTTCTCCGCCATCCAGCGCCGCGTCTCGCGGTGGTGCGGGTTGCGTCGGGCCACACGTGCCGCGTGCTTGGGGTCGAGCCCGACCTGCGCGTAGACCTGCGGGTTGATCAGCACGCTCACCACGATCGCCGACACGGCCGCGGCGACGGTATTGGTCACCAGCCGGCGCACGGGGCCCATCGTCGGCATCAGCCGGGCGACCTCCTCGCGCGCGAACCGCACGTGCCGGGCCTCCTCGATCACGTGGATGCGGTTCACCATGCGCACCAGCGGGTGGATCGACTCGTCGTTCATCGTCGCCCGCTGCAGGCGGTCGGTGACCTCCTCGGCCACCAGCACCGGCGCGAACAATGCCGGCCCGCGCGCCGTCGCCTTGTACACGCGCGCCAGGTGGTGCACGAACCGGTTGGGCCGGTAGGTCGGCGTCCCCATCCGGTCCAGCGCCTTCGCGAACATGATCACGTGTCGGGTCTCGTCGCCGATCTCGGTGAGCGCGTACTGGGTGTGCGGCTGCTGCGGATCCTGGTGGTAGGCGTAGCGCGCGAGCATCTGGATCAGGATGATCTCGAACCACAGCCCGGTGCTCGCCACGCTCGCGAGTTCCTGCTTCGACAGCTCCAACCGCTGCTCGTGGGTCAGCCCGTCCCACAGTTCGGTGCCGTAGAGCGAGACCCGCTCGAAGGGCACGAACGCCAGCTCGGACAGTCCCGGACCGTCGATCGGGGCGTCCCAGTCGATGTCCAGGTTCGGGTCGTAGGAGTTCTTCACCGATGACCGCAGCAGCCGGGTCGCGGTGCGTTCGCGCTCTGCGGACCTCTGATCGGACTGCACGCTCATCTGGAACCGCCTTCGGGGGAGGAAGGTAACTATCACAAGGTGTAGCACCAAAATTTGACGGCGACAAGCTGTCACATGTAACTCGGCTAGGCTCGATGCATGACCACCAATACGCGTGGCGCGCACGCCGCGCGGCCGCGGCCGCGCGACGGCCGCTCGACCCGCTGGGACCCGCACCGCCGTGAGCGGCGCGTCGCCATCATCACCGCCGCCATCGAAGCGATCGAGCAGTTCGGGCCGGACGTGCTGACCGCCCAGATCGCCGAGAAGGCGGGGGTCCCACGCACGCACGTCTATCGCCACTTCGAGGGCAAGCAGGCTCTCGACCTCGCGGTGTCGCGGCACGCCGCCCGCCAGATCGGTGAGTCGATCCGGGCCGGGCTGGCGCAGGCCGGGTCGGCCCGCACGATCATCGGCTCGGCCATCGACGGGCACCTGGAGTGGGTTGAGGCGCATCCCAACCTGTACCGGTTCCTGG
>DATBTJ010000119.1:0-18509 GCA_036559305.1 Jatrophihabitans sp.
ACCGAACGCGTCGTCGAGCACCTTGGCCAGCGGGCCGAGGCAGTTCGTCGTGCACGAGGCGTTGCTGATGATCGTGTGCTTCGCGGCGTCGTACTCGCCGTCGTTCACGCCCATGACGATCGTGACGTCCTCGTCACTCGCCGGCGCGGAGATGATGACCTTCTTGGCACCGGCGTCGACGTGCTTGCGCGCGTCCGCGGCCTTGGTGAAGAAGCCGGTCGATTCGATGACGACGTCGACGCCCAGGTCGCCCCAGGGCAGGTTCGCCGGATCGCGCTCGGCGAGGATCTTGATGTCCTTGCCGGCAACGCTGATGCCGTCGTCGGTGGCGCGCACCTCGCCCGGGAAGCGACCCAGGATGGTGTCGTACTTCAGCAGGTGCGCCATGGTCAACTTGTCGCCGAGATCGTTGGCGGCGACGAGTTCGATGTCGGCGCCCGCTGCGGTGAGGGCGCGAAAGAAGTTGCGGCCGATCCGGCCGAAGCCGTTGATGCCCACGCGTACGGTCACTGCGTTGCTCCTCGGAACAGACTGACACTGCCGGGTCGACCCTATCCAATGCGGCGGGCCGGTCCGACCCGCCGCCGCTACCCGCGGGTAGCGCCTAGGAGTGCATCCCGACGAACCAGGCCTTCGCGACGTTGCGCGTGCGCAGCGCACCGTGCCCGCTCGCGGGCGCCGTGCGCACCGTCCACACCGGGTGCGAGCGCTCGATCCCCCAGTTCGTGGCGCTGAACGGCGCCCAGATCGCCTGGCCGTGCTGGCAGTAGTAGGTGATCCCGTAGGGCAGCGTCTGCGCCATCACGCCGTGGCGAGGAAGGCTGACCAGGTGCTTACTGCGCGGGTCGCGCAGGCACAGCACGTGATGCGGCGTGCGGGAGAGCCAGCAGGCGGTCGCGTACTCGGCGGACGGGCTGCACTGCAGGATGTCGCGGTCCACCGCACCCGGCGAGGCCATGCCGGCCGTGCAGTCGACCCGGCCGGTCCGCTCGCGCGACACGGTGAAGCCGGGCGCTACCCGGGCCGTCCACGTCACCGGGCGCACGACCACGCTCGCCGTGTGCGTCAGGGTGCGCCGTGCAGGAGTCGATCCATGGGCCGCCGAAGCCACCGTCACCGCTGCCAACAGGGCCGCCGCGGCAGCCCACACCATCCGTTGAATTCTCACGCCCAGATGACGTCGGCCCGCAGGATTTCATTGCAGGCGTCAGGGGGCGAGCATCTCCGCGGTCACAGCCGATTCGGTGTCCGGGATACCCAGGTCCGACGCGCGCTTGTCGGCCATCGCCAGCAGCCGGCGGATCCGTCCCGCGACAGCGTCCTTGGTCATCGGTGGGTCGGAGATCGCGCCGAGCTCTTCCAGCGACGCCTGCTTGTGCTCGATGCGCAGCCGGCCGGCCTGCAGCAGGTGGTCCGGGGCGTCGTCGGCGAGGATCTCCAGCGCCCGCTGCACCCGCGCGCCGGCGGCGACCGCGGCACGCGCAGAGCGGCGCAGATTGGCGTCGTCGAAGTTGGCCAGCCGGTTCGCGGTGGCCCGCACCTCGCGGCGCATCCGGCGCTCCTCCCAGGCCAGCACCGACTCGTGCGCCCCGATCCGGGTCAGCAGCGCGCCGATCATGTCGCCGTCGCGGACCACGACCCGGTCGCTGCCGCGCACCTCGCGGGCCTTCGCCGCCACGCCGAGCCGGCGGCCGACCCCGACGAGCGCGAGCGCCGCCTCGGCCGACGGGCAGGTGATCTCGAGCGCGCACGCCCGACCGGGCTCGGTGAGCGAGCCGTGCGCGAGGAACGCGCCACGCCAGGCGGCCTCGGCGTCGTGGATGCCGCCCGCGACGACGTGGTGCGGCAGCCCCTTCACCGGGCGGCCGCGAAGGTCCACCAGCCCGGACTGCCGCGCCAGACCCTCGCCGTCCTTGGTGACGCGGACGAGGTAGCGGCTGCCCTTGCGCAGCCCGCCGCTCGCGACCATCTGCAGTTCGGAGCCGTGCCCGAAGACCTCGGCGATTTCCTTGCGGAGCCGACGAGCAACCGAGCCGGTGTCGAGTTCGGCCTCGATGACGATGTGCCCACCGATCAGGTGCAGCGCGCCCGCGAAGCGGAGCACCGTGGCGAGTTCGGCCTTGCGCTCGGACGTCTTCGAGACCGGGACCCGGCTCAGTTCATCCTTGACCGCCGACGTCATCGCCATGTGCGGCCTCCATTCCCAGTCTCGAGCGCCGAACGGTACGCCTCGGCGAGGCGGTGCGGATCATGCAGGTCCGGACTGTCGTCGCCGGCGAGCTTCGACAATATGAGACTTGCCCCGATACTGCGCGTGAAGTCGGCGAGATCTTTCTCGTCGACCACCGCGTCCATGTCTGCGATCACGGTGTCGATACGCAATCCACCGACCGGATCGGCATGTTCGCACAACACACGCAACAGGTCGGTCGGTTCGTAGCCCTCGGTCTCCCCCGGTTGCGGCACCAGGTTGAGCGTGACGATCACCCGGGCACGCGTGGTCGACAGCGCCCGGCCGAGTTCGCGCAGCAGCAGGTGCGGGATCACGCTGGTGAACCAGGACCCCGGACCGAGCACGACCACGTCGGCCTCCCGGACGGCATCGACGGCGTCGGCGCAGGCCGGCGCCCCGGGCGGCAGCAGCTGGATCGTGCGCACCCGTCCCGGGGTCGCCGCGATCGACGACTGGCCCCGGATGCGACGGGTGCGACCGGAATCGTGCGGATCGAAATGGTCGGCGTCGGCGATCAGGTCCAGCGGCACCGGGCTCATCGGCAGCACCCGGCCGACCGCGCCGACAAGGGTGGCCACCTGCGCGAGCGCCGCAACCGGGTCGGGCGCAGCCGCGCTGTCCAGCAGCCCGGTGAGCACCAGGTTGCCGACCGGGTGGCCGGCCAGCACCCCGGTGCCGCCGAGGCGGTGCTGCAGCAGCTCGGCCCAGGCCTGGTGCTCGGGCGCGTCGCCGGCGAGCGCGGCAAGGGCCATCCGCAGGTCGCCGGGCGGCAACACCGGGAACTCGTGCCGGATCCGCCCGGACGAACCGCCGTCGTCGGCAACGGTGACGACGGCGGTCAGGTCGGCGGTGACGCGCCGCAGCGCGCTCAGGCTGGCGTAGAGGCCGTGCCCACCGCCCAGCGCGACGACCGCCGGGCCGTCGCTACTCACGACCGAGGTCCCGGTGCGCGACGGTGGCGTGCACGCCGTCCGCCTCGAGCCGGCGGGCCAGCTCCTGCGCCATCACGACCGAGCGGTGCTTGCCGCCGGTGCATCCGACGGCGAGCGTGAGGTAGCGCTTGCTCTCGCGCTGATAGCCGGCGCCGATCAGCTGCAGGATCGACTCGTACCGGTCGAGGAAGGTCAGCGCGTCGTCCTGCGAAAGGACGTAGTCCTTGACTTCCTGATCGTTGCCGGTGAGCTCACGCAACTCGGGGATCCAGTACGGATTCGGCAGGAACCGCACGTCGACCACGAGGTCGGCGTCGACCGGCAGCCCGTACTTGAAGCCGAACGAGACGACGGTCGCGCGCAGGCCCGGGCTGTCCAGCGGGCCGCCGCTGGCGAACGCGTTCTCGATCGTGTGGCGCAGGTCGTGCACCGATCGTGTCGAGGTGTCGACGACCAGATCGGCGTCGTCACGCAGGCGAGCCAGCAGGTCGCGTTCGGCGGCGATGCCGTCGACCAGGCGGCCGTCCCCCTGCAGCGGGTGGGCCCGTCGCACGCTCTCGAACCGGCGCACCAGCACCTCGTCGCTCGCCTCGAGGAACAGCACGCGCGGACGCAGCCCGCCGTCGTCCAGCTCACGAATCACCCCGACCAGGTCGGTGGAGAAGGCCCGGCTGCGCACGTCCATGACCACGGCGAGCCTGGTCACCGCGCCCTTGCTGCGGCTGCCGAGGTCCATCAACGTGGCGATCAGCTCGGCCGGCAGGTTGTCGACGACGTAGTAGCCGAGGTCTTCGAAGCACTTGGCGGCGGTGCTGCGTCCGGCGCCGGACAGCCCGGTCACGATCACCGTGTCGAGCCCACCCTCGGTCACAGCAACACGCTCGCTCCGCAAGCGTCGCTCATTCCAACACCTCTCCGGTCGTCATGTTCACCGCGGGCGCCGCCGGGGCGTCGTCGCGGTGCAGCGCCGCGACGATAGCCGTCGCGGTGCGCGGGCCGATGCCCGGGACCTCGGCCAGCTCGTCGGCTGTCGCCGCGCGCAGCCGCTTGAGCGAGCCGAACCGGCGCATCAGCGCCTTGCGCCGGGTCTCGCCGAGGCCGGGGATGTCGTCGAGTGCCGAGACCGTCATCGACTTCGACCGCTTCTCGCGGTGGAAGGTGATCGCGAACCGGTGCGCCTCGTCCCGCACCCGCTGCAGCAGGTAGAGCCCCTCGGACGTGCGCGGCAGAATCGTCGGGTACTGCTCCCCCGGCAGCCACACCTCCTCCAGCCGCTTGGCGAGCCCGACGAGCGCGATGTCGTCGATGCCGAGGTCACCGAGCACGGCCAGCGCCGCGGCGACCTGCGGTGCGCCCCCGTCGACCACGACGAGGTTGGGCGGGTAGGCGAACTTCTTGGGACGGCCGGTGGTCGGGTCGATGCCCGGCGGGACGTCCGCCACGGCGTCGCGGGCCTCGGCCGCCGGGTCGGAGTCGGCGTCCGCGCCCTCGTCCACCTGCTCGTCGAGGTAGCGGGCGAACCGGCGGCGGATCACCTCGGCGATCCAGTCCGTGTCACCGGCACCCTTCGCCGGCTGTCCGGCGAAGCCCGGGCGAGTGTTCACTCCGGTTCGCATGGCGAAGCGGCGGTACTCGCTCTTGCGGGCCAGGCCGTCCTCGAACACCACCATCGACGCGACGACGTTGGTGCCCTGGACGTGGCTGATGTCGAAGCATTCGATGCGCAGCGGCGCCTCGGCCAGGCCGAGGGTCTCCTGCAGCTCGCCGAGGGCGCGCGAGCGCGCGGTGAGGTCCGAGGCCCGCTTCAGCTTGTGCTGATTGAGCGATTGCTTCGCGTTGCGGGCGACGGTCTCGGCCAGCGCCCGCTTGTCGCCGCGCTGCGCGACGCGGATACCGACCCGCGAACCGCGCCGTTCACCGAGCCATTCCGACAGCGCGCCGTTGTCGTCGGGCAGCACCGGGACGAGCACCTCGCGCGGGATCTCCGAGCCGTCGTCGTCGGAGTCGCCGAACAGCCCGTAGAACTGGGTGATGAACTGCTCGACGAGATCGCCGGTGCTCATCTCGTCGAGCTTGTCCACGACCCAGCCGCGCTGGCCGCGCACCCGCCCGCCGCGCACGTGGAAGACCTGGACGGCCGCCTCGAGGTCGTCCTCGGCGAAGGCCACGACGTCGGCGTCGGTGCCGTCGCCGAAGACCACGGCCTGTTTCTCGAGCGCCCGCTGCAACGCGCCGAGGTCGTCGCGCAGCCGGGCGGCCAGCTCGAACTCGAGGTTCGCACTCGCCTCGGCCATCTGCTTCTCGACCCGGCGCATCATCTGGTCGGTGCGGCCGGCCATGAAGTCGCAGAAGTCGTCGACGATCTGGCGGTGCTCGTCGGCACTGACCCGGCCCACGCACGGTGCGCTGCACTTGCCGATGTAGCCGAGCAGGCACGGCCGCCCGATCTGGCCGGCACGCTTGAAGACCCCGGCGCTGCAGGTGCGGGCCGGGAACACCCGCAACAGCAGGTCGAGGGTCTCGCGAATCGCCCAGGCGTGGCTGTACGGGCCGAAGTACTTCACGCCCTTGCGCTTGGGCCCGCGCATCACCTGCAGCCGCGGGAACTCCTCGTAGAGGGTGACGGCCAGGCTGGGATAGGACTTGTCGTCGCGGTACTTGACGTTGAAGCGCGGGTCGAACTCCTTGATCCACGTGTACTCGAGCTGGAGCGCCTCGACCTCGTTGGTGACGATCGTCCACTCGACGCCGGCCGCGCTCATGACCATCTGCCGGGTGCGCGGATGCAGCCCGCTGATATCGGCGAAGTAGGAGTTCAGCCGTTGCCGCAGGCTCTTGGCCTTGCCGACATAGATCACCCGGCCCCGGCTGTCGCGGAACTTGTAGACGCCGGGCTCGAGCGGGATCGTCCCCGGCGCGGGCCGGTAGGTGGACGGATCGGGCACGCCACCCAGGTTAGCTAGTTGCTCTGACCGAACGCCGTCTCGTACTCGTCGATCTCGGTGAGCAGCTCGCGCTTGCCGGCGTCGTCGAGGAACGCGGCCCGCACTGCGGCCTTGGCGAGATCGGCGATGCCACGCGTGTCGAGACCGAGCAGCTCGGCGGCGACCTCGTACTCGTTGTTGAGCGAGGTCGAGAACATCGGCGGGTCGTCGGAGTTGATCGTGACCGGCACGCCCGCGGCGACCAGCGCCGGCAGCGGGTGCTCGGCGAGCGAGCCCACGGCCCGGGTGCAGACGTTCGAGGTCGGGCAGACCTCGAGCGGGATCGCGTCGTCGCGCAGTCGCGCCAGCAACCGCTCGTCCTGCGCGGCAGCGATGCCGTGGCCGATGCGCTCGGCCCCGAGGGCGTCGAGGGCCTCCCAGATCGATTCGGGGCCGGTCGACTCGCCGGCGTGCGGCACGCTGTGCAGCCCGGCGGCCCGGGCGGCCTTGAAGTGGTCGGCAAACAGGCTGCGCGGCACGCCCAGCTCGGGGCCGCCGAGCCCGAAGCTGACCAATCCGTCGGGACGCATCAGCAGGGCGATGTCGAGGGTGATGTCACCGGCCTCGACGCCCGCCTCGCCGGGGATGTCGAAACACCAGCGCAGCTGCACCCCGTGATCCTCGGCGACGCGCCGCCGGGCGTCCTCGACCGCGTCGCAGAACGCCTCCGGCGCGATGCCGCGGGCGACCGACGAGTACGGCGTGAGGGTCAGCTCGGCGTAGCGGACGTTCTGGGCGGCGAGGTCGCGGCCGATGTCGTAGGTGAGCGTCCACACGTCCTCGGCGTCGCGGATGAGGTCGACCACGGACAGGTACACCTCGATGAAGTGCGCGAAGTCGGTGAAGGTGAAGTAGTCGGCGAGCTTGTCGGGGTCGGCGGGGACGGGCGTTGCGCCGTCATGGCGGGCGGCCAGCTGGGCGACGGTGTGCGGGGAGGCCGAGCCGATGTGGTGGACGTGCAGTTCGGCCTTGGGCAACCCGGCGATGAATTCGGTGTAGGCGCTCACGAGTTCGCATTCTGCAGGCGCGGGGCCTCGCGCGCTGCCGCTACGGCCGCGCGACGGCGTGTCGCGGCCAGCCCGAGCGCCGCGACAACGATCCCGATCACGCTCGGCAGCCACAGCCCGCCCTGCCAGCCGGCGCGGTCGATCGCGACGCCGGCGAGAGGTGCGCCCGCGGCCGAGCCGGTGGTGAGCGCCGAGGAGTGCCAGCCCATCGCCTCACCACGCACCCGTTCGGGCACGATCCGGGACAGGGTGTCGACGGTCGCGGTGATCGTCGGCGCGCAGAACAGCCCCGCGAGCACGAGCAGCAGCGCGAGGGTCAGCGGGCCGCGGGCCAACACCGCGGGGATCGTCAGCGCGGCCAGCAGCCCGAGGAGCAGGAACGCCGGCACGGTGCGGTGCATCGCGCCGTAGACGATGCCGCCGATCGCCGAGCCCAGGCCCCACAGCGCCAGCACGCCGCCGATCAGCGACGGGTGGTGCATGTGCCGCAGCGCCGCGACGATGCTGACGTCGGTGCCGGTCAGGACGACGGTCGCGGCGACGCCGACGGCGAGAACGGCGAGCACGCCCGGCGTCACCCAGGAGCGGGGGCTGATGTGTCCCTCGGCGTCCGCGCCGGCAGTGCCCATCGGCGGGTCGACGATCCAGAACACGATCCCGCCGAGCACCGAGGTGAGCTCGCAGGACAGCAGCGCCCAGGGCGTGCTCCACGACGTCGCGAGCAGCACCCCGACCACCGGGCCGATCATGAACGAGACCTCGAGCGCCACCGAGTCGATGGACAGCGCGGTCTTGCGCATCTCGACGGGAACGACGTGCAGCAGCGCCTGCCGCACGATCGTGAACGAGGGGATGGTGAACAGCCCGCCGACCGCGGCGAGCACGAGCAGCGGCCAGTAGGACACGAACGGCGCGACCGACCAGCACGCGACGAGCACCAGCAGACACGGGCCGAGCGTCACGCGCAACCCCACCCGATCGAGGCGGCGCCCGAGCCACGGCGCGCTCACGGCCAGCGTCACCGTGGCGACGCCGACGAGCAGACCGGCGGCGCTGTAGGACCGGTTGAGATGGGTCACCACGTGCAGCGTGAGCACGACGTTGCCCGCCCACAGCGGGATGCGCACCACCAGGCTGAGCCAGAGCACCCGCCGGACCTCGCGCAGCGCGAGCACGCTGCGGTATTGCCCGATGCCCATCCCTCGACTTTGTCACACGGGTGTGACAGGAATTCTCACCAGCGTTCGTGCACCAGCTCGCGGATGCGACCGTCGTAGAGCGCGCGGACCGCGCTGCGCGTCGGCTCGTCGAGCGGCGCGAGGTCGGCGGCGCCCGCGTTGGCCTGGGCCTGCTGTACCGACCGGGCCCCCGGGATCACGGTGGTGACCCCGGGCTGGTCGATGATCCAGCGCAGCGCGAGCTGGGCGGGCGTGCTGCCGGACGGTGCCAGCGCGGCGAACTCGCGGGCGGCGGCGACGCCGGTGCCGAAATCGACTCCGGCGAAGGTCTCGCCGACGTCGAAGGCGGCGCCGTCCCGGTTGTAGTTGCGGTGGTCGTTCTCGGCGAAGGTGGTGTCCTCGCTGTAGCGCCCGGACAGCAGCCCGGACGCGAGCGGTACCCGGGCGAGGATGCCGACGCCGGCCGCGGCCGCCGCGGGGAGCACCTGCTCCAGTGGCTTCTGGCGAAACGCGTTGAGGATGATCTGGACGCTCGCGACGTTCGGCCGGGCGATCGCGGTCAGCGCCTCGTCCACCCGCTCGACGCTCACGCCGTAGGCGGCGATCCGCCCGTCGGCGACCAGCGCGTCGAGGGCGTCGAAGACCTCGTCGTCGTCGTAGACCGGGGTCGGTGGGCAGTGCAGTTGGACGAGGTCGAGCGTGTCGACGCCGAGGTTCGTCCGTGACCGGTCGGTCCACGCGCGGAAGTTGTCGGCGGTGTAGTTCTCGGGCACCTGGTCGACGCGGCGGCCCATCTTCGTCGCGACGAGCACGCCGCTGTCGGGGTGCTCGCGCAGGAACCGACCGATCAGCTGCTCGCTGCGGCCGTCGCCGTACACGTCAGCGGTGTCGAAGAGGGTGACTCCGGCCTCGACCGAGGCGGCGAGCACGTCGAGGGCGTCGGATTCCTGCACCTCGCCCCAGTCGGCGCCGAGTTGCCAGGTGCCGAGCCCGACGACGGAGACAGGACGGTCGGTACGGCCGAGGGTGCGCTGTTCCATGCTCCTGACGTTAGTCGGCGCTGCGCCGAGGCCAGTCATCGCGACGGATGCGATACAGCACGTGCCGGCGGTGCTCCCAGTCCGGCAGGTTCGGGTGATCGAAGTCGTCGGCAGGGTCGCGCGTCAGCCCGAGCTTCTGCATCACCCGCTGCGAGGGCAGATTGGCAGGAATCGTCATCGAGACGACCTCGTCCAGCTCGAGCGGGCCGAAGGCGTGATCGAGCGCGGCCGCCGCGCCCTCGGGCGCGTAGCCGCGTCCCCAATGGTTGCTGTCCAGCCGCCAGCCGACCTCGACCGCCGGGGTGAAATGGGCGTCGAAGGCCGGCGACTGCAGGCCGACGAAGCCGATGAACGGCGCGCCGTCCTTGACCTCGACGGCCCACAGTCCCCAGCCGTGCTCGGCGATGGACCGGCTGATCCGCTGCGCCATCACGTCGCTTGCCGCGCGGTCGAGCCGGCGCGGGAAGAACCGCATCACCTCGGGGTCGGCGTTCAGTGCGGCGAACGGCTCGAGGTCGCTGTCGCGCCACGGACGCAGGATCAGTCGCTCGGTGGTCAGCTCGGTCAGTTCGGTCACGGCGTCGATGATCCCCGATCCGGGCCGCCGACGCCGCATGATCACCGGCGGGCAGACTTCTTCGCGGGCGCCTTGGACACCTTCTTGGCGGGCGCCTTCTTCACCGCTTTGGCCGGTGCGGTCTTCGCCGCCTTCGCGGTCGCCGCCTTGGCCGGAGCCGTTGCACGCTTGGCCGGCGCCGCCGTGCGCGCCGCAGCCGTCCGCTTCCGTGCGGGTCGTGCCGGCTGCACGATCGCCTTCAGGAACCCACCGGTGTGCGAGGCAGGGACGGCGGCCACCTGCTCGGGCGTGCCCTCGGCGACGACGGAGCCGCCGCCGGAACCACCCTCGGGGCCCATGTCGACGATCCAGTCCGCGGTCTTGATCACGTCCAGGTTGTGCTCGATGACCAGGACGGTGTTGCCCTTGTCGACCAGCGAGTGCAGCACGCCGAGCAGCTTGGACACGTCCTCGAAGTGCAGGCCGGTGGTCGGCTCGTCCAGGACGTAGATCGTCCGGCCGGTCGAGCGCTTCTGCAGTTCCGAGGCGAGCTTCACCCGCTGCGCCTCGCCGCCGGACAGGGTCGGCGCGGGCTGGCCCAGCCGCACGTAGCCGAGGCCGACGTCGACGAGCGTCTCGAGATGGCGGGCGATCCTCGAGATCGGTTTGAAGAACTCCGCGGCCTCCTCGATCGGCATCTCGAGGATCTCGCTGATGTTCTTGCCCTTGTAGTGCACCTCGAGGGTCTCGCGGTTGTACCGGGCACCCTTGCAGACCTCGCAGGGCACGTACACGTCCGGCAGGAAGTTCATCTCGATCTTGATGGTGCCGTCGCCCTGGCAGTTCTCGCAGCGGCCGCCCTTGACGTTGAAGGAGAACCGGCCCTGCTGGTAGCCGCGGACCTTCGCCTCGGTGGTCTCGCTGAACAGCTTGCGGATGTGGTCGAACACCCCGGTGTAGGTCGCCGGGTTCGAGCGCGGCGTGCGCCCGATCGGCGACTGGTCGACGCCGACCACCTTGTCGAGCTGCTCGATGCCGCGCACCCGCTTGTGCCGCCCCGGCGGCAGCTTCGCGCCGTTGATCTTGTTGGCCAGCGAGGCGTGCAGGATGTCGTTGACCAGGGTCGACTTGCCCGACCCGCTGACCCCGGTGACGGCGACGAAGCATCCCAGCGGGAAGGCGACGTCGATGTTGCGCAGGTTGTGCTCGCGGGCACCCTCGACCACCAGCTCGCGACCGCTCTGCCGTGGCCGGCGCAGCGCCGGGATCGGGATCGCGCGCCGCCCGGACAGGTAGGCGCCGGTGATCGACTCCTCGGACGCGATGAGGTTGTCGACCGTGCCGCTGACCACGATCCGTCCGCCGTGCTCGCCGGCCTCCGGGCCGATGTCGACCACCCAGTCGGCGGTGCGGATGGTGTCCTCGTCGTGCTCGACGACGATCAGGGTGTTGCCGAGGTTCTTCAGCCGCACCAGGGTCTCGATCAGGCGGTGGTTGTCGCGCTGGTGCAGGCCGATGGACGGCTCGTCGAGCACGTAGAGGACGCCGACCAGGCCCGACCCGATCTGGGTGGCGAGCCGGATGCGCTGCGCCTCGCCACCGGCCAGGGTCGCGGCCGCCCGGTCGAGCGAGAGATAGTGCAACCCGACGTCGACGAGGAAACCGAGCCGGGCGTGGATCTCCTTCAGCACCCGCTCGCCGATCAACTTCTCGCGGTTGTCGAGTTCGAGCCCGAGCAGCCAGTCGTTGGCCGCGCCGATCGACAGCGAGGCGAGCTCGGCGATCGACCGGCCGTGCACCGTGACCGCCAGGATCTCGGGCTTGAGCCGGGTGCCGTCGCAGGTCGGGCAGGGCACCTCGCGCATGAAGCCCTCGTACTTCTCGCGCGAGTAGTCGGACTCGGTCTCGGCGTAACGCCGCTCGATCCAGGTGACCACGCCCTCGTAGTTGGCGTAGTACGACCGATCGCGACCGTACCGGTTGCGGTAGCTGACGTGTACCTGGTCGCTGCTGCCGTGCAGCACGGCCTTCTGCGCGCGGGTGCCGAGCTTCTCCCACGGGGTGTCCAGGTCGAAGCCGATCGCGTCGCCGAGCCCCTGCAGCAGCCGCAGGAAGTACTCGCTGGTCTGCCCGGTCGCCCAGGGCGCGACCGCCCCGCCGCGCAGGGTCTGCTCGGGGTCGGGGACGACGAGTTCGGGATCGACCTCCTTGCGTGTGCCGAGGCCGGTGCACACCGGGCAGGCGCCGAACGGCGAGTTGAACGAGAACGAGCGGGGTTCGAGTTCGTCGATGGCCAGCGGGTGGTCGTTCGGGCAGGCCAGCCGCTCGGAGAACCTGCGCTCGCGGTGCGGGTCGTCCTCGTCGAGGTCGACGAAGTCGAGGATCACCAGGCCGCCGGCGAGCGTCAGCGCGGTCTCGATCGAGTCGGTGATGCGCTGCTTGCTGGACGGACGGGAGACGAGGCGGTCGACGACCGCCTCGATGGTGTGCTTCTCCTGCTTCTTGAGCTTCGGTGGCTCGGTCAGCGGGTGGACCACGCCGTCGACGCGGACCCGCGCGAAACCCTTGACCTGCAGTTCGCCGAACAGGTCGACGTACTCGCCCTTACGCCCACGGATCACCGGCGCGAGGACCTGGAAACGGGTGCCCTCGGGCATCTCGAGGATGCGGTCGACGATCTGCTGCGGTGTCTGCCGGGCGATCTGCTCGCCACAGATCGGGCAGTGCGGCTTGCCGATGCGTGCCCAGAGCAGGCGCAGGTAGTCATAGACCTCGGTGATCGTGCCGACGGTCGAGCGGGGGTTGCGCGAGGTGGACTTCTGGTCGATCGACACAGCCGGTGACAGGCCCTCGATGAAGTCGACGTCGGGCTTGTCCATCTGGCCCAGGAACTGGCGGGCGTACGCCGACAGCGACTCGACGTAGCGGCGCTGCCCCTCGGCGAAGATCGTGTCGAAGGCGAGGCTCGACTTGCCCGATCCGGACAGCCCGGTGAACACGATCATCGCGTCGCGCGGCAGGTCGAGGCTGACGTCCTTGAGATTGTGCTCTCGGGCGCCACGGACGATCAGACGGTCGTTCACGATGTCGAGAGTAATGACCGGCTGCGACAACGCCGCGCACTCGGTCTACCCTTCGGCGGGTGATCACGGTTCCCTCGTACGCGGGCGGTCTCTACTGGCGCAAGAGCAAGTGGAACGGCCTCAAATGCCTGCCGGTCATCCTCAGCCTGGACGCCGGCCGGTTGCGGCTCGCCGCGGCCAAGGAGGTGGCCTTCGACGTCCCGTGCGCCGACGTCGTGGCGAAGTTCACCAAGTTCGGGACGCTGGTGCTGACCGTGGGCCGGCGTTCGTACGACATCCTCGGCGTCGGCGCGAGCCTGTCCCCGAGCTTCACCAAGGAGCAGCGCGAGGAACTGCAGGCCCGGCAGGCCAAGGCCGCGAACGCCGCGGTCGCCCCCGGCGTCATGGCGGCCGGCACCGGCATCGGCGGTGAGGTCGGTGCCGCCATGGACGCCGTGGCCATCGTCGGTGCGGTGTTCGAGATCAAGGCGATGCGCGAGAACATCAAGCCCTGGCGTGAGCTGCTGCCGGCGGCGGGCGTGCGCGTCACCGACTGATCGTGGGCAGGATGGACGCATGCCACGGACCATCGCCACGAACACGACCGTCGACCGCGACGCACTGCTGGACTTCGTCCGTCCCCGCCATCAGATGATCCTCGTCACCCGGCGCCGCGACGGCGGGCCGCAACTGTCCCCCGTGACCGGCGGTGTCGACGGCGACGGCCGGATCGTGATCTCGAGCTACCCGGAACGGGCCAAGCTGCACAACCTGCGCCGCGACCCGGCCGCGTCGGTGATGGTGCTCTCGGACGATTTCGGCGGCGCCTGGGTGCAGCTGGACGGCCCGGCCGAGGTGCTCGACATGCCCTCGCAGGAGGCCGAGGACGGCCTGGTCGACTACTTCCGGTGCATCAGCGGCGAACACCCGGACTGGGACGAGTACCGGCAGGCCATGCGTGACCAGGGCAAGTCGCTGATCCGGGTCACCCCGCAGCGGTGGGGCCCGATCGCGACCGGCGGCTTCCCCGCTCGCCTCGCCTGACCGACTTGTCCGTGTGTCGCGCGCAGATGACGCCGCGACACACGGACAACTTTCGGGGGCGGGTGGGTCAGGTGAGCGACCAGTCGACGGGCGGCGCGCCCTGGGCCTCGAGCGCGGCATCGGCCCGGCTGAACGGCCGCGACCCGAAGAACCCGTTCGCCGCCGACATCGGCGACGGGTGCACCGACTCGATGCGCGGGGTGCCGCCGAGCAGCGGCGTGAGCGAACGGGCGTCCCGGCCCCAGAGGATGGCGACCAGCGGCGTGTCACGCGCCACGAGGGCGCGGATCGCCTGGTCGGTGACGACCTCCCAGCCCTTGCCGCGATGCGACGCCGGCTTGCCCGGCGCGACGGTCAGGCAGCGGTTGAGCAGCAGCACGCCGTGCTCCGCCCACGGGGTCAGATCGCCGTTGGACGGGGTCGCGAGGCCGAGATCGCTCTGGAGCTCCTTGTAGATGTTCTGCAGCGAACGCGGCACCGGCCGCACGTCCGGCTCGACCGAGAACGACAGCCCGACCGGGTGCCCCGGCGTCGGGTACGGGTCCTGGCCCACGATCAGCACCCGCACGTCGGCGAACGGCTGGGTGAACGCACGCAAGATGTTCTTGCCCGCCGGCAGGTAGGTGCGCCCGGCCGCGACCTCGGCGCGCAGGAAGTCGCCCATCGCCGAGATCTCGCCGGCGACCGGCTTCAGCGCTGCGGCCCAGCCGTCCTCGACGACGTCGACCAGGTTCACGAAAGGACGAGCTTCGGCACGCCCGGCGGCTCGAACCCGAACACCTGACCGTAGAAGGACAGCGACGACTCGTAGACGTCGATCAACGTCTCGCGCTTGCGGAACCCGTGCGACTCGCCCTCGTAGGGGCGGTACGCGTGCGGGATCCCCTTGCTCTGCAGCGCGTCCCGGAACAGCTCTGCCTGCGACGGCGGGACGATCGGGTCGTCGAGCCCCTGCAGCAACAGCACCGGGCAGGACAGCCCGTCGACGTGGTTGAGCGGCGCCCGCTCCTCGTACAGGTCGGCCGCCTCGGGCAGCGGCCCGACCAGACCGTCGACGTAGCGCGACTCGAAGTCGTGGGTGTCCTTGACGAAGTTGGTGAGCTCGGCCACCCCGAACAGCGACACGCCGCAGGCGAAGGCGTCGGACGTGGTCAGCGCGGCCAGCACCGTCCACCCGCCCGCCGAGCCGCCCTCGATGCCGAGCCTGGCCGGGTCGGCGATGCCGGCGTCGGCCAGCCCGCGCACCGCGGCAACCGTGTCCTGGACGTCGACGACGCCCCACTGCCCGCGCAACCGGTTGCGGTACTCGCGGCCGTAGCCCGTCGACCCGCCGTAGTTGACGTCGACAACGCCGATGCCGCGGCTGGTGAAGTAACCGATCAGGCCCACGGCATGGACGACCGTGGGCTCCGCCTGACCGGTCGGGCCGCCGTGCACCAGCGCGACGAACGGCGCCAGCTCGCCCTCGGGCGCGACGAAGTCCGGGTTGTGCGGCGGGTACACGATCACGTGCACCTCGCGCCCGTCGTTGGCCGGACCGCCCTCGACCGTCATCAGCCGGGCCTCGGGCAGGTACGCCGGGTCGGGCGCCTCGTCGAGTGCCAGCCGGACGTCGGTCAGCTCGCGGCTGCCCAGGTCGAGCAGCCGCGATCCGGCGACGGTGCGCGAACCGCCGGTGCCGAGCAGCACGCGGTCGCCGTCGACAGCGCCGAGGGTCACCGAGCTGATGTTGCCGAGGTCGATGTCGTCGTACTTGCCGGTGGCCGGATCGAGGACGGCCAGGATGTCGTCGCCGAACGTGCGCACGGTGAGCAGCCGTCCGTCGTCGAGGATCCGGTACCAGTTCGAGCCGAGCTGCCACATGGGGCCGCCGAGGTCGGCGTCGACCGGGGCCACGGCCACGGCGTCGAGGCCGTCCAGCCCGATCGTGTACAGGTTCCAGAAGCCGCTGACGTCGCTGATCGCGTAGAGCGTCTCGGCATCGCGCCACTCGGGCTGCAGGATCGACTCGTCGATCGCGCCGAGCAGCGTGCGGTGCGGCCCGCACGTGCCGTCGTCCTGCAGGTCGGCGACGCGCAGCTCGGTGCCGTCCCACGGCATCTGCGGATGCTCCCACGCGATCCAGGCGAGCCGGCGCCCGTCCGGCGAGATCCGCGGGTAGGCGAGAAAGTGCGAGCCGCCGACCACCGATCTGATCTTGGCCGGATCGTCCGCGGCCGAACCGTCGATCGGCACGGCAACGATGTCGCGGGTCACCGACCCGTCCTCGGCGTGCCGCTCGCGTACGCACCAGACCTCGCCGACGCGCAGGAACTGCAGCTCGGCGTAGCGCCACGCCGCGGGCTGCGGCGGTTCCGGTGTCAGCGGGACGGGCTCGCCGCCCGGCTCGTCGAGCCGGTACAGCCTCTGGTCGGTGAATTCGGTGAACACCACCAGGCCGTCCGGGGTGGCCGTCCAGGCGCCGCCGCCGTACTCGTGCACCCGGGTCCGCGCGTTCCAGGGCGGCGCGAGCACGTCTCCGGCAGCGCGCCGGATCGCGAACCGGCCGTTCTCGCCCGGCCGGGACTCCAGCCACCAGATGTCGTCGGCGACGAAGCGGCCCGCACCGGCGGGATGCATCCCGCCGACGACGCCCGCCGCCTCGAACGGGGACGTCCAGGTTCCGTAGGGCGCGACCTCAGGCACCGGCGCCGACCTCCTCCGTGATCGCGGCGACCGCGTCGCCGACTGCCACCTCGCGGCGTGCGTCGCTGCGCCGGTCGCGCAGCTCGACGACACCGTTCGCCAGCCCCTTGCCGACGATGACGATCTTCGGCACGCCGATCAGCTCGGCGTCCTTGAACTTCACGCCGGGCGAGACACCGCGCCGGTCGTCGTACAGCACCCGGACGCCGGCCGTGTCGAGCTCACCTGCGATCACCGCCGCGGCGTCGAAGACCGTGTCGTCCTTGCCGGTCGCGACGATGTGGACGTCGGCCGGGCCGATCCCGACCGGCCAGTACAGGCCCTTGTCGTCGTGCAACTGCTCGGCGAGCGCCGCGACGGCACGCGTCACGCCCACCCCGTAGGAGCCCATCGTGACGGTCGCCGGCTTGCCGTTCTGGTCGAGCGCGGTCAGCCCGAAGGTCTCGGCGTACTTCGTGCCGAGCTGGAAGACGTGCCCGAGCTCGATGCCGCGCGCGATCTCGAGGGTGTCGCCGCAGCGCGAACAGCGGTCGCCGTCGCGGATCTCGACCGCGCCGATCTCGCCGTCCGGCGTGAAGTCGCGGCCCCGCACGACGTGCGCGGCGTGCTTGCCGGGCTCGTTCGCGCCGGTGACCCACTCCGTCCCTTCGACGACCAGCGGGTCGACCAGGTAACGGATCTTCCAGTCGGCCAGCTGCTGCGGGCCGATGTAGCCCTTGACCAGCTCCGGGTGCTTGGCGAGGTCGTCCGGCCCGGCCTGCTCGACCTCGACCGGCTCGAGCTGACCGCCGATCCGCTTCAGGTCGACCTCCCGGTCGCCCGGAACACCGACGATGAGCAGCTCCCAGTCGGCGTCGCCCGGCGTGTGGGTGCGCAGCACGACGTTCTTCAGCGTGTCCGCGGCGGTGGTCCGGTGACCGAGGGCCGTCATCCGCTCGACCAGCGTGTCGATGGTCGGCGTGTCCGGGGTGTCGAGCACCTCCTGCGCGGCGTGGTCGGCCGGGTCGGCCGGCGCGGGCGCGGCGATCTCGACGGCCTCGGTGTTGGCCGCGTAGTCGCAGTTCGTGCACTGCACGAAGGTGTCCTCGCCCGACGGCGCCGGCGCGAGGAACTCCTCCGACGCCGAGCCGCCCATCGCGCCGGACACCGCGAACACGATCTTGTAGTTGAACCCCAGCCGGGTGAAGATCCGCTCGTAGGCGTCGCGGTGGGCGCGATAGGACTTCTCCAGCCCCTCGTGGGACAGGTCGAAGGAGTACGAGTCCTTCATGACGAACTCGCGGGCGCGCAGGATGCCCGCGCGCGGGCGTGCCTCGTCGCGGTACTTGGTCTGCACCTGGTACAGCGAGAGCGGGTAGTCCTTGTAGGACGAGTACTCACCCTTGACCAGCAGGGTGAACAGCTCCTCGTGCGTGGGCGCGAGCAGGTAGTCGGCGCCCTTGCGGTCGTGCAGGCGGAAGATGTTGTCGCCGTAGTCCGACCAGCGCCCGCTCGCCTCGAAGATCTCGCGCGGGATGACCGCCGGGAAGTGCACCTCCTGCGAGCCGATCGCGTTCATCTCCTCGCGCACGACCCGCTCCACGTTCTGCAGCACGGTCATGCCGAGCGGCAACCACGAGTAGAAACCCGGGCCGACGCGGCGGACGTAGCCGGCGCGCACGAGCAGCTTGTGGCTCGGCACCTCGGCGTCCGCCGGATCATCACGCAGGGTCCGGACGAACAACGTCGACATTCGCAGCACGGCATCAGGCTAGCGGCGTCCGGAAAAGCAGTTGGCGGCATGCGGGA
>DATBTJ010000120.1:0-25095 GCA_036559305.1 Jatrophihabitans sp.
TCTTTTGCTCGCCACACACGGACAACTCGCGGGCGGGCGGGGTCAGAGCTGGGGGGCGACCTCGGACGCGATCAGTTCCAGGTGGTCGAGGTCGGCGATGTCGAGCACCTGGAAGTACAACCGGGTGGCGCCGAGCGCGGCGAACTCCCCGATGCGCTCGACGGCCTCGGCGGGCGTGCCGTAGATGCTGCTCTCGCGCAGCTCGTCGACCTCGCGGCCGATGGCGTCGGCCCGGCGGCGCACCTCGGCGTCGTCGCGACCGATGCACACCGTGTGCGCGACGGAGTAGACCAGCTCGCGCCCGGTCTCGGCGGCAGCTGCGCGCACCCGGTCGAAGATCGCCCCGGTCTCGGCGCGCTTGAACGCGGCGTTGTACTCGTCGCCGAAGCGGGCGGCCAGCGCCGCGCTGCGCTTCTTGCCCGAGCCGCCCAGCACCAGGGTCGGGTGCGGGCGCTGCGTCGGCTTGGGCAGCGCCGGCGAGTCCTCGACGGTGTAGTACTTGCCGGCGAAGGAGAACGTCTCACCGGGCGGCGTGGTCCAGAGCCCGTGGATGATCTCGACCTGCTCGGCGAAGCGGTCGAAACGCTCGCGCGGCTCGGGGAACGGGATGCCGTACGCGCTGTGCTCGGCGTCGAACCAGCCGGTGCCCAGCCCCAGCTCGACGCGTCCCGAGCTCATGTCGTCGACCTGCGCGACGCTGATCGCGAGCGGGCCGGGCAGCCGGAACGTCGCCGAGTTCACCAGCGTGCCGAGCCGGATGCGTGACGTCTCGCGTGCGAGTGCGCCCAGCGTCACCCACGAGTCGGTCGGACCGGGCAGCCCGTCGCCGCCCATCGCGAGGTAGTGATCGGAGCGGAAGAACGCGTCGAAGCCGAGCTCCTCGGTCGCCTTGGCGATGCGGAGCTGGTCGGCGTAGCTCGCGCCCTGCTGGGGCTCGATGAAGATGCGCAGTTCCATACCAAGACCGTAGTCACACGTTGCGTTCGTAGATCAGCCGCAGGCCGAGCAGGGTCAGGTCGGGCTCGTGCCGGGTGACGGTCTCGCAGTGCTCGATGACCAGCCGGGCCAGCCCGCCGGTGGCGATCACCTCGACCGTCTCGGGGCTCTCCGGGGCGAGTGCGGCGGAGAGCCGTCGCACCAGCCCGTCCACCTGCCCGGCGAAGCCGTAGAGGATCCCGGACTGCAACGCCTCGACAGTGTTCTTGCCGATCGGCCCGCGCGGTTCGACGAGTTCGACCTTACGCAGCTGCGCGGCACGCGCCGCCAGCGCGTCCAGCGAGATCTCGATGCCCGGCGCGAGCGCGCCGCCGAGGAAGTCACCGCGCTCGTTGACGACGTCGAAGTTGGTGGTGGTGCCGAAGTCCACGACGATCGCCGGCTGCGCGCCGACGAGGTGATGCGCCGCGAGGGAGTTGACGATGCGGTCGGCGCCGACCTCCTTCGGGTTCTCGTACTGCAGGCTGACGCCGGTGCGGATCCCGGGGACGACGAGCACCGTCGGCAGGTTCGGGTAGTAGCCGTCGAGCATCGCGCGCAGTTCCCGCAGCGCCGCCGGGACGGTCGAGCATGCCGACACCGAATCGATCTCGTGATCGGTGAGCAGGCCGCGGAAGGTCAGGGCGAGCTCGTCCGCGGTGCTGCGCGCATCGGTCTTGATGCGCCACGACCGTTCCAGCTTCTCGCCCTCGAACACGCCGAGGACGGTGTTGGTGTTGCCGATGTCGATGGCGAGCAGCATGCCGGCTCTCACAGTTCGATCGCGGTGTTGTCGATGAGTCTGGTCGTTCCGATCCGTGCGGCGACGAGCAGACGCGCCGCACCGTGCTGCGGCGCCGCACCCAGATCGGCTCCGCGCAGGTCGAGATAGTCGGGCTCGACACCGGCCGCGCACAACTCCTGCCATGCCGCGGCGAGCACGTCCTGCGCCGTACCGGCCGCCGCCCGTCCGGCAACGAGCGCACGCGACAGCGACAGCGCCTGCACCCGCTCGTCCGGCGAGAGGTAGACGTTGCGGCTGGACAGCGCGAGTCCGTCGCTCTCGCGCACCGTCGGGACGCCGGCGATGGCCACGCCGAGTTCGAGATCGGCGACCATGCGCGTGACGAGCACCAGTTGCTGGTAGTCCTTCTCGCCGAAGAACGCCACGGCGGGACGGACGAGGTTCAGCAGCTTCGCGACGACGGTGAGCATGCCCGCGAAGTGCGCCGGCCGGCTGCTGCCCTCGAGGATCGCGCCGAGCGGGCCGGGATCGACGCGCACCTGCGCCGGGCCGTCGGGATAGACGTCCTCGATCGCCGGAGCCCACACCAGGTCGGCTCCCTCGGCCGCGCACATCGCGACGTCGGCCTCGAGGGTGCGCGGATACCGGCCGAGATCCTCGTTCGCGCCGAACTGCAGCGGGTTCACGAACACGGTCACGACCACCGATTGCGAGACCGCCCGCGCCCGGGCGATCAGCGCCCGATGCCCGTCGTGCAGCGCACCCATCGTCGCGACCAGCCCGATCGGACCGTCGAGGGCGTCGAGCGCTTTCGCCAGCTCGGCGCGGTCGTGTGCCAGCAGGGTCATTGCAAGGCCTCGAGCACAGCGTGCATCCCGGCATCGTCCAGCACGCCCGCTTCGTGTGCTCGCTCGGCCGTGCGTCGCGCCATGGCGAGGTAGGACGCGACGAGCTGCGGCGCCGCCTCCGTCAACGCGCGCCGGTGACGGCGCAACGTCTCGACGTCGGCGCGCGCGACCGGACCGGTGAGCGCGGCGTCGCGCAGCCGCAGCACGTTGTCCAGCGAGGCCGACAGCAGCGGTGCGAGCAGCTTGTCGGCATCGGTCACGCCGGCTCCGTCCAGCAGCGCCAGCGCGTCGTTGACCAGCGTCACCAGGTGATTCGACCCGACCGAGAGCGCCGCGTGATAAAGCGCACGCGCCGATTCGGGCACCCATACCGGCTCGCCGCCCATCTCGACCACCAACGATTCGGCCACCGGGCGCAACTCGTCCGGCGCGGTCACGCCGAACGTGGCGCCGAGCAGGCGATCGACGTCCTCGGGCCGCCCGGCGAAGGTCATCACCGGGTGCAGCGCGAGCGCGAGCACCCCACGCGCCGCGGCCGGATCGAGCACACCGATGCCTTGCGCGCCCGAGCTGTGCGCGACCAGCAGGCCCTCGCGCCAGGCGCCGGTGTCGGCGAGGCCGGCCACCAGAGGTCGCAACGCATCGTCGGGTACGGCGAGCAGCACGAAATCCGCTGCGGCGATCACCTCGTCCGGCGGCAGGATCTCGGTGCCGGGCAGCATGCGCTCCGCCCGCGCCCGCGAGGCGGCCGACACCGCGCTCGCTGCGACCACGTCGTGACCGGCGCGCTGCAGCGCCGCACCGAGCGCGCCGCCGACCCGTCCGGTTCCTACGACACCGACCCTGAGCCGGGCGGGGCGTGCGGTCGACATGGCCTCAAAGTAGCTTCTACCGACATGACAGGTGAGCTGACCCAGGCGGTGGCGCGCAGCGCGGACGCCGCCGAGTTGCACGCGCCGGTGCCCACCCTCCTGCTCGAGCTGCAGTCGCTGCTGGGCACGCTGTCCGCAACGGTCGCGGCCGAGACCAACCGGGGTCGCAAGCCGTTCCGCCCCGGCGGCGACTGGGCGCAGCGCCTCGGCGAGCTCGGGTACGGCGTGTACCTGCTCGCCGACCAGACCGGCGTCGACCTCGACCAGCACACGATGCGGACCGCCGACCGCCTCGCCGGCACCGTCCGCCCGGCACCCGACCCGGAGATGACGCAACCCGCCGGCGGCGACTTCTTCGATCGCGAGGGCTGAGCGTCCGCACGCTTGCGACACTGGCGGTATGCCAGATACCGCCCGGCACGCACCCACCCTCTCGCGCCGCCACTCGGCCGGTGCCGAGAGCGCGCGCGGGTTGCTGTTCACGGTGCTCGGCGAATTCGTCCTGCCGCACGGCGGCGCGGTGTGGACCTCGACGGTCATCGATGTCCTGGCCCGCTTCGGCGTGGAGGAGAAGGCGGCCCGCCAGGCCCTGACCCGCACCGCAGCCGACGGCTGGCTCGAACCGGAACGGGTCGGTCGACGCACCCGGTGGCGCCTCACCGACGCCGCGTCGCGGTTGCTCACCGAAGGCACCGGGCGGATCTTCGGGTTCCGCGCCGACCCCGGCAGTTGGGACGGCCGCTGGCTGCTCGTGACGGTGCGCGTGCCCGAGACCGAACGGCCGGCGCGGCACCGGTTGCGCACCCGGCTCGCCTGGGCCGGCCTGGGCAGCCCGTCCCCCGGCATCTGGCTCAGCCCGCACCCGGACCGGCTCGACGAGGTCCGCAAGGTGCTCGACGACGCGGGTGTGCTCGCCGACGCGCAGCTGTTCGTCGGCGAGCACGTCGGCGGCGGCGAGCTCGCGGGCCTGGTGCGCCAGGCGTGGGATCTCGCCGGCCTCCGTGCCGGGTACGAGCAGTTCCTCGGCCAGTTCGCCGGCGCGGAGGTCGCCGACCCGCTGGCCGCGGTCGTCGACCTGGTGCACTCGTGGCGGCGGTTCCCGTGGACCGACCCGCTGCTGCCGAGCGAGCTGCTGCCGAGCCCGTGGAGCGGTGCGGCCGCGGCGCAGTTGTTCGCCGAGCGGCACGAGCGCTGGACGGGTTCGGCGCGCCGACACTGGGACGAGCTGGACCGCTGACGGCCGCGGAGGTGGCATCGGCTCCCGCGGGTGTGCCAGAGTCGCAGTCGTGGTCGACCTCCATCCCGTGCTCGCGGATCTGCAGGCCGAGAGCGACGATCTCGACGCGCTCGTGTCCGAACTGCCGGACCACGCGTGGGCTGCCGCGACACCGGCGGCGGGCTGGACGATCGGTCATCAGATCGCGCATCTGGCCTGGACCGACCGCGTGGCACTGCTCGCCGTCACCGACCAGGACGCGTTCCAGACGGAGGTGCGCAGCGCTCTGGGCGCGCTCGACAGCTACGTCGACGACGTGGCCGCCGCAGGAGCGACGGCGCCGCCCGCCGAGGTGCTCACCCGCTGGCGGGACGGGCGTGCCGACCTTGCCGAGGCCCTGCTCGCCGTCCCGGACGGCACGCGCATCGGCTGGTTCGGGCCGCCGATGAGTGCCACGTCGATGGCGACCGCCCGGTTGATGGAGACCTGGGCGCACGGCCAGGACGTCGCGGACGCCGTCGGCATCACCCGGCTGCCGACGCCCCGACTGCGCCACGTCGCGCACCTCGGGGTGCGCACCCGCGACTTCGCCTACCTGGTGCGCGATCGCACGCCGCCCGGCGAGCCGTTCCGCGTCGAGCTGAGCGCTCCGGACGGCTCGATCTGGATCTGGAACGACGACGCCGAGCAGGCCGTGATCGGGCCGGCACTCGACTTCTGCCTGCTGGTGACCCGCCGCCGCAACCGCGCCGACCTCGCCGTCACCGCGCACGGCCCCGATGCCGACGAGTGGCTCGACATCGCCCAGGCCTTCGCCGGCCCGCCTGGTGAGGACCGTCCGGCCGGCGCGTTCTCCTCGCGCTGACCCGTCCGCGACCCCATGACCGCGGAACCGCGGAACCGCGGAACCGCGGAACCGCGGAACAAATCAAGCGTGCTTGATTGGTTCTGTTAGGGTCGCGCCATGTTGCGGATCGGCAACTGCTCGGGGTTCTACGGCGATCGCGCCGCGGCGATGCATGAGATGCTCACCGGCGGCCCGCTGGACGTCCTGACCGGTGACTACCTCGCCGAGCTGACCATGCTCATCCTCGCCCGCGACCGCGCGCGCGACCAGACGCTCGGCTACGCCAAGACGTTCCTGCGCCAGCTCGAGACCGGCCTCGGCGCGGCTCTCGAGCGCGGCGTGACACTGGTCGCCAACGCCGGCGGTCTCAACCCGGCCGGGCTGGCCGCCGCGATCCGCCGGCTGGCGGACTCGCTAGGACTTGACGTCGCGGTCGCCCACGTCGAGGGCGACGACCTGCGCGAGCGCGCCGGCGAACTCGCCCTCGGCGAGCCGCTCGCGGCCAACGCCTACCTCGGCGCGTTCGGCATCGCCGAGTGCCTCAGATCCGGTGCGCAGGTCGTGGTGACCGGACGGGTCACCGACGCCTCGCTGGTCGTCGGGCCGGCGATCGCCCACTTCGGCTGGACGCCCGACGACCTCGACGCGCTCGCCGGCGCCGTGGTTGCCGGTCACGTCATCGAGTGCGGCCCGCAGGCCACCGGCGGCAACTTCGCCTTCTTCACCGAGGTTCCCGATCTGCGCCGCCCCGGCTTCCCGGTCGCCGAGCTCGCCGCGGACGGCTCGTCGGTCATCACCAAGCACGACAACACCGGCGGCGCGGTCACCGTCGACACCGTCACCGCGCAACTGCTCTACGAGATCGGCGGCCCGCGTTACGCCGGCCCGGACGTGACCGCCCGCTTCGACACCATCGAGCTGACCCCGGACGGCGTCGATCGGGTGCGGATCGCGGGTGTGCGCGGCGAAGCGCCGCCGCCCACCCTCAAGGTCGGGCTGAACACCCTCGGCGGGTTCCGCAACGAGATGACCTTCGTGCTGACCGGGCTGGACATCGAGGCCAAGGCCGACCTCGTCCGGCGCCAGCTCGCCGACCTCGACGCCACCTGGACGCTCGCCCGCACCGACCACCCCGACTCGCCGGTGCAGGAGGAAGCTGCCGCGCTGCTGCACTGCGTCGTGCGCGGGTCCGACCCGAAGGCGCTCGGACGGGCGTTCTCCAACGCCGCCGTCGAACTGGCGCTCGCCTCCTACCCCGGCTTCCACGTGACCAGCCCGCCCGGCGACGCCGCGCCGTACGGGGTCTTCACCGCGGCCACGGTCGAGGCCGCGGTCGTGCCGCACGTCGCGGTGCTCGCCGACGGCACCAGAGTCGACATCGCACCCGCGCCGCACACCCGCGAGCTGGAACCGCTCGCCGAGGCGGCGGTGCCGGACGGGATAGCCGGTCCGGCGCGCGCCGTGCCTCTCGGCACGATCGTGGGCGCACGCAGCGGCGACAAGGGCGGCAGTGCGAACGTCGGCGTCTGGGTACGCACCGACGCACAGTTCGCCTGGCTGGCGGACGTGCTGACCGTCGAGCGCTTCCAGGCGCTGCTGCCCGAGACGGCTCCGCTCGAGGTCAGCAGGCACAGCCTGCCGAACCTGCGGGCGCTCAACTTCGTCGTCGACGGCATCCTCGGTGAAGGCGTCGCCTCGAACGCCCGCCACGACCCGCAGGCCAAGGCGCTGGGCGAGTGGCTGCGCTCGCGGGTCGTCGACATCCCGGCGGCCCTCCTTGATTGACACTCCGGAGCGACAGGCGCTGGGCGCGACAGTGCGTGAATTCGTCGCGCGCGAAGTGCTGCCGTTCCAGGACGAGTGGGAACGCGGCGGCGAGCTGCCGCGGTCGCTGCACCGGACCGCCGCCGCGCACGGGCTCATCGGGCTGTCGTACCCCACGGCGGTGGGCGGGGAGGGCGGCGACGCGCTCGACGCGCTCGTGCTCGCCGAGCAGTTCCACTACGCCGGCGGCGCGGGAGGGGTGTTCGCCTCACTGTTCACCTCAGGCATCTCACTGCCGCACCTGATCTCGGCCGGCGATGCCGCCCAGATCGACCGCTGGGTACGGCCCACCCTTGCCGGCGAGACGATCGGGTCGCTCGCGATCACCGAACCGGACGGCGGATCGGACGTCGCCGGCATCCGCACCACGGCGAAACGCGACGGCGACACCTACCTCGTCAACGGGACGAAGACCTACATCACGTCGGGGCTGCGTGCCGACTTCGTCGTCACCGCGGTCCGGACGGGCGAACCCGGCGCGCACGGCATCTCGCTGCTCGTCGTCGACAAGGGCCGGCCCGGATTCGGATCGCGACCGCTGGCGAAGATGGGCTGGCTGTCCTCGGACACCGCCGAGCTGTCCTACGCAGACGTGCGGGTGCCGGCCGATCACCTCGTCGGCGCCGAGAACAGCGGCTTCGCGCAGATCGCGACGAACTTCGTCAGCGAACGGATCGGGCTCGCCGTGCAGGCGTACGCGTCGGCGCAGCGCGCGCTCGACCTGAGTGTCACGTGGTGCCGCAACCGCGAGACCTTCGGCCGTCCTCTCATCGGCCGCCAGACCGTGCAGCACACGCTTGCCGAGATGGCCCGGCGCATCGAGGTCGCCCGGGTCTATACCCGGACCGTGGCCGAACGGTCGGCCGCCGGCGAGACCGACCTCGTCGCGGCGGCGTGTTTCGCGAAGAACACCGCGGTGGAAGCAGGGAGTTGGGTCGTGGACCGAGCAGTGCAGCTGTACGGCGGGATGGGCTACATGCGCGAGAGCGAGGTCGAGCGCCAGTACCGCGACATGCGCATCCTCGGCATCGGCGGCGGCACCACCGAGATCCTCACCGGGTTGTCGGCGAAGCTCCTGGGCTACACGGCATGACGGTCCTGCGCACCGCCGTCGACCCGGCCTCGGCCGAGTTCGCGGCCAACCGCGCCGCGCTGCTCGAGAAGATCGCCGACCTGGACACCGAGCACGCGAAGGCGGTCGCCGGGGGTGGCGAGAAGTACGTGACGCGCCACCACGACCGCGGCAAGCTGCTCGTGCGCGAACGCATCGAACTGCTGCTCGACCCCGGCTCACCGTTCCTCGAGCTGTCGCCGCTCGCCGCGTGGGGAACCGACTACACGGTCGGCGCGTCCGTGGTCACCGGCATCGGTCGGGTCAACGGCGTCGAGTGCGTCATCAACGGCTCCGACCCGACGGTGCGCGGCGGCGCGTCCAACCCGTACACGTTGAAGAAGGTGCTGCGCGCCAACCAGATCGCACTCGAGAACCGGCTGCCGGTGATCGGGCTGGTCGAGTCCGGCGGCGCGGATCTGCCTACCCAGAAGGAGATCTTCATCCCGGGTGGCCAGATGTTCCGCGACCTCACCCGGCTGTCGGCGGCCGGCATTCCGACGATCGCGCTCGTGTTCGGCAACTCCACCGCGGGTGGCGCGTACATCCCCGGCATGAGCGACTACGTGGTGATGGTGGCCGATCGGGCGAAGGTGTTCCTCGCCGGGCCGCCCCTGGTCAAGATGGCCACCGGCGAGGAGTCCGACGACGAGTCCCTCGGCGGCGCCGACATGCACTCGCGCATCTCCGGTCTCGCCGACTACTTCGCCGTCGACGAGCAGGACGCGATCCGGATCGGCCGCGACATCGTGGGACGGCTCAACTGGCGCAAGCACGGCCCCGCGCCGAAGCCCGATCCCGCTCCCCCGCTGCACGACGTCGAGGATCTGCTCGGCATCGTGCCCACCGATCTCAAGGTGCCCTTCGACCCGCGCGAGGTCATCGCGCGCATCGTCGACGGCTCGGACTTCGACGAGTTCAAACCGCGGTACGGCGCCTCGCTGGTGACCGGCTGGGCGAACCTGCACGGCTACCCGATCGGCATCCTCGCCAACGCGCGCGGCGTGCTGTTCAGCGAGGAAGCGCAGAAGGCGACGCAGTTCATCCAGCTCGCCAACCGCGCGGACACCCCCTTGCTGTTCCTGCAGAACACCACCGGCTACATGGTCGGCAAGGAGTACGAGCAGGGCGGCATCATCAAGCACGGCGCACAGATGATCAATGCGGTCTCGAACTCGACCGTCCCGCACCTCACCGTCACGATGGGAGCGTCCTACGGCGCCGGCAACTACGGCATGTGCGGACGCGCCTACGGACCGCGGCTGCTGTTCACCTGGCCGGCGGCCAAGTCCGCGGTGATGGGTCCGGCGCAATTGGCAGGAGTCCTGTCGATCGTCGCGCGGCAGGCGGCGTCCGCGCGCGGGCAGCAGTACGACGAGGCGGCCGACGAGCAGATGCGCAACTACGTCGAGAAGCAGATCGAGGAGCAGTCGTTGGCGCCGTTCCTGTCCGGAATGCTCTATGACGACGCGGTGATCGATCCACGTGACACCCGTACGGTGCTCGGCATCGCCCTGTCCGCCGTCCACAGCGCACCGGTGCAGGGCGCGACCGGGTACGGGGTGTTCCGCACATGAGCATCACCCGAGTGCTCGTCGCCAACCGCGGCGAGATCGCGCGGCGGGTTTTCCGCACCTGCCGCGACCTCGGCATCGGCAGCGTCGCGGTGTTCTCCGACCCCGACGCCGACGCTCCGCACGTGCGGGAGGCGGATCGGGCGGTGCGGCTGCCCGGTGCGGCCGCCGCCGACACCTACCTGCGTGCCGACCTCGTCGTCGCCGCCGCGCGCCGCGCCGGCGCCGACGCCGTGCACCCCGGTTACGGCTTCCTCTCCGAGAACGCCGCCTTCGCGCAGGCGGTGATCGATGCGGGCCTGACCTGGATCGGCCCATCCCCCGAGGCGATCACGGCCATGGGCAGCAAGATCGAGTCGAAGAAGGTGATGGCCGCCGCCGGCGTCCCGGTGCTCGGCGAGCTCGATCCTGCGGCTCTGACCGCGGATGACCTGCCGGTACTGATCAAGGCGAGCGCCGGAGGTGGCGGCCGCGGCATGCGCGTGGTCACCGACCTCGACCAGCTCGCTGCCGAGGTCGAGCGGGCGCAGGCCGAGGCGCACTCGGCCTTCGGCGACGCCACCGTGTTCTGCGAGCCCTACCTCTCGGCCGGCCGGCACATCGAGGTGCAGGTCATGGGTGACGGCCACGGCACGGTCTGGGCGGTCGGCGAACGCGAGTGCTCGATCCAGCGCCGGCACCAGAAGGTGGTCGAGGAGTCGCCGGCTCCGCTCGTCGAGCGCGTCGACGGCATGCGGGACGCCCTGTTCGACGCCGCCCGCGCCGCGGCGAAGGCGATCGACTACACCGGCGCCGGCACCGTCGAGTTCATCGCCGACGACGCCGGCCGGTTCTTCTTCCTCGAGATGAACACCCGGCTGCAGGTCGAGCACCCGGTGACCGAGTGCACCACGGGCCTCGACCTCGTCGCGCTGCAGCTCGCCGTGGCCGACGGCGAGCGGCTGGCCCAGGACCCGCCCGTCCCGCACGGGCACGCGATCGAGGTGCGGCTCTACGCCGAGGACCCGGCCGCCGACTGGGCACCGCAGAGCGGCGTGCTGCACCGGCTCGCCGTCCCCGGCGTGACGAGCGAGTTCGCGGTGGACAGCGCTGCCGCCGGGCTGAGGTGCGACAGCGGCGTCGGCGACGAGGCCACCGTGTCGGTGCACTACGACCCGATGCTCGCCAAGATCATCGCGTGGGCACCGACGCGCGCGCAGGCCGCCGCCCGCCTGGCCGCCGCGCTCGCCGGGGCCGAGGTGCACGGCATCACCACGAACCGCGACCTGCTGGTGAATGTCCTACGCCACAAGGCATTTCTCGCCGGTGACACCGACACCCGGTTCTTCGACGAGCACGACGTGTTCGCGCCGCTGGTCGCGGACACCGCGCCGTTCGCGCTGGCGGCGGCCCTCGCGATCGACGCCGGCCGCGCGCGCACGCTCGACGTGCCCTCGGGGTGGCGCAACGTGCTGAGCGACCCGCAGTCGCTGACGCTGGGCGGTCACGAGGTGCGCTGGCGGGTGACCCGGGACGGATTGCAGGGTCACGACGGCGTCGAACTGATCCGCGCGGCGCCGCACGAGGTGGTGCTCGACGTCGACGGTGTGCACCGGCGCTTCGCCGTGCACCGCTACGGCGAGCTGGTGCACGTCGACACGGCCGACGGCGGCGCGCGGTTCGTGATCGCGCCGCGCTTCGTCGACCCGTCCGACCAGCTCGCGGCCGGATCGTTGCTCGCCCCGATGCCCGGCTCGGTCGTGCGCATCGCCGTCGAAGTGGGCCAGCGGGTCACCGCCGGGGCGCCGGTGCTGTGGCTCGAGGCGATGAAGATGCAGCACCAGATCAACGCGCCGGCCGACGGCGTCGTCAGCGAGCTACCCGTCGTCGTCGGAGAACAGATCGAGGTGGGCGCCGTGCTCGCCGTGGTCGAACCCGACGCCGCAACCGAGGAGGACCGGCAGTGAATTTCACCGAGACCGACGAGCAGCAGGCACTGCGCAAGGCAGTCGCCGAGCTCGGCAAGCGGTACGGGCACACCTACACCGCGCCGCGAGCCCGCGCCCGCGAACCGCTCAGCGAGCTGTGGGCCGATGCCGGCAAGGCCGGCTTCATCGGCCTCAACCTGCCGGAGCAGTACGGCGGCGGCGGAGCCGGCATGTACGAGCTGTCGCTCGTGTGCGAGGAACTCAACGCCGCCGGGTGCGGGCTGCTGATGATGGTCGTGTCGCCGGCGATCAACGGCACGATCATCGCGCGCTTCGGCACCGACGAGCAGAAGCAGCGGTGGCTGCCCGGCCTCGCCGACGGCTCGGTGATCATGGCGTTCGGCATCACCGAACCCGACGCCGGTTCGAACTCGCACCGCATCACGACCACGGCGCGGCGCGACGGCAGCGACTGGCTGCTTACCGGCCGCAAGTACTACGTGTCCGGCGTCGATCACGCGCAGGCGATCCTGATCGTTGCGCGCACCGAGGATGCGAAGACCGGCCGGCTCAAGCCGGCGTTGTTCGCGTTCCCCACCGACACACCCGGCTTCGAGTACACGCCGATCGACATGGACGTCGTCATGCCGGACAAGCAGTTCATGCTCTACCTGGACGACGTGCGGCTGCCCGCCGAGGCCCTGGTCGGTGCGGAGGACGCCGCGCTCGCGCAGCTGTTCGCCGGCCTCAACCCGGAACGGATCATGGCGGCCTCGGGCTCGGTCGGCATGGGTCGCTACGCGCTCGACAAGGCCGTCGCCTACGCCAATCAGCGCGAGGTGTGGGGCAAGCCGATCGGCACCCACCAGGGCCTCGCCCATCCGCTGGCCAAGTGCAAGGTGGAACTCGAACTGTCCAAGCTGATGATGCAGAAGGCCGCCGCCCTCTACGACAGCGGCGACGACCTCGGCGCAGGCGAAGCCGCCAACATGGCCAAGTACGCGGCCGCCGAGGCGAGCATCGCCTGCGTCGACCAGGCCGTGCAGACCCACGGCGGCAACGGGCTGGCGCACGAGTACGGCCTGGGCAACCTGCTGATCGGCGCACGGGTCGCGCGCATCGCGCCGGTGAGCCGCGAGATGATCTTGAACTTCGTCGCGCAGTTCTCCCTCGGCCTGCCGAAGAGCTACTGATGGGAATCGACTACGCCGTCGAGCGCGGCATCGCCACGATCACGCTGGACAACCAGGACAACCGCAATGCCCTGTCGAGGGCACTCGTCGACGCGGTGGGCTCGCACCTGTCCACCGCCGCCGGCGACGACGCCGTCCGCGCCGTCGTCCTGACCCACACCGGCCGGACGTTCTGCGCCGGTGCCGATCTGAAGGAACAGGCCGCCGAGGGCGGCCCGGCCGAGGGCACGCGTCGCATGCTCGCCCTGCTGCGGTCGATCGTCGAACTGCCCAAACCGGTGATCGCGCGCATCGACGGGCACGTGCGCGCCGGCGGGGTCGGGCTGGTCGGCGCCTGCGATCTCGCGCTTGCCGGATCGCTCGCCACCTTCGCCTTCACCGAGGTGCGGCTCGGCCTGGCCCCGGCGATCATCTCGTTGACGACGCTGCCACGGATGACCGCCCGCGCCGTCAGCCGCTACTACCTCACCGGCGAGTCGTTCGGCGCCGACATCGCCGCCGACATCGGGCTGGTGACGACCGCGACCGAGAACCTGGACGGCGAACTGGGTGCGGTGTGCGATGCCCTGCGCGCCTGCTCGCCGCAGGGTCTGGCCGAGACGAAACCGTTGACCACCGCGGCCGCGCGCGCGGCGTTCGCGGCCGGCGCCGACGACATGCAAGCGCTCTCGCAGCGCTTGTTCGAGTCCGAGGAAGCCCGCGAGGGGATCAGGTCCTTCCTCGAGAAGCGGCCGCCGCGGTGGGCGGACACCTGACCGGGTCCGCGGCCCGCGAACCGCAGCAGGACCGCAGCCGCGCCACCCGCGCCCGGCTGCTCGAGGCTGCGATCACCTGCCTGGCCGACCTCGGTTACCCCGCCAGCACCGTCGCGGTCGTCGCTGCGCGGGCCGGCGTGTCGCGCGGCGCCGCGCAGCACCACTTCCCCACCCGCGATGCCCTGTTCACCGCCGCGCTCGAGCATGTGACGCATGTGCGGACCGAGGAGCTGCGGCGCGAGCTCGGCGATCTGTCCGGCGGGCGCCGCCCGACCACCGCGGCCGTCGTCGACATGACGTTCGCGCTGTACAGCGGCACGCTGTTCCGGGCGGCGCTCGCGCTGTGGGTCGCGGCGGCGTCGGAACCGGCACTCCGCGAGCAGATCGTGCCGCTCGAGGCGCGCATCGGCCGCGAGATCCATCGGGTCGTGGTGGGCCTGCTCGGGGTGGACGAAAGCCGCGCCGGTGTGCGCGAGACCGTCCAGGCCACTCTCGACCTCGCCCGCGGGCTGGGGCTGGCGAACCTGCTCACCGACGACTCGCGCCGGCGGGCGCGGATCGCCGCGCAGTGGGCGCGCACGCTGGATCTCGCCCTGCTCGATCCCGACCGCACCGGATCGGCCGGCTGACGGCCATGTCGTCACCGCGATCTGTACTACAGCCGTAGTACAGATCGGCGAGGCCAACACCTTCCGCCGCCGACGGCACGAGCCGCGCTCAGCAGGAAGTCGACGTGCTCGTCGTGCTCGTGGTGAGGCAGTGGCTGACGGTCGCGAACAGCGTGATCGCGAGAATGATGTACAGCACGAACAGCCCGATGCTGACGCACAGCGCGATGATGCCGCATTTGCGCACCGAGGCCGCATGCTGCTGCGCCCCGGCGACATTGCCGTAGTACAGATCGCGGTCGATGTTGTTCCAGTGCGCGACGAGTGAGTAGATCGCCAGCGGCCACAGGAACAACCAGTTCACGATGAACCAGCCGGTCGGCTTGGCGATCATCGGCGGGTACCCGTAGCCCTGCTGCTGCGGCGGCGGGTACCCGTAGCCGTAACCGGGAGCCGGCGGGTAACCGTAACTCCCCGGAGGCTGCTGCGGCGGCGGGTAGCCGTAGCCGGCAGGCGGCTGCTGCTGCTGCTGCGCCTGCGGCTGCGGCTGGTTCTGCGGATGCTTGCTGAAATCCGGACCGCTCATCGTTGCTCCCTCGCAAGGATGCGGGCGAGGACGTCGTTGCCGGTCTCTTCGGCGCGATGCCGACGACCGGGTGACTCCTCGGGCTGGGTGGGGGGGATCGGGTCGAGCGCGAACTCGGTGAACGGCGTGATCCGGGGCATGCCTGCGAACGGGTCGTCGTCGTTCTCGGGCTCGGCCGGCTCCGGTGGCAGGCGCACCGGGGGAGGCGGTGGTGCCGGGGCCTGCTGCGCGGGCCGCTGCTCGCGCGGCGGCGCGGTGTGCATCGTCTCGGTGTGCATCGTCTCGCCGACGATCTCGGCCTCGTGGATCTCCGGCTCGGACGCGCGCTGGGCCGGGCGGTGCGGCGGCTCGTGCGCGGTCTGCTGGTGGGGCGCGGCGTGCGGGTGCGGCGCCGCAGCCGCGATGCTGATGGCCGCCGGCAGTGACACCGGGTGCGGTCCGGCGTCCACGTCGGCGCTGGTCTGACGCAGCTTGCGCAGCTCCGACTGCACCGCTTCGAGGTCCGAGCCGATGAGGCGGGTGGTCTCGATGCGTTCCAGGCGCAGCTGGCCGCCGACCTTCTCGACCAGTTCGCTGCGCAGCGCGGTCACCTCCGAGCGCAGGTCGGCGACCTCGCGTGCGAAGCCCTCGGTCACCTCGCGTCGCAGCATCGCCTGCAGCTCCTGCTGGAACTCATATCGCGCGGCGGCAACCGCGGCCCGCTCCAGCTCGCCGACCTGGCGCAGGTCGAGCTCGCGCGACGGCGGCGGCACCGGCGCGGCCGGCGCAACTTGGGGTTCGGGCGCGGTGCGGACGCTCGGCAGCCGGGCCCCGAACATGGCGTAGGTGCCGAGCAGCAGCCCCCAGAACGCACTGATCGCCCCGATGCGGACGGCCTTCGAGTCATCGCCTGTGACGATCAGCCAGATGCCGATGACCCCCAGTGCGGCGGCGAGGACGAAGCCGGCGACGCGCAGCACGGCAGACCGGCGAGACATCGGGGGCACCGGGTCAGTTTAGAGGCAGGCGGGCGACGTCGAGCACGCGTCGCCGACCTCAATCCTGACGATCGCGCGGGTCACGCCGCTCACGGTTGGGATCGATGCCGGCCCGCTCGAGGACGAGCCCGGCCAGGCCGACGAGCAGCGCCGACGCGAGCAGCAGCACGGCCACCCGGGCGTCCGAGGCGGCAGCGCGGACGTCCCCCGACTCGGGCAACACCCGGGCCAGCAACGCCACCGCGGCACCGCACACCGCGGCCCCCACGAGTGCGGACGCCTTGCCCAGCGCGACGCAGCGCGCGATCGCGATCGCGGTCATCGGCCTGGCCATCGCGACGTGGCGTACGGCCGCCCGCACCCGCCGGGCGATCACCAGCTCGACCGCACCCAGCGCGGCGAGCGGGACGGGGACGAAGTAGCCGAGCGTGGGCAGCTGTGCGTAGGACGTGCGCAGCAGCACGTAGGCGGTGATGCCGATGATGCCGAACGGGACGAGCAGGTCGAGCGGCCCGGTGCGCCGCATCTGCGGGCCGCTCAACTCAGCGCCAGCTCGGTAGCACGCACCTCGGTGCGGTCGAGTTGCGCGAGGAGGTCCGCGACGGACCGGCCGGCCAGCCGGGCATCCGGAGCGACGTCGAGCCACGGGACGAGCACGAACGCGCGCTCGTGCGCGCGCGGATGCGGCAGCGTGAGCTCGGGGTCGGCGCTGGTGACGCCGCCGACGTCGACCACGTCGACGTCGAGCGTGCGCGGACCCCACCGCACGTCCCGGGTCCGCCCGGCGGCCTGCTCGGCGACCTGCGCGCGGGTGAGCCAGTCGCGCGGGGCTGCCGACGGGTCGGCCGCGAGCACGATCGCGTTCAGGTAATCCTCCTGCGGCACCGGTCCCCACGGCGCGGTCTCGTACACCGGCGACACCGCGAGCAACCAGGGCCGCAGCGCATCGACCGCGCCCTGCAGGTGCGCAAGTCGCTCGCCGAGGTTCGACCCGATCGACAGCACGGCGATCAACGCGTCCGCCGGATCGTCACCGCGACATCGCCGAACTGCTGCGGGATCGGCGCCTGCGGCTTGTGCACGGTGACGGTCGCCACCTGGACGCGTTCGTCGCCGAGGCAGACGTCGGCGAGTCGCTGCGCGAGCGTCTCGAGCAGGTTGACCGCCTCGCCGCCGATCACGGCCGCGAGGGCCGAGGCCAGTTCGCCGTAGTGGACGGTGTCCGCGACGTCGTCACTGCGGGCAGCGGGAGCCGTGTCGAGCTCGAGTTCGACATCGACCACGAAATCCTGCCCGTCGCGCCGTTCGAAGTCGAACACGCCGTGGTTGCCGCGCACGGTCAACCCGGTGAGCAGGATGCGGTCAGCCACGCTGCACCGCCGCGATCGTGCGTGCCGCGTCGACCGCCGGACGCACCTCGTGCACCCGCACGCCCCAGGCCCCGCGCAACGCGCAGTACGCGGTGAGCGCGGTGGTGGCGTCCTCGCGCTCGTCGACCGGGCGCGGCTTGCCGTCGGCATCGGCGAGGACGCTACCGAGGAAGGACTTACGCGAGGACCCGACCAGCACCGGCGGGCCCAGCGACACCAGCTGCGGCAAGGCCTTCAGCAGGGCCCAGTTGTGCGCTGCGGTCTTGGCGAAACCGAGCCCGGGATCGATCACCAGTGCCGACGCGGCCACGCCGCCGTCGACCGCGGCGTCGAGGCGGGCGCGCAGCTCGTCCTGCACCTCGCGTACGACGTCCTCGTAGTGCGCGAACTGCTGCATCGTCGCGCCGTGGGCACGCCAGTGCATCAGGATCCAGGGGCACCCGGCATCGCGCACGACCGCGAGCATCGCCGGGTCGCCGAGCCCGCCGGACACGTCGTTGACCACGCTCGCGCCTGCCTGCAGCGCCGCGGCCGCGACGGCCGCGTGGTAGGTGTCGACCGAGGTGGGGACGCCCGCGGCGGATAGCGCCCGCAGCACCGGCAGCACCCGTCGGCACTCCTCGTCGGCGTCGACGCGCTGCGCGCCGGGGCGGGTGGACTCTCCGCCGACGTCGACCAGATCGGCGCCGGCGCGGTGCATCGCGATGCCGTGCTCGACCGCGTGATCGAGATCGGCCCAGCGCCCACCGTCGGAGAACGAGTCGGGCGTGACATTGAGGACGCCCATCACCACGAGGTGGTCCGCGTTGGTCGGCACAGTCATCGCGCCTAGCGGCCGAGGATCAGGTTCAACGCCTCGGCGCGGGTGCGCGGGTCGGACTTCATGATGCCGCGGACGGCCGAGGTCATGGTCGTCGTGCCCGGCTTGCGCACGCCGCGCATCGCCATGCACAGGTGCTCGGCCTGCACGACGACGATCACGCCGCGCGGCTTGAGCCGGTTCATCACCGCGTCGGCCACCTGCGAGGTCAGGCGCTCCTGCACCTGCGGGCGGCGGGCGTAGAGATCGACCACGCGGGCCAGCTTCGACAGCCCGGTGATCCGCCCGTCCGCGCCGGGGATGTAGCCCACCGCCGCGCTGCCGTGCCACGGCACCAGATGGTGCTCGCACGTCGAGTAGAGCGCGATGTCCTTGACCAGCACCAGCTCGTCGTGGTTCTCGTCGAAGGTCGTCTGCAGCACTTCGTCGGGTTCGACGAACAACCCGGCCATCGTCTCGGCGTACGCCTTGGCCACCCGCCGCGGCGTCGACTTCAGTCCGTCCCGGTCGGGGTTCTCGCCGATCGCGAGCAGCAGCTCGCGCACGGCCGCCTCGGCACGGTCGAGATCGACGCCTGCGGACTCGCTCACCCTCCGGTGCCCGGGCCGAAGGCACCGGGCTGCTGGGCGGGCTGGGCCGCCGGTTCCGGGGTGTCGATGCCCGGGGTCACGCCGGGCAGGGAGTGACCGTTGGGCGAGGCGCCGTTCTTGCGCAGCGACGGCGGGATCTCGACCGGCGGACGGTCGCTGGGCGTGCGCTTGCCGAACTCGCCGAAGGTGTTGTGCGGCGGCCGCTTGCGCACGCCGGTCAGGATCCGCTCGAGATCCTCCTTGCCGAGCGTCTCGTGCTCGACCAGTTCCAGCACCATCGCATCGAGCGCGTCGCGGTACTGCATGAGAATCTCCCACGCCTCGTCGTGAGCGCGCTCGATCAGCTCGCGCACCTCGGCGTCGATGTCGGAGGCGATCTCCTCGGAGTAGTCGCGCTGGTGGCCGTAGTCGCGTCCCATGAACGGCTCGGCGTCGCCGGTGCCGTACTTGACCGCGCCGAGCTTGGCCGACATGCCGTACTCGGTGACCATCGCGCGCGCCAGCTTGCTGGCCTTCTCGATGTCGTTGGACGCGCCGGTGGTCGGCTCGTGGAACACCAGTTCCTCGGCGGCGCGCCCACCGAGGGCGTACACCAACTGGTCGAGGATCTCGGCACGCGTCTGCTGGTAGCGGTCCTCGAGCGGCAGCACCAGGGTGTGCCCGAGCGAGCGGCCGCGCGGCAGGATCGTCACCTTGTGCACCGGGTCGAGGTTCGGCATCGCCCAGGCGGTGAGCGCGTGGCCGGCCTCGTGATAGGCCGTCACCCGCTTCTCCTTGTCACTCATCGCGCGGGTCTTGCGCTCCGGCCCGGCGATGACGCGGTCGATGGACTCTTCCAGCGCCTGGTTGGTGATCAACCGGCCGTTGTTGCGCGCGGTGAGCAACGCAGCCTCGTTGATGACGTTGGCGAGGTCGGCACCGGTGAAGCCGGGGGTCCGGCGGGCGATCACGCTCAGGTCGACATCGGCGGCGAACGGCTTGCCCTTCGCGTGCACCTTGAGCACGGCCTCGCGGCCGATGACGTCGGGCGGGCCGACCGCGATCTGCCGGTCGAAGCGGCCGGGACGCAGCAGCGCCGGGTCGAGGATGTCGGGACGGTTGGTCGCGGCGATCAGGATGACGCCGCCCTTCACGTCGAAGCCGTCCATCTCGACCAACAGCTGGTTCAGGGTCTGCTCGCGCTCGTCGTGCCCGCCACCGAGACCCGCACCGCGGTGCCGGCCGACCGCGTCGATCTCGTCGACGAAGATGATCGCCGGCGCGTTCGACTTGGCCTGCTCGAACAGGTCACGCACGCGGGAGGCGCCGACACCGACGAACATCTCGACGAAGTCCGAACCGGAGATCGAGTAGAACGGCACGCCCGCCTCGCCGGCGACGGCGCGCGCGAGCAGCGTCTTACCGGTACCGGGCGGGCCGTACAGCAGCACGCCCTTGGGGATCTTTGCGCCGATGGCCTGGAACTTGGCGGGATTGGCGAGGAACTCCTTGATCTCCTGCAGTTCCTCGATCGCCTCGTCGGCGCCCGCGACGTCGGTGAAGGTGGTCTTGGGGGTGTCCTTGCTGACCAGCTTCGCCTTCGACCGGCCGAAGCTCATCACCCGGTTGCCGCCGCCCTGCACCTGGCTCATCACGAAGAACAGCACGCCGACGATCAGCAGGATCGGCAGCAGGCTGACCAGGATCGACAGCCAGGCGTTCTCCTTGGTGATGGAGGTACGCCAGGTCAGAGGGGCGCCCTTCGAGTTCTTGGCGTTGTCGAGCACGTTGACGACAGTGGTGTCCGCACCGGACGGGTACTGGGTGCTGATCTTGGAGGCGCCGTCGACCTTGAAGTTGTTGGCCAGATCGATCTGGAGCGTCTGCTCCTTGTCGCCCACGACAACCTTGGCGGCGTGGCCGCTCTTGATCGCATTCAGTGCGTCAGAGGTGTTCACCCCGTGGTAGGAACTGCCCGTCGAGAGCAGGTTCGGGAGGATGAGGAAGGCGAACAGGATCACGGCGGCCCAGAGCCACCACGACCGCAGAATGCGTTTGCGATTCATATCGTCAAGACGAACGGTCTGCCGTCCGTGTTCCTCCTGCTGACCGAGATGTGTCCTACCCGACGGTACACGTTCAGTTGGAGTAGACCTCAGGCTTCAGGCGCCCGATGTAGGGCAGGTCGCGGTACCGCTCGGCGTAGTCCAGGCCGTACCCGACGACGAACTCGTTGGGGATCTCGAACCCCACGTATTTCACCGGTACGTGCACCTTCACCGCATCCGGTTTGCGGAGCAGCGCGACGACCTCGATGGACGCCGGCTGGCGGGCGGCGAGGTTCTTCAGCAGCCACGACAGGGTCAGTCCGGAGTCGATGATGTCCTCGACGATCAGCACGTGCGTGCCGGCGATGTCGCGGTCGAGATCCTTCAGAATCCGCACCACGCCCGAGCTGGTGGTCGAGCTGCCGTAGGAGCTCACCGCCATGAACTCCATCGTGGACGGCCGTTCCAGGGCCCGCGCGAGATCGGACATGAACATCACGGCGCCCTTGAGCACGCCCACCAGCAGCGGTTCACGATCGCCGTAGTCGGCGTCGATCTGCTTGGCGAGCTCCGCGGTCTTGGCGTGGATCTGCTCGGCCGAGACGACCACGTCGTCGATGTCGGCGTCGAGTGTGCTCAACTGCTGTCTCCCGGGGGGTGGGGCGCGTCGCGAACGAGTCTGTCAGACCGCCTGCGGACGCCGACACCGCCCGGCAGCGCGATACGGCGCTGGCCGCGCCAATGGGTGACCAGCGCGTCCAGTCGCTCGACGTGCGCCGCGGTGACCTCGACGGCCCCGCCGGCCAGCGCCCAGTGCCGCAGCACCCGGGTGCGCACCGCCTTGGGCATCGCGTCGAGCAGCTCGACGGGGAGCTCGTCGCCGCTCACCCGGGCCAGGGTGGCCAGCGCCGGCCCGGCCAGCGCGTCCTGGTCGTCCTGCAGCTGCGCCGCGGTGCGGGCGAGCGCCTCGGCGACGCCGCCCTGCAACACGTCCTCCAGCAGCGGCAGCACCTCCCGGCGCAGCCGCACCCGCTGCAGCGCGGGGTCGGTGTTGTGCGGGTCGTCCCACCAGGCGAGACCGAGCGCGCGGCAGGCGGCCTCGGTCGTCGTACGACGGATACCGAGCAGCGGGCGCCGGTACCGGCCGCTGCGCGCCCGCATGCCGCTGATCGAGCGGGCCCCCGAGCCGCGGCCGAGGCCGAGCAGCACGGTCTCGGCCTGGTCGTCGAGGGTGTGGCCGAGCAGCACGTGCCGGTCCAGGGACTCGGCGACCGCGTCCAGCGCCCGGTAGCGCGCGGCGCGGGCCGCGGCTTCGGGGCCACCGGCCGTCCCGACCTCGACGCGCACGATCTCGACCGGGTCGAAGCCGAGTTCGTACCCGAGCGCAGCCACCCGCTGGGCCTGCTCGGCCGAACCGTCCTGCAGGCCGTGGTCGATCGTCACCAGTCCGTACGGGCAGCCGTCCTGGCGGGCCGCCTCGAAGGCGACGGCCGCGGCAAGGGCGAGCGAGTCGGCGCCGCCGGAGCAGGCGACCAGAACTCCGGGCCCGGCAAGCGCCGGACGGACCGCGCTGCGCAACTGCGCGACGGCCGGGTGCGGTCCGGGCATCGCTCAGGCGTGGACGCGCTTGATCCAGCTCAGCGGCTCGGCGATCTCGTCCTTCGTCGGCAGGGTCTGCGTCGAGGTCCAGATCGCGTTGAAGCCGTCGAGTCCGACGCGGTCGATGACGGTGCGCACGAACGCCGCGCCGTCGACGTACTGGCGGGTCTTCGCGTCGAGGCCGAGCAGCCGCCGCAGCATGCGGTCGAGCGCGTTGCCGCCCTTGCGGCGCCGCGCGGCGAACCGCTTCTCGATCGCCTCCTGGGAGGGGATCACCGAGGCGGGGACGGCGTTCATCACGTACTCGGCATGTCCTTCGACCAACGACATGAAGGCGGTGATGCGGTCGAGCACGGCGCGCTGCTCGGGGGTCGCGACGACGGCCATCAGCCCCTCGCCGTTGCCCTGGCCGCGCACCACCTTGACCAGCTCGCCGACCGCGCCGGACAGCCGCCGCTTGAGCGCGTCCGGGTCGGTGTCGGTGGCCGCGGTCAGCGCGTCGACCTCGTTCTGCATGTGCCGGCGCAGCCACGGGACGGCGGTGAACTGCACCCGGTGGGTGACCTCGTGCAGACACACCCAGAGCCGGAAGTCGGCCGGGCTGACCTTGAGCTGGCGCTCGACGGCGACGATGTTCGGCGCGACGAGCAGCAACTGCCCGCCGGGCCGGTCGAAGAACTCGAACTGGCCGAGCACCTTGCCGGACAGGAACCCCAGTACCAGGCCGACCTGCACCCCGGTGAGGCGGCCTCCGATGCCTTCGGCGACCCGGCCCACCGGGTTGTCTGCCGCGAGCTTGTCGACCAGCGGGGTGAGCACGGCACGCATGCCGCTGCTGTTCGCGTCGATCCAGCCGGGCCGGTCGATCACCCGGGTCACCGCGGTGACCTGCGGTTCGTCGAGGCCGGTGAGTTCGGCGACGTGCCCGGCAGCGCGCGCGGTGGCCTGGTACAGCTCACCGACGGCCTCGTCGGCCTCGGTGCGGGTGACGCCGGGCGGGGGCGGGCTGAACCGCTTGGCCGCCCGGGCGGCCAAGTCCCAGTCGATGAGGGAACCCACGAACCCGACAGTACCGGCCGGTCCGGATTCGCGCTGTCGGCCGGAGGTCGGCCGGCCGATCAGCAGCCGCACCGGGCCAGCCGGGCGGTGATCGCGTCCAGCGCCGCCTCGGCGCCGTAGGTGCCGACCGCGCGGTCGGCGTCGAAGGCGAACACCAGCAGCCGTCCCGACTTGTCGCGCACCAGCCCGGCCAGCGAGGACACCGTCGACAGCGTGCCGGTCTTGGCGCGCACCCGGCCGGCGGCGAAGTGCTCGGCGCCGTCGGTGTAGCGCTCGGCGAGCGTGCCGCTCCACCCGCCGACGGGCAGCTCTGCGGCGACGAGCCGCACCTGCGCCGCCGCGGGCGGCCCGTAGCCGGCGATCAGGCGCAGCACGCCGGCCAGCGCGGCGGGCGAGACCCGGTCGGCCGAGGACAGCCCGCTGCCGTCCTTCATGCCGTCCCCGACCTGCACACCGAGCTTGCCGAGCACGGTCCGGATCGCGGTCACCGCGCCGGTGAACGACGCCGGCTGGTGCACGGCGATCGCCACCTGCCGGGCGAGGACGTCGGCGATGACGTTGTCGGAGGTCTGCAGCATCTGGTCGACCAGGGCCGCCACCGGCGCCGATTCGACCTGCGCGAGCTTCGTCGTCCCGGCCGGCGTGCGGCCGGTGCGGATCGGCAGGCCGGGCTTGCCGAGCAGCGCCGCGAACGCCTTCGCGGCGTCCAGGTCGGGTGCGGTGCTGCGCGCATAGCCGGGTGGACGGATCACCGCTGCGTCGCCCATGAGGGCGGTGATCGGTGCGGCGTAGTTGGTGCCGATGTCGGTGGCGTCCCAGTGCGGCGAGACCGACGGGCCGAAGAACAGCGAATCGTCGACCACAATGCGCCGGACGGTGACGTGGTGGGCCCGGACCTGCGCGGCGAGCGCGCTCAGCCGGGCCGCGTCCGGATAGGTGGTCGGTTTGCCGGGCCGGGCTGCGGCCAGGGTCGGGTCGCCGCCGCCGACCAGCACGACCGTGCCGTGGCCGGCGTCGAGGACGGTGGTGGTGAACCGGTCGGTGGGCCGGCGCACGGCCAGGATCGCTGCGGCGGTCAGCAACTTGCCGGTGGACGCGGGCGCGGCCGCCGTGCTGCCGGCCTGGTCGAAGAGCACCCGCCCGGTCCGGGCGTCGATGACCCGCGCCAGCAGGCGCGCGCCGAGGCCGGGCGCGTGGGCGAGCGAACCGATCGCCGCCCGTACCCCCTGCGGGGTCGCCGCAGTTCCGGCCGGGCCGCCCGCAGCGGCCGGGTCCGGCGACGGGGCGGCGGTGACCGCGCCCAGCGCCACAGGCAGGCTGGGACGGGGCGGGGCGGGCTTCGCCGTCGCGTGCCGCAGCTGCGTGGTGATGCCGAAACCGAGCCCGAAACCGAGCGCCACGGCGAACACGAGAATGGCGCACGCCACCACCAGCCGCCGACGGTGCCGCCCCGTTCTCACGATGCGTCAGACTATGTCGGTCATCGCCCGCTGAAAGGGAGCCCCACCGTGGAGTTCGACGTCCTCATCGAGATCCCGCGCGGTAGCCGGAACAAGTACGAGGTCGACCACGAGTCGGGCCGGATGCGTCTG